>JBITAG010000067.1:0-2711 GCA_044439985.1 Phycisphaerales bacterium JB059 | reverse complement strand
CCCCTCCCGCGCCGGCGCCGCACCCGCGGGGCGCCGGGGGCGTCGGGGCGGGGGCCGGCGTGGGCTGGGGGGGGGGCGGGGGGCATGGCGTGAGCGGCGGTTAGGCGGGGGCGGCGCCGGGCTGGTCGGCGAGCACGTTGTCGCCCTCGTCGGGGTCGCGGGAGGATTCCGCCTGGCGGTTCAGGTCGTCGGTTTCGCTGGAGAGATCCCCCTCGGCCTCGACGACGACCTCCTCGGCGAGTTTGGGGGCGTCGGGCGCGGACGGGGGCGCGGGGGCGTCGCTCGTCGCGCCCATGGCGACGGGGACGCCCTGCGGGAAGATGACCTCGCGGGCCTCGTCGGGCATGGAGACGCCGGCGTCCGTGAGCGCGCGGAGGGTCATGCGGATCGCCGAGGACTTCATCTTGAGCATGCTGTGCTTGGCGCCGTCGATCCAGAAGTAGGTGCGCAGGGTAACGGAGCTGGCGCCGAGGCTCTCGACGAGGACGAGGGGCTCGGGGTCGTCGAGGACGGCGGGGTGGTTCTCGAGGACGGCGTGGATGACGTCCTGGGCGCGGGCGATCTCGTCGTCGTAGCCGATGCCGACGGCGAAGTTGATGCGAACGCGAGGGTTGGCGGTGAAGTTTTTGATGGTGTTCTTGTAGACGGTGGCGTTGGCGATCTGGATGTGGTTGCCGTCGAAATCGATGAGGAGGGTGCCGCGCGCGGTGACCTTGCGGACGACGCCGAGGTGCCCGTCGACCTCGATGACGTCGCCAAGTCGGAAGGGGCGCTGGATGCTCAGGAGGAGGCTGGCGAGGAAGTTCTCGGCGATGTCGCGGAAGGCGAAGCCGAGCGCGAGGCCGAGGAGGCCGGTGCCGCTGATGACGGCGATGGCGACGCGGGTGAGCCCGGTGACGCGCAGCGCGAGGTAGGCGCCGAGGACGAGAACGAGGAGGAAGACGGCCTTGTGCAGGACGTTGCGGAGGAGTTCGCTGTCGGTGGCGCGTCCGAGGACACGGGTGGCGAGGCGGGCGATGACGCCGGCGAAGAGGAGGGCGAGGGTGAAGATCAGGAGAGCGACGACGAAGAGGGGGGTGGCGCGGATGACGTCGCGGATGAGGATGTCGAGTTCGCGTCGCGCGGGCGCGAGGGTGAAGACGGGCTCGGTCTTGACGGTCATGTTGTTGACGACGGCGACGACGCCCTCGGTGCGTTGGGCGAGGCTCTCGGCCAGGTCGCGCATCGCCTCGGAGTTGGCCTCGCCGTGGAGGGACACCACCCCGTTGCGGACGGAGACGGAGGGCTGCGTGAAGCGGTCGGTGGCCTCGAGGACCTGGACCAGTCGTTCGGCGATGCTCCCGTCGGAGGGGGCGCTGCGCACGGTGACGGGCGCCTCGGCGGCGACGACCTCCTGTTGCTCGTCGGGCTCGTCGGTGGTGGGGGGAGCGGGGGGTGACGCGTGCGCGAGCGCGGGGGCGAGGAGGAGGGCGAGGAGGGCGCGTCGGAGGTGGGGGAGGGGGCGCATCGCGCGGAGGATACAGCGCGGGGCGGGGATGGGGGTCAGCCGACGGCTTCGCGGGACCGGGTGAGGGCGTCGAGGGCGTTGCCGGGGATGTCGAGGTGGGCGTCGTCGATGACCGCGCCGGGGTCGATGTGGATGTTGGGGGCGCGGACGGCGCCTCGGATGACGGCCTCGGGGCCGAGGCGGACGGCGCCGCCGGCGATGAGGGAGCCCTCAAAGACCCCGAGGATGTCGACGGTCCCCCCGGCGATGGCGGTGCTGGCCTGCGCCTTGGCGCGTCGCTGGACGAGGATCGAGCCGCAGGTCTCGATGCGTCCCCCCCAGTGGGCGTGCCGGATGATGATGTCGGAGACGTCGATGCGTTTGTAGCAGTGGGGGCAGGAGGCGCTCATGGCCTTGAGGGCGACGTCGAAGGTTTCGGCGCACCGGTAGCAGCGGACCGTTCGGGTCGGGAGGTGGGGGAGCCATGGGTGGCGCTCATCGGGTGGCATTGGGGGATCGCGGGCGCGCAACGGGGGCGCCGGCGGCGGGGAGGAGGGGGAGTCGGGGGGTGGCTCAGGCGGCGGAGGTGGCGGCCTCGTGCTTCCACGGGGGCTTGAAGTCGATCTCGCCGGCGGGCATCGTGGAGCCGAGGTTCTTGGAGAGTTCGGCGGCCTGAGGGCCGACCTGGCACTGGCCGACGAAGCTGGCGCCCTCGGCGACGATGAGCGTCCCGGCGGTGATGTCGCCGGTGACGCGGGCGTTGGGGCTGAGGGTGAGGCGTTCGCGGGCGTGGATGGGGCCGGTGACGGCGCCATCGACGACGACGCGCTTGGCGTCGATGGCGGCGCGGCAGTCGGCGGAGGGGCCGATCTGCACCTCGCCCTGGGCGATGATCTTGCCCTCGAAGGCGCCGAGGATCCGGGCGGACTTGTCGAAGGTCATCTCGCCGGAGATGCGGGTGTCGGGACCGATGACGGTCATCTCGTTGCTGGCGGCGGGGTGGGTGTTCTGCTCGGGCACGGTGTGGCCTCCCTGGGGCGCTGTCTGGGCGCGTGATGTGGGCGACCGTGTGTCGCCATCCCTGTGAAACGAGCGGGCTCCGCCGCCGAGTCGCCTTCCGTGGCCGGGCGTTTGGATCGACCAGACCCGGGCGATCGCTGGAGTTTCGCGGGGGTGGGTCTGCGTGCGGGGGCGAGGAGTCGGGGGGCGGGGGCGCAAGGATCGC
>JBITAG010000066.1:0-17544 GCA_044439985.1 Phycisphaerales bacterium JB059 | reverse complement strand
GACCGAACACCCGGGCGATGGTGGACTTCGTGCGGAACGGTCGCCACCGGCACGCCGAGGTGACCGTGATCGACCGCGACACCGGGGCGCGCCTGACCCTGCTCTCGCTCGGCGCGCGCACCATCGAGCCGCTCGGGCTGACGGTGATCCCGAACCAGCTCGAGATCCGGCGCGGGGGGCGCACAGTCCCGGGGCCCACGGGGCTGGCGGTGATCGAGGTGGACCCGCACGGGCTGGGCGCCAGCGCCGGGTTCCAGGCCGGCGACCTGATCACGGGGGTGGAGGGGAACAGCGTCTCGACGCCCGAGGAGCTGGACCGGGCCGTGCGCCTGGCGGATCTCTCCCGCGGGGTGCGCCTGAACCTGGTCCGGACCAACGCCCGGGGCGGGGTGATGCGGGGCTACATCGACATCATCGAGTAGGGCGGGGATCAGTCGTCCGTGGGTGAGCGCAGGGCCCTGGCCGGGGGGTGGTACCCCTCGTGCGCCGAGTCGAGCCGGCCCGACCAAAGCACGACGAGCTTGTGCTTGATGTCGGCGAACATCATGAGGAAGCAGGGGAGGACGATCAGGATGATGCCGGTCGCGCTGATGAGGCCGAAGGCGATCGTGATCGCCATGGGGATCAGGAATCGGGCCTGAAAGCTCTGCTCGAGCATGAGGGGGAGCAGTCCGAGGACGGTGGTGATGGTCGTGAGCAGGATCGCGCGGACGCGCGCCCGCCCCGCCTCGAGCGCCGCCACCCGCACGGTCGCCCCCGCGCGGCGCTGAGCGTTGAAGAACTCCATGTAGATCAGCGAGTCGTTGTCCACGACCCCCGCCAGGGCCACGAACCCGACGAGAGAGAGGAACGTCATGCTGAAGCCGAGCAGGAGATGGCCCCAGATCATGCCGATCATCGCGAACGGGATCGCGCTCATGACGATGAGGGGCTGCACGTAGCTCTGGAAGAGCCAGGCGAGCACGACGTAGATCAGACCCATCGCGGTGAGCATCCCGAGGGGGAGGGTCGCGAACGACTCGGCCACCTCCTTCTGGCGCCCGCGTTCAAGGATGCGCACGCCGGGGACCGCGGCCTCGCTCTCGCGCAGGTCGCCCTGCATCGCCGAGGCGAGTTCCTCGGGCGTGCCGGCGCCCCGGTCCACCTCCGCGCTGACGGTCACGGCCCGCTTGCGGTCCAGGCGCCGGATGGTCGCGTACGAGAGCCCCTCCTCGATGTGAGCCACCTCGCCAAGCGGGACCGGCTGCCCGGCGGGTGAGAGGACGTGCATGCTCTCGAGGGCCGCGAGGTTCTTGCGCACGGACGGGGGCGCCTTGACGCGGACGTCCACGTCCTCGCGTTCACCGGCGAACGTGAAGGCCTCGATGCCGAAGACGGCGCCCTGGATCTGACGCCCGAGCCCGGCGCGGGTGAAGCCCATCTCGCTCGCCCCGTCGCGCAGGGTGAACCGGAGTTCGCGCTGGCCGCTGTCCGCGTCGGTGGCGATGTCGAAGACGCCGTCGTAGGTCGCCATGCGGTCCTGCAGCATCCGGACGGCCTGGTCGATGGCACGCTGGTTCTCGCCCGTCACGGTGAAGGTCAACGCCGGCCCGCCCGGCCCCGCGCCCACGCCCTCCATCCGCAGGGACTTGATGCCCGTCAGCTCCCCCGCCTGCTCCCGGATCGCCAGCTCGACCTGCTCGCTCGTCCGGTCGCGCTCCTCGACGGGATGGAGTTCGAGGATGAGCTGGCCCAGGTGGTCCGCGACGGCGTCGTTCCCCTCCCCGTTGATGTCGCCCACGCCGCCGGTCACCGCGTAGACGCTGTCCACCTCGGGCTGCGCGAGTGCCGCGGCCTCCAGGCGACGGACCATCGCGTCGGTCTCGCTGGCCGGGGTGCCGATGGGCATGGTCAGCGCGATGTTGATGGTCTCGGAGTCCTCGGTCTCGAAGTAGATGAACTTGAGCCGCCCCCCCGCGACCATGCCCACCGAGAGGAGCACGAGCGCCACCCCCACCGCCGCGGCGAAGTAGCGGTAGGTCAGGCACCAGTCGAGCAGGCGGACGTACCGGGGGATGAGCCACTTGTTGAAGACGCGGTCCCGGGCCGCGTCGAAGTGCAGCTCGATCGCCTGGAGCCGGTTCGATCCGCCCATCTCCTTCTGCTTGTCGAGGCTCTTGAGCGAGTGCGCCATGTGGCAGGGAAGGATGAAGAGGGACTCGATCAGCGAGACCGCCAGGGCGCACCCCGCGACGATGGGGAGCCACTTCATGAAGTCGCCGATCTGTCCCCCGATGAGCGCCAGCGGGAGGAAGGCGCAGATGGTCGTCAGCACCGTGGCCACGACGGGCCAGGCGACCTGGTTCGCCCCCCGGATCGCCGCCTCCAGCGCCGGCTCCCCGCGTTCGTGGCGGGCGGTGATGTTCTCCGCGACGACGATGGCGTCGTCCACGAGGATGCCGATCACCACGATGAGCCCGAACATGGTCAGCAGATTGAGCGTCACCCCGAGCCAGCTCATCACCGCGAGCGTGCCGAGCAGCGAGATCACCAGCCCGATCGCCACCCAGAACGAGACGCGCCAGTTGAGCAGGAGCACCAGGGTGATGAAGACAAGCACACCCCCCCAGAACGCGTTCCGGGAGAGCAGGTTGAGGCGCTGCTGGACGAAGCGGGCGAGGTCCGTGGTCACGATCAGCTCCCCCGGAGGGGGGCCCTGGGCCGCGCGGCTGCGACCCAGCTCGTACGCCTCGATCCGGGGTGAGACAGGGCTGGTGTCTCCCGGCTTGCGGAAGATCGTGGCGAGCTTCTCCCCGGTGGAGAGGGGCATCGGGTCGTTGCGCCGCCCGGCCGCGTAGGCCTTGACCAGCTCGGCGATCTCGACGACATCCTTGTCGCCCACCTTGAAGACCGTGAGGCTGACCGCGGGCTTCCCGTTGAGGCGGCTGGAGAGAGAGACGTCGGCAAAGCCCTCGGAGATCTCGGCGATGTCCCCGAGGCGGAGGACCTGACCGGAGGGGTCCCCCTTGACGACGATCTCCCGGATCTTCGCGGCCTGTTCCTCCACGCCGACGCTGCGGACGGCGACGTTGGCCGTCTCCGACCGGACCGACCCGCCCGGCAACTCGCGCATCGCGGCGCTGATCGCGTCGCTCACCATCGGCAGGCTGAGGCGGTGCTCCATCACCACCTCGGGCCGGACCTCGACGCTGATCTCGTCGGTGCGCACGCCGGAGAGCACGACATCGCCCATCCCCGGGATGGTGCGCAGGTCGTCCCCGATCTGCTGGATCGCCTCCTTCATGTCCCGCTCGCTCGCGTCCCCGTAGAGCGAGAGCACGATCGCCGGGAGGTTCGGTTCGAGCTTGACGACGGTGATCCGCTCGGACTCCTCGGGGAGGTCCTGGAGGGCGTCCATCTCCCGTTTGACGTCCGCGACGGCCTCGTCGATATCGAAGCCGTCCTCGAACTCGACGCGCACCGAGGCCCCGCCCTCCGAGATGGTGGAGGTCACCTCGGTGACGCCGGTGAGGTCCGCGACGCGGTCCTCGATCTTGGTGGCGAGGGAGTCTTCAACCTCTTCCGGCGCCGCCCCGGGGTACGGCGCCCCGATGACAACCTGCGTCGGCTCGATCTCCGGGAAGAACTCACGCCGAAGCGTGAGCCCGAAGATGAGGCCCGCCCCGATCACCGCGAACATGACGAGGTTGGCGACGACCGGCCTGCGGACGCCGAACTCGGGAAGCCCCATCACCCACCCCCGTCCGTCGTCGCCCCGTCGGCCCCGCGCCCCTCGTCGACGCGGACGTACATCCCCTCGATCAGCTGGTCCAGGTTCGAGAGGATCACGACCGACCCGTCCGGGATGGGGGCGCCCGCGTCGAGCACCGCCCAGTCACGCTCGTTCGGGTCCGCGCCCGAGAACGTCCCGCCGAGGTGATACTCCACGAGCACGTCCACCGGGCGAACGCGTCGGATCGCGTCCCGGTCCGAGGCCGCGATCCCCGCGAGCGCCGGGTCCTTCGCATCGACCGGCTCGCCGAGCATCACCCGGTCCGCGACGATCGCCCGCCTCGGGAGGACGACGCGGTTCTCGGTCCGGCTCGTGCGCACGCGTCCGACGACGAACTGCCCGGGGCGCAGACGCCCCTCCTCGGCCGCCGGGTCCTGCTCCACGATGACGAAGACCTCGATCGTGCGGGTGGACGCGTCCACGGTGGGCGAGATCCGAACGACGGTTCCCTCCCAGCGGGCGGGGGCCATCCCGTCGGGCGCCAGTTCGACGCGGTCCCCCACGCGGACGGAGCCGGCGCTGGACTTGGGGAGGCGGAGCGGGATCTCGATCCGTCGGAGGTCCACGATGCGCGCAACGCGCTGCGCCGCGCCGACCCACTCGCCGCGCTCGAAGTCCACCGCCTCGATCACGCCGTCCAGGGGGCTGGTCACCTCGGTGCGCAGGAGGTTCTCCCGCTCGATGCGGAGGTTCGCCTGCTCCCCGAGAAGCTGCGCCTCGAGCGCGGCGCGACGCGACGGGATCAGGCCCAACTGCTGGCGGATGCCCGCGAGCGTGCGCTGCGCCCGGAGGAGCGCGGCCTCGGCCTGATCCAGTTCCCCCGCGGAGCCGGCCCCGGCGTTCTGCGCATTCCGGACCCGGTCAACGTCGCGCCGGGCCGTCTCCTCTTCCTGCGCCGCGAAACCCGCCTGCTCGGTGAGGCGCTGCTCCTCGACCTCAAGTCCGCTCAGCTGCGCGCGCAACGCGTCGATCCGGCGCTCGGTCGCCTGGACCCGCTGCTCGTAGTCCAGCGGCTCGATCCGGATAATCGTCGCCCCCTCCCGGATCTCCGCGCCGGCCTCGACCGAGGCGGGTCGCTCGATCACGGTTCCCCCCACCTCCGCGCGGACGTCCGCGGCGTCAAGGGCGCGGGCGGTCCCGAATCCCTCCCCGACGCGAGCGACCGGGCGCCGGCTCGCCTCCATGGCGCGAACGGTCAGGTAGGACGCCCCGGACTCGTGGCGCGCGGGCGCCGTCTTCCCGCTGGAGAGAAAGGCGAAGATCCCGGCGCCGACGATGAGCGCCAGGATCGCCAGGCCGGCGCGCGTGAGATAGGCCAGCCAGGTGAGGCGTGACGCTCGGGGGGTCTGTGGTGGGCGGCTGGGGGGCGCCGGGCGCGTCGGGGGAGCGTCGCCGGGCACGGTGGATGGGGCGGGGGTCTCCGACGAATCCGTCGGTCCGGTCGCGGCGGTCGAACTCATCTTGGGCAATCGTAGGCCCGCCCCCGGTCGCCTCAGCCGCCCCCTCCGAGCCCGGGGGACCAGCCCAGCAGCGGGTGGAGCGCCAGGCTGGCAAGGGCGACCAGGAGGACCCCGATGAGATTGAGGGCCAGACCCGCCCGGGCCATCCGTCCAACGGAAATGGCGCCGGAGGCGAAGACGATCGCGTTGGGGGGCGTCGCGACGGGAAGCATGAACGCGCAGCTCGCGGCGAGCGTCGCCGGGAGAAGAAGCAGCACCGGGTGCTCAAGGCCCAGCTCGAGCGCCACGCCGGCGAGGACGGGGAGCAGCGCGCTCGTCACGGCGGTGTTGCTGGTCAGCTCCGTGAGGAAGATGACCAGGAGGGCGACGCACAAGACGAGCAGCGTCACGGGCGCGCCCGAGAGTGCGCTGAACCCGGAGCCGAGGAAGACATCCACCCCCCCGTGCTCCATCGCGCGGGCGAGGGCGAGCCCACCCCCGAAGAGAAGCAACACCCCCCAGGGCAGCCGCTCGGCGCTCGCCCAGTCGAGGGCGAAGGTGCGCGTGCGAGCCTCGACCGGGATGAGAAAGAGCGCCAGCCCCCCCGCCATCGCGATGCCCGTGTCGGAGAGCTGGGTGAGGGGCGCCCAGCCCATGCGGTCGCCCAGCGCGACGATGAGGGGGCGGGTGATCCAGGCGCCGGCGGTGATGACGAACACGACGAAGACGGTCCATTCCCCGCGACTCATCGGGCCCAGGGCCCGCAGCTCGTCCCGGATCAGGGAACGCCCGCCGGGGATCTCGGGGAGCCTCACGGGGGAGGCGATCCGGACGAGGTAGAGCCAGGCGATCGGGAGGAAGACCACGACGAGCGGCACGCCGACCAGCATCCAGCGGGCGAAGGAGATCTCGACGCCGTACCGATCCGACACGAACCCGGCCATGAGGGTGTTGGGAGGCGAGCCGATGAGGGTGCCGACGCCCCCGATGGAGGCCGCGTACGCGATCGAGAGCATCAGGGCGCAGGCGAACGGCCCGAGAAGCCCCTCCCGGTCCTCCCCGAGGCGCCCGCGCGCGAGTTCGACGACGCTCATCGCGATGGGAACGAGCATGACCGCGGTCGCGGTGTTGGAGACGAACATGGAGAGCAGCGCGGTGGCGATCATGAACCCGGCGATGAGTCGCCTGGGGCGGGCGCCGACGAGGAGGATGGTGGTCAGGGCGATGCGTTTGTGCAGGCCCCAGCGCTGCATGCCCAGGGCGAGCAGGAATCCCCCCATGAACAGGAAGATCAGGGGGTGGGCGTAGCGGGCGGTTGTCTCGCTCAGGCCGAGCGCTCCGGTGAGTGGAAACAGGACGATGGGGAGGAGCGCCGTCGCCGCGAGGGGGAGGGCCTCGGTGAGCCACCAGACCGCCATGAGGGCGCCGATGGCGCCCGTCGCCCGCCCCGGTGCGCCCAGCCCCGTCTCCCCCGCCGGCAGCAGGAGGTAGACCACGAGCGCCAGCACGGGCCCGACGAACAGCCCGAACCACCGCACCGCGTCCGTCCGCGAGACGGATCGAACGCTCTTCGAACTGGAGCCCCCGACCTCTGCCATGCCCGAGAGGGTACACCGGCGCTGGCGTGCGACGCCCGGGATCGCCGATGGTCACCGGATGATCAAGTACATCGGGTCCAAGCGACGCCTCGTGCCCGCCATCACCCGGACATGCCGTCTGCTGACGGGGGGGCGCCCGGGCGTCGCCCTCGACCTGTTCAGCGGAACAAGCCGCGTCGGGCACGCGCTCAAGCGCGAGGGATGGCGTGTGCTGGCCTCGGACACGAACGCGTACGCGCACGCCCTGGCGGCCTGCTACGTGCAGGCCGACCGGGAGCGCGTGCTCGCCGACGCGACGCGCCTGCTCGATGAGCTGCGGGCCCTCCCCCCCCGGCCGGGGTATTTCACGCAGACGTTCTGTGAGCGGTCCCGGTTCATCCACCCCGACAACGGCGCCCGCGTCGACGCGATCCGGGAGCGCATCGCGCAGCTCAGCCTCGATCCCCTGCTGGAGAAGGTCCTGCTCGTCTCCCTCATGGAGGGCGCCGACCGGGTGGACTCCACGACGGGGGTGCAGATGGCGTACCTGAAGTCCTGGGCGCCCCGGGCGCACCGGAGGCTCGAGCTGCGTCTGCCCGACGTGCTCCCGCGTGCGAGCCGAGGTCCGGGGCTGGCGTTCCAGGGTGACGCCCTCGACGCCGCGGAGTGGTTCGGCGCCTTCGCCCCCGACGCCGGCGTGGCCTACCTCGACCCCCCGTACAACCAGCACTCCTACCTGGGCAACTACCACGTCTGGGAGACGCTCGTGCGCTGGGACAAGCCCGAGGTCTACGGCGTGGCGTGCAAGCGTGTGGACTGCAAGACGCGTAAGAGCCGCTTCAACTCGCGCCCGCGGATCGCGGAGGCGGTGCGGGAACTGATCGAAGCGGTGCGGGCGCGGAACGTCATTCTCTCGTTCAGCGACGAGGGCATGGTCTCCCGGGAACAGATCGAGTCCATGCTCGCTGAGCGGTTCGGGGAGTCGCCCGTCGTGCTCGAGCCCGAGGACCACCGGTACGTGGGCGCGAAGATCGGCATCCACAACCCCGCCGGGGAGCGGGTGGGCACGGTCGGGCGCCTGCGCAACCGGGAGTACCTCTTCGTCGCGGGCAAGGACGCCGCCCGCCTGCGCGAGCGTTCCGTCGCGGCCTGACGGCGCGGATACAGTCCGCCATGCCCCCCGAGCCGACCAGCCCCGTGCCCACCCAGGGCGTCACGCGCCTGCGCGTGCGCTACGCCGAGTGCGACCCCTTCGGCGTCGCGCACCACTCCTCCTACGTCCCCTGGATGGAGGAGGGACGCACGGAGCTGCTCCGCGAGACGGGCGTGACCTACGCGCAGCTTGAGCGTGAGGGGGTCTTCCTCGTCATCACCAAGCTCGACCTCCGGTACCGCCGCCCGATCCGGTACGACGACCTCATCGAGGTGCGCACCCGCGTGGTCGGTGGGTCGAAGATCAAGATCCGGCACGAGTACGAGCTGGCGCTCATCGAGCGGCTGGGCAGCCCCCCGGACCCGAGCGACCCGGCGACCCCCGCCGACGGCGTGTGCGCCGTCGCGAGCACCGAGCTGGCGTGCGTGGACCAGAGCGGGCGACCGCGAGCGCTGCCGGACTGGCTGGCGAGCTGAGGCGGGGCGAGAGGCAAGAGGCGGACGGCACAGCTCGCCCCGGTTTCCCCCCGTTGCCCGTTGCCCCTCTAATGCATCTGCTCGATCGCGGCGCCGACGGTCGTGACCGGGAGCAGCTCGATCCCCTTGACCTTGGGCGCTTTCTTCACCCGCGGCGTGATCGCGTGGGTGTAGCCCAGCCGCGCCGCCTCGCGCAGACGGTTCTCCAGCTGGGCCACGGGGCGAACCTCGCCCCCCAGCCCCACCTCGCCGACGGCGCACGTCGTGGGCGCGAGCGCCCGCTTGTAGTGCGCGCCCGCGATCGCGAGCAGGAGCGCCAGATCCGATGCGGGCTCGACGACACGGATGCCACCGACCGAGCTGGTGAAGACGTCCCGGTCGGCCAGACGCAGCCCCCCGTGCTGCTCGAGGACCGCGATGAGCATCGCCAGGCGGTTGCTGTCGAGCCCGCTGCTCTTACGCTTGGCGCTGCCCACGAACCCCGTGGCCGTCAGGGCCTGGAGTTCGACGAGCACACAGCGGGACCCGTGCATGACGGGGCAGACGACGGCGCCCGGCCTCGGCTCGCTCTCGCGCAGGGCCGCGACGCTGGCGCCCTCGGGCGATTCGGCGAGCCCCTCCCCCGTCATCTCGAAGATGCCAAGCTCCTGCGTCGTGCCGAAGCGGTTCTTGATCGCGCGCACGATGCGACCCGAGTGGAAGCGGTCGCCCTCGAAGTAGAGCACCGCATCCACCAGGTGCTCCAGGAGCCTCGGGCCCGCGAGCTGCCCGTCCTTGGTCACGTGCCCAACGAGCACGACCGCGATCCCGCTCGCCTTGGCGAGGTAGACCAGCTCGGCGCAGCACCGGCGCAGCTGCGAGACGCTCCCGGGTGACGCGTCCAGGTCCGCCTTGTAGATCATCTGCACCGAGTCGATGATGAGCACGTCGGGCATGACCTTGCGGGTTTGCTCGAGGATGCGCGCCAGGTTGGTGTCGGCGAGGACGAACAGACGCTCGCTGTCCCCGACGCCGAGGCGGCGCGCGCGCGAGCGGACCTGCTCGCCCGACTCCTCGCTCGAGACATACAGCACGCGCCCGGACCAGTTTTTGCTGGCGGCGTCGGGGCGGACCGCCTCGCTCCACGCGCCCGCGGCCTGGAGCAGCAGGGTGCTCTTGCCGATGCCCGGCTCCCCCCCGACGAGCACGGCGGACCCGGGGACGATCCCCCGACGCAACCGGCCCGCGCCGTCCTGCGTAGCGCCCAGGACGCGGTCGAGTTCGCCGATGCCCGTCGGCAGCCGCTCGACCGAAGCGCCCCCCTCGATCTCGTTGATCGGGCGGGCGCCGGCGGAGGGCGAGCCCGGGTCCGCGATGTTCTCGGACGCTCCGCCCCACCCTTCGACCAGCCCGCGTTGCGGATCGCGTGTCGCCGACGCGTGATCGGGCTGCTCCTCGAGCGCGTCCCAGGCGCCGCAGTCCGGGCACTTGCCCATCCAGCGGGCCTGCGCCGCGCCGCACGAACGGCAGACGAACCTCGTTTTGAGCTTGGCCATGACCGCCTCGGTTCGGGGAGAATCCCGGTAAGTGTGTGCTGACTGACAACCCGATCCGGCGCATCCGGGTGGGTGGGCCGGCCCCCGGGCACGCCCCGACGGATACCATCGTGACCCATCCTCGGATCGCGACGAGCGACTGAACAGATTATGGCGCAGAGCCAACCCACGCCCCAATCAACGCCCCGCCTGCGGGCCAGGCCCCGCCGGCGCATCCGACGGACGACGATCGTGCGCGCCGTGGCCCTGCTGATCGGGGTCGGCGCGATCGCGCTGGTGATCTTCGCACGCTCCGGCGTGGCGCGTCACACGGTGCTCCCTCGCATCGCGGAGATGATCAACGCGGAGGTGGACGCCGAGCGCGTGGTGATCGCGGCCGACGGGAGCGTCGTCCTTCGCCGGGCGCAGTTCCGGGTGCCCGACGAGTCGGGCGTCGGAGCGACCTTCTTCCGTGTGGAGAGCGCGCGGATCTGGGTGGACTGGCTCGGGTCGATCGCGGGGCACGGTCGCGTGCGTCGTGTGGAACTCAACGGGCCGCACATCCGGGTGAGCCAGTCGATCGAGACGGGTCGCCTGAACATCGCGGACGTCTCGCTGCTCGGGCTCGGGGGTGACGCGTCGGACGCCTCGTTCGCGCTGCCGACGGTGGTGGCCCGGAACGGGACGCTGGAGCTGGGGGAGCATGACGAGCGGGGGTACAAGACGCTGACGACGGTCCCGTTCACCGGATCGCTCGAGCCGCGCATCGAGGACTCACGCCCGGGGTACTCCTTCCACATCCGCCAGCACGTGCCCGACCCGAACCCGGACCGCCCCCCCTTCGCGCTGGCCGGACGCATCGATGAGCAGGGCATCGAGCTGCGTCTCGACGGCGTGGACCTGGAGGACTGGTCCGCCGACGTGATCCCGACGCGCTACCGCGACATCTACCGGCGGGCGGACCTGAAGGGACGCGTCCGCCCCACGACGCTGAGCATGACGAGCGACGGGTCGGTTCGCGTGATGCTCTCGCTCGAGGGCGTCGAGCTGAACCTGCCCTTCGACAACGAGGGCAACCTCACCCCCGAGGGGCCCCTCGTCCGCATGACCAACACCTCCGGGCAGGTCCGGTTCGAGAACGACACCATCCGGTCCGAGCTGCGCGGGGAGCTGGACACCCTCGAGTACCGGGTTCGCCTCGACTACCTGGGCACGAGCCTGGAGAGCGGGTTCGTCTGTGTGCTCGAGACCGATTTCCGCCTCGAAGAGGACATGGACGTGCTCGTGCTCGCTCCCGACGAGGTGATCGAGAAGCTCGACATGTTCTCGCGCCCCACCGCGGACGTGTCCGCCCTGATCCACGTCACCCGTGACCAGCCCGAGGGCGGGGTGACCATGCCCGTGCGCATCTGGGGCGAGGTGGACATCCGCAACGGCGTCGCCGCCTTCAGCGGGTTCCCCTACGTCTTCGAGCAGCTCTCCGGACGCGTCGAGTTCGATCGCGAGAGCCTCGACCTGGTCTCCGTCCGGGGGGTTTCGCCCTCCGGGGCGCACCTGACGGCCTCGGGCGTGATCCCCCTCGACGACCTCGGAGAGAATGTCGAGATTAGCCTCCGGGCCGAGGACGTGCCCGTGGACGACGCGCTGCGTGCGGCCCTCAGCGAGGAACGCCTCGTGCTGCTCGACACGCTTTTCAGCGAGCAGCGGTACGCCGAGCTGCTCGCCTCGGGGCTCCTGACCCCGCCGGGGGTGGTCCCCCTCCCGGGCGACCCCCGGAGTTCGAGTTCGGCGGGGCGTGCGACGTGACGGTGCACCTCGAACGACCCTTCGGGCCCGGGGAGTCGTGGAGCAAGCGGATCGTCGTGGACCTCCCGGAGGCGGGGATGATCCCGCAGCAGTTCCCCATCCCGCTGCGCGCCACCGATGTGCGCCTCGAGATCAGCAACGACATGGCCCTGCTGACGGGAGGTCGCTACCAGCCCCTGCGCGGCGGGTGGGCGACGATCGAGGGCGAGATCCTCTTCAACGAGGACGGCTCAAGCCGCCCCACCGTCGTGATCGAGAGCGAAGACGTCCCGATCGATGATCTCCTGCTCAACGCGATCCCGGGGTACCGCTCGAGTGGGGGTGAGCTGGGGGCGATCGCGGGGGACTCCGGCTCGCTGCGTGAGCTGCTCGACAACCTCCGCCTGGAGGGGCGCGTGGACTGCCGGGTCGACCTGGAGATGCGCGAGGACGGGCGGCTGGGGTACGACGTGGAAACGTCGGTGTACGACGTGCGGGCACACCCGGCGCCCTTCGACCCCGAGATCCCCGCCCTGGCGCTCGAGGAGCTGGTCGGGACGATCTACGTGCGCGAGGACATCATCGTGGTGGGGATCGAGGCGGAGGCGGCGCCGGAGGGCGCCTCGCCCGGAGACCGCCCCTCCATCCCGGTGGAGCTGTTCACGCAGATCGACGCCCCCGAGGGGTCGCGCTGGGGGGACGGGGTGATCAGCTCTCGGGGCGCCCCGATCTACGCCGACGCGCGGGTGACACGCCTGGACCCGGACGTGCCGCTCGAGCACTTCGTCGCGGTCTTCTCCCCCGAGGCGGCCGGGGCCCTGGCCCGCCTGAACGCGACGCACCGCCCGCGCGGACAGGTGGACGTCCGGGCGCGGGTCGTGGGGGAACTGGGCACGCGCATCCGTCCGGAGCTGTCGCTCGAGTCCGTCCGGGTCCTGTCGCTGATGGTGCTCGACCGCCCGGTGCGTCTGCGTGACAGCGTGGGGCGTGTGCGGATCGACGCGGGGAGCGAGCCGGCGTTGCTGGCCGACGCGTTCAGCGCCGCGCTCGAGCTTGACGGGCACGACGGCGGACGCCTGCTCGTGGACGGGCGCCTGCCCCTGCTCAGCCCGGAGGACGCGCCCGACCGACCGATCGAGGGCGAGCTGACGCTGCGGATGGACGCGCAGATCGAGTCCACGCTGACGCGCAGCCTGCTGAGCGACGCGTTGGGGGATGGCGTCACGACGATCTACGACGAGCGGGAGCCGCGCGGCGCGTACGCCGCGCTGATCGAGGTCACGCCCAAACACCCCGCCCCGGGCGCCCCCGTGCAGGACTCGATGCGCCTGCCCCCGCTGCACATCCGGGGGGCGATCGAGCCCGAATCGATCTCCTTCCTGACCGACACGGGGCGCGTGGAGCTGGACGTGGCCTCCGGTCGGATCGGCGTGGATGGCACGGACGGGCGGATCGAGGATCTGCGTGTCCTCGGATCGGCCTGGGAGGCGAGCGTGCGGGGTCGCTGGCAGCGCCCGGGGGAGGACGGGTTCGCGCTGCAGGCGGACGCGACGCTCGACGCCGAGGGGCTCCCCGAGGACCTGCTCGCCCTGATCCCGCGCACGGCGCGGGAGGTGATCGAGGACATCGACGTTCGGGTGGAGGGCTCGGTGCGCGGGCGGGGCCTGCGCCTGGACATCGAGCGATCCTCCGGGGACGACCGCCTCGCGACGGACCTGACCGGAACGATCTTCGCGAGCCGCGCCAGCGCGGACGCGGGCATCCCTCTCACGGAGATCGACGGGCGCGTGGACATCGAATCGCGGACGCTGACCGGTCGGGAGGCGGAGTTCACGGTCGATGTCGCCGCCGAGCGGCTTCGGGCCGCGGGCGTGCGGGTGAGCGATGCGCACGCCCGCTTCCGTCACGGAGAAACGCCCGGGAGCGTGCTTGTGCCCGCGATCACGGGCGCGATCCACGGGGGCCGGCTGGCGGGGAGCGCCCAGATCCTCCCGGTTCAGGACGACTCGTCGGACACGAGGCGACGCTACTGGCTCGACGCCCAGCTCTCGCGCGTGCGCACCGCCCCCCTCCTGCGTGATCTGGGCGTGGGGGGGGACGAGGCGGACGGGGCCTGGTCGGAGGCGGAGGACACGTCGCGCGGCGTGCTCGACGCGAGCCTCTCGCTCAGCGCGACCTCGGACGACCCGGCCACCCGGGTGGGGCGCGGCTCGGTGATCGTCTCGGGTGGCGAGGTGGTGCGCCTTCCCCTCTTCCTGCAACTGATCGAGTTCTCAAACCTTCAGGCGCCGGTGGCGCAGAAGCTCGATCTCGCGCAGGCGGACTACTTCATCGAGGGCGACCACATCACCTTCGAGAACATCTCCGTCTTCTCTCCCTCGGTCGAGATCTTCGGGTACGGGCAGATGCGTTGGCCCGCGTCGGACCTGGACCTGGTCTTCCGTTCGCAGGCGGTGCGCCCGATCCCCTTCCTGTCCGACCTGATCGAGGGCGTGCGCGACGAGCTGGTCACCACCCGCGTCACGGGCTCGCCCCCCGACCTCGAGATCGGGACGGCGCCCTTCCGGGGAACACGCGGGGTCGTCCGGTCCCTTCTGGGCGGGTCGGACAGCGAGCCCCAGCGCCGGCTTCGGGAGATCGAGCGCCGGGCCCGGGCCGAGCACGGGCGGGCGCGACTCGAGGCGCAGCGGGTCGCCAACGCGCTCGACAACCCGGACACCGCCGGCGACGTCCTCGACCCTTCGCGTCGCGGGTTCGCGAACATGGAGGGGGGGCGCCACGAGGAGGAGGGGGAAGACACGTCCGTGCCCGTGGCGTCCGAACCGGTCGTGATCCCGATCGGCGAGGACGGGTGAGGCGCCGGGCGGCGAGCCTCAGTAGCGGAAGTGCTTGATCGGCTCACCCTTGGCGCCGATGTCGGTCATCGCCTCGATGCCGATCTCGAGGTGCTCCCGGGTCCAGCGCTGGCGGACGATGAAGTCGGACTCGTCGGTCTTGACGCCCTCGGGGGTGATGGGGACGTCGGAGACCAGCAGGAGGGCGCCACGCGCGATGCGGTTGTGGTGACCGACGACGAAGAGGGTGGCCGTCTCCATGTCGATGCCGATGCAGGTGAGGCGTTTGAGGCGCCCGAGGAACTTCTTGTCGTGCTCCCAGACGCGCCGGTTGGTGGTGTAGATGACACCGGTGCGGTAGTCGAGATCACGCTCGCGCATTTTCTCGGAGACGAACTTGTGGAGCTTGAAGCTGGGCAGCGCGGGGACCTCGGGGGGGAAGTAGTCGTCGCTGGTGCCCTCACCCCGGATGGCGGCGATGGGGAGGATGAAGTGGCCGATCTCGCTGGAGGTCTTGAGCCCCCCGCACTTGCCCAGGAAGAGCACCCCCCGCGGATCGCGCGCGCTGAGCAGGTCCATGATCGTCGCGGCGTTGGGCGAGCCGATGCCGAAGTTGATGATGCTCACGCCGTCGGCGTTGGTCGCGGCCTGCATCGGACGCCCCTCGCCGTAGAGGTCGCACGAGAAGCGATCGCAGAACGATTCCACATAGTCGGCGAAGTTGGTGAGCAGGATGGAATCGCCGAACTGATCGACGCCCATGCCCGTGTACCGGGGGAGCCAGTTTCGAGCGATCGAGAGCTTGTCGTTCACAGAACCCTCCGTTTGGACCTATGCGCCCAGCAGCCGGAGCGTATCGCGGTACTCGCGCTCGATCTCGTCCTTGTCGCGGACGGTCTCGGACACGACCTCCCGAAGCAGGATCAGGGCCCGCTTGCGGACCACCTGCACGGCGGCGGCGGCGTCCGCCGGCCCGCGGAACCCGAGACGAGGGGCGAGTTCAAGAAGCGGCGTGGGCGCGCCCGAGCCGACCGCGGGGCGGACGACCCGGTCCTCGAAGGCCTCCCAGTGCGCGCCCTTGCCGGATGACCGGTAGTGCGCCTCGCACCGACGCATCGACTCCTCGAGCTGCGCCGAGGCCCACCGTCGATCGAACGCGTCCGATCCCTCCAGCTCGGCCTCGGCCCAGTTCCCCTCTTCCCGCTCGATGGCCTCGGCGGGGAGACGGGCGAGGCTCCCGCGCGCCACCTCGCGCCGGTGCAGATCGATCAGGTACCGCTTGAGCGCGCTGAGCAGGAGCGTCCGCAGGCGTCCCATCCCGGGATCGGCCCGCTCCAGAAGCGAACGCCCGATCACCACGTCCGCGAAGAAGGCCTGGGTGGTCTCCTCGGCCCGCTCCCGTCCGAACCCGGATCGACGAAGAAAGGCGTAGACGGCGGGCCAGTAGCGGCGCATCGCCTCGTCGGCGGCCCGCTCGGCGAGAGGGCCCTCGCCGCTGAGCTCGCGCACCAACGTCCAGCAGGTCGTCTGAAACTCGGCATGGGTTTTCGACTGGTCCACCGGACCCCTGACGCACAGCCTATCAGGAGTCCCGAACGGGATACAGACGCCCGAGGGTCCGAGCCTACTTCGGAGGCCCCAGTGCGTACATTGGGCAGACACAAAGCCCCATGCGACCGGAAGAAGCTTCCAGATTGGCCACGGCGTTGCTTGCCGAGGAGACCCCCGAGGGGCTCCCATCGGTCGAGGGCTACCGGCTGGAGGGGGAGCTCGGGCGTGGCGCCGGGGGGGTGGTCTACCGCGCCGTTTCCCTCACGAGCGAGCGCCCGGTCGCGCTCAAGCTGCTCCACGCCCAGGCGGGCGCCCGAACCGAACGGGCCTGGCGAGAGGTGGAGATGCTCTCGCAGATCCGATCACCGAACGTCGTGCAGGTGCTCGACTACGGGCTGACGCGGAACCAGCTCTTTATCGTCACCGGGCTCGTGGAGGGACGTCCCCTGCTCGAGTACGCGCAGGATCGCAGGCTCGACCGACGCGATCGGGTCCGCCTGCTGACCAAGATCGCCCGGGCGGTGCAGACCCTGCACGAGCACGGCGTCATCCACCGCGACCTCAAGCCTTCCAACATCCTCATCAACGAGCAGGAGGAGCCGGTCATCATCGACCTGGGCGTCGCGGCCCTGGTGAGTCAGAACGTGATGCAGACCCTCACCGCCGATGGCGCGCCCATCGGCACGCCCGCCTACATGGCGCCCGAGCAGGCCCGTGGGGACCGCGCCGCGATCTCGACACGCTCGGACGTCTACGCCCTCGGGGCGATCGGATACCACCTGCTCACCGGACAGACGCCGCACGAGATCACCGAGACGATTTATGAGTCGGTCCGGCGGGTGGGCGAGGACGAGCCGCGCCCCGGTCGGTCGCTGGACCCGAGCATGCCCCGGGCGTTGGAATCGGTGCTGCTCAAGGCGTGCGCGCGTCGGGCGAGTGATCGGTACGGGTCGTGCGCCGCCCTGGGCGAAGACCTGCATCGCTGGCTCAACCGCGAACCGGTCGGCGCCGGACGACAGCGCCCGTGGACCCGGCTGACGCGCTGGGCGGCGCGACGCCCGCTGCTGACCACGCTGACGCTCGGCGCCACGATCCTGATGGGCGCCGTGGCACTCAGCTTTGTGAGCGTGTGGTGGCTCAACACCAAGCCACACTCGATCGTCTCGATCGGCAGGGGTGTCACCGTCCAGATCCGTTCACGCTCCGGGCGAGTCATCCGCGAGTTCCGCTCGATCGACGAAACGCCCTACCGCGTGGCCTCGATCGGACGCGACGCCACGGGGGCGGCGGAGTACTTCGTCATCTCGGTCAAGTCGCTCGGCTCGGTCGCGGACCTGCCGACCGGGCTGCACGTCTTCCGCGCGCAGAACCCCGACGAGCCCGTCTGGTCCTACCTGCCCGACTCGCTCCCCCCCGCGCTCCGTCCGGCGGCCGACGAGACGC
>JBITAG010000065.1:0-5160 GCA_044439985.1 Phycisphaerales bacterium JB059 | reverse complement strand
CCCTCACCCCCCCGCTTTTATACTGCCCCACCGCCTCATTATTTGTTTACCCCCCCCCCCCCTGTGGGTTGTGGTTGGGGTTGTGGGGCCAACGCGACGCATCAGCGAGCCCAGCACACGACAACCATCCGCCCAAACCATCACGCCATCCTCTCCAGACGCTCAATCGCCGCCCGCATGGTCTTCTCCGTCTTGCAGAACGCGAAACGCACGAACCCCGCCCCGTCCCGAGGATCGCTGTAGAACGCGCTCGGCGGGATCGCCGCCACCCCCACATCCCTCGTCAGATACCGGCACAGCTCCACGTCGTCCTTCAGCCCCAGCCGCCCGCTCACCTCCGTGTGCTCGGCCATGATGAAGTACGACCCCTCGGGCACGCACACCCCAAAGCCCACCCGCTCGAGCGCCCCGCACAGCAGATCCCGCATCGCCCGGTAGTGCGCCCGCAGCTCACGCACGCCCCCCTCCCCCTCGCGCAGCGCCGCCGCCGCCCCGTGCTGAAGCGGCGTCGGCACACTGAAAGTCAGGAACTGGTGCGCCGCCCGAACCCCCGCCGTCAGCGACGCCGGACCGATCGCCCAACCCACCTTCCACCCCGTCAGGCTGAAGGTCTTGCCCAGGCTCGAGAGCGTCAGCGTCCGCTCCCGCATCCCGTCGAGCGTCGCGAGCGGCACGTGCTCCGCCCCGTACGTCAGCCGCTCGTACACCTCGTCCGTGATCGCGATCGCGTCGTGCTCCACGCACAGATCGCGGATCAGCCCCAGCTCCTCCCGCGTCAGCACCGACCCCGTCGGGTTGTGCGGCGTGTTCACGAGCACCGCCCGGGTCCGGGGACCGAAGGCCGCCCGCAACTCCGCCTCGTCAAACCCGAACCGCCCCTCGAGAAGACGCAGCGTGACGAACCTCGGTGTCGCCCCGCACATCGCCAGGCACGCCCGGTACGAGTCATAGAACGGCTCAAAGACCACCACCTCGTCGCCCGGATCGATCAGCCCCAGCATGCAGGCCACCAGCGCCTCCGTACACCCACTGGTGACCGTCACCTCCGCGTCCGGGTCCACATCCAACCCGCTGCCGGCGCCGAACCATCCCGCGATCGCCCCGCGGAGTTCGGGGATCCCCGCCATCGGCGCGTACTGGTTCTCCCCCCGGGCCATCGCCGCCCCCGCCGCCTCCTTCGCCACCTCAGGCCCGTCGAAGTCGGGAAAGCCCTGCGACAGATTCACCGCGCCGTGCTCCCGCGCCAGCGCCGTCATCTCCGCGAAGATCGTCGTGCCGAAGGGCGCGAAGCGCTCCGCCACCCCCATCCGGGCCTTTGTGTTCATCCAAACACCCTATCAGACCCCCGCACGCCTCCACCAGCCGCCCCCGGGTGGCGAACCCCGGCCCAACCCGCAACACTCTCCCCATGCTCACTCCCGGCGCCCGAGCCCCCCACTTCACCCTCACCGATGACGTCGGCGCCCCCCACACGCTCGCCTCGCTCACCGAGCACGGCCCCCTCATCCTCTACTTCTACCCCGCGGACCGATCCCCCGGATGCGCCAAGCAGGCGTGCGCCATCCGCGATATCCACAAGCCACTCGCCGCCGCCGGCATCACCGTCGCCGGCGTCTCCCCTCAGGGCGCCATCTCACACGCCAAGTTCCGTGCCAAGCACGACTTGCCTTTCATCCTGCTCACCGACCCCACGACGACCATCATCTCCGAATACCAGGCGAACGGACCGTTCGGCTTCGGCGTCCGACGCGTGACCTACCTCATCGGCGCCAATCGGCGAATCCAGAACGCCCTCCGGGCCGACTTCAGCATCGACAAGCACCGCGACTTCGTCGCCAACGCCCTCCAGAACGCCCCGAAGCCCGCGATCCCCCACGACGACCCCGAGGACCCCGGATGCGACCCCTCGTCTGGTTCCGAGCCGACCTCCGAACCCGCGACCATCCAGCCCTGAGCCGCGCCACCCGCGACGCCGAGCGGGGGGTCGTCGCGGTCTTCACGATCTGCCCGAAGCAGTGGCTCGACCACGACCTCTCCGACGCCAAGGCGGACCTCATCCTCCGCTCTCTTCGGGACCTCTCCGCCGACCTCAAGAAGCTCAACATCCCCCTGCTCATCCTCGAGCACCCCACCTTCGCCGAGTCCCCCCGCGCCCTCCTCCGCCTCGCCGAGGCCCACGCCTGCGATGCGATCTACTTCAACGACGAACTCGAACTCAACGAGCGGGAACGTGACGACGCGGTCGCCAACGCGTTCGAGGACGCCGGGCTCCGGGTCCGCCGGTTCACCGACCAGCTCGTCTTCCCCCCCGACGCCATCCGCACCAAGGAAGGCAAGTACTACAGCGTCTTCACCCCGTTCAAGAAGGCCTGGATCGCGCGGTTCAAGGAAGGCGAAGCCCGCGACGAGGCGCCCGCGCCGCGCGCCCAGAACGAGGCGCCCTGCGAGCCAGACCCGATCCCCGACACGGTCGAGGGCTTCGACCCCGACAACGCCAAGCCCGACCTCTGGCCCGCGGGCGAGGAGCACGCACGGGCCGCGCTCTTCAGCTTCTGCGCCGACCGCATCCAATCCTACGCCGACCGGCGAGATCTCCCCGACGCGGACGCCACCGCCCGCCTCTCTCCCTCTCTGGGCATCGGCGCCCTCTCCTCCCTCCAGTGCGTCAACGCCGCCCGAGACGTCAACCAGAACAAGCTCGACTCCGGCGCCAAGGGGGTGAGCACCTGGATCTCCGAGATCATCTGGCGCGAGTTCTACCGCTGCATCCTCGTCGGCTTCCCGCGCGTCTGCCGCCACCGCCCCTTCCGGCTCGAGACCGAACGCATCGAGTGGATCGACAACCCGGAGCACCTCGAGGCCTGGAAGGAAGGACGCACCGGCTTCCCGATCGTGGACGCCGCGATGCGCCAGCTCATCCAGACCGGATGGATGCACAACCGCCTGCGCATGATCGCGGCGATGTTCCTCTCCAAGGACCTCTTCCTCGACTGGCGCCTCGGCGAACGCCACTTCTCACGCCACCTCATCGACACCGACCTGGCCAACAACAACGGCGGGTGGCAGTGGTCCGCCTCCACCGGCGTCGACGCCGCCCCCTACTTCCGCGTCTTCAACCCCACCTCCCAGTCCAAGAAGTGCGACCCGGAGGGCGCCTTCATCCGGCGCTTCGTCCCCGAACTGAGCGACCTGGACGCCCCCGACATCCACGACCCGTCCGCCCTGCCCGCGCTGGCCCGCACAACCCTGGACTACCCGAGCCCGATCGTCGACCACGCCGAAGCGCGCCAGCACGCCATCGAGGCCTTCAAGGCGATCAAGGACTGACGCCGCGAAACGTCGGGCGTCTGTACCCAAGCAGCTCCGCCGCCCTCCACGCGCTCTCCCCGAACGGGCCGACGCGCGTGATCTCGATCAGCGCCGCACGAGGGGCCTCACCCGGCGGGAGCCGCTCCCCGTGCGCCTCCACGTACGCGTCCCACAGCTCGTCCGCCCGGGCCCACCCCGCCTCCATCGCCTCCCGAGCCGGCTCGTCCACCCACTCGAGCGCTTCCCGCACCACCTCTTCCGCCGGCATCTCCTCATGCTTCATCCCGGGCGTCGTGTGAAGGCGCACGGGCAGCCCGTCCGCCACCATCCGCTCCACCCTCGCCTGCATCTCCACCCGGTTGAAGTCCCGCGACCCGGTGAGCGCCCAGATCCGGCGTGTGGTCAGCAGCTTCCACCGCGCCCCCCGCGGCTTGGGAAACCGCCCGGGCACGTACTTCCCCTCTTCCACCGTCGCGGGCGCGTAACTGTCAAGCCCCACGATCGGCGCCGCCCCCCGGAAGACCTCCGGGAAGGTGCACGTCAGGATCGAACTCACCCGCCCGCCCCCGGAAAACCCGGTGATGTAGACCCGGTCATCGTCCACCTCGAACCTGGACCGAACCGTCTGAAGCACGTCGAACATCAACTGCAAGCGGTCCACGATCCCGTGCGTCGTCCCGTCACGCGTCTTCCGGAAGTTCCCCGCGTTGTCCACGCCGCACGCGATCAGGTTGTGCTCGTCGAGCGTGCCGAAGAAGTGCCCGGGCATGCGCCATGTCTCAGAGGGACTCACCCAGCCCCCCACCCCCGCCGGGCGCGCCGGGTCATACCCCGCGGGCAGGCGCGCCCACATCCGCTCCTCCTCCAGCACGCGCGTGATCCCCGAGAGGGGCGCGTTCTCCCCCGTCGTCGACCCGAACCGGTCCGCCATCACGTCCCGTTCAAGCTGCACGCCCCCCTCCATGTACGGCCCCTCAAGATCGGTCAGCCGCCCCGGCTCGATATCGCCGTCAACTTCCCGCCGAGGCGCCCCCCCCGACGACGCCAGCTCCGTGAACCACCGCCCCCGCAACCGCGCCACGTCGCCCGGGCTCGTGAGTGATCGCGCAACCCACTCCCCCCCGGCGCGCCCGATCTCCACCGTCGCCACAGCCCCCTCGTTCTCCCGGTGACCGCCCCACCCACGCACCCCCGCCCCCTCCTCCGTCGGCGCACCCCGCGCCGAACGACGAAGCTGGCGCAGCGCGTCCTGATCCAACAACGCCGCAACGCCGTTAAGTCGCGCCAGCATCGGCGAAGCGCTCGTCTCCGGGTCCGGCGGCGTCTCGTCAAACGTCACCCACCCCCGCTCCGGCATCTTCCCGTCAACCCGGAAGACATCCGACGGCCCCGCCCACGCCCGCGCGCAGGCCACGCCCACCACCATCCAGGTCACCAACCTCAGCAATCCAGCGTTCATCACCCCAAGATACCCGCATCCCCCCACGCGGTTCCCCTCACCGGCACAGGTCCCCGATCGCTGCCTCGAGCGTCGGGAACGCGAACGCGTGCCCCAGCTCCCGCAACCGCTTCGAGACCAGACGACGCCCGAAGAGCACCAACTCCGGGTCCGTCTTGAGCACCGTCGCCGCCCCGCGCACCGCTGCCCCCAACACACCCGTCGCCTCCACCCGCGACCGCAGGATCTCATCGCAGTGGTCCGGGGTCTTGCGGCAATCCACGCTCCGCCCCACCAGATTCACCACGCCCCTCGCCCCGTCCAGCACACGGGCCCACTCCCCGAGGGAGCGTCCGTCCCAGATTGCCTGGTCCACGCCGTCGGGAACGCGGTCCGACTTCCGCCGGACCAGT
>JBITAG010000064.1:0-4815 GCA_044439985.1 Phycisphaerales bacterium JB059 | reverse complement strand
CGGACGTCGAACGCTTCACCCGCTTTACGCTCGGCCAGCTCCTCGACCAGGCCGGACGCTACGACGAGGCCTTCGAGACGTACGCCAGGGGCAACGCCATGACCGGCCCGGGCCGGCTCAACACCGCCGAGTCGGTCACCTCGGTCTGGACGCGTGATCGCCTCGACGCGATCCCCCCGGGCGACGACCCCGCCGACCTGCCCCTGCTCATCGTCGGCATGCCCCGCTCGGGGACCACGCTCGTCGAGCAGATGCTCGCCGCCCATCCCGGCGTCGAGACGGTCGGCGAGTCGCACACGCTCCCGACGCTGGCGCGCACGCTCGGCGCCGGCGACCTGCGCCCCGGACCGATCCACGCGATCGGGCGGAAGTACCTCGCCTCCCTGCAACGCGTCGCCGAAGCGCAGACCCGGCGCGTCCTCGACAAGATGCCGGGCAACTACATGCACCTGGGCCTGCTCAGCCGCGCCTGCCCGGGCGCCCGCGTGATCCACACCCTGCGCGACCCGCGCGACATCTGTCTCTCGTGCTACTTCCAGAACTTCGGACGCACGCACACCTACGCCCGCGACCTGGTCCTGTGCGCACAGCAGTACGTCGAACACCTCAAGATCATGGACCACTGGCGCGAGGTCACCGATCTGCCCATCCTCGACCTGCACTACCAGAGTCTGGTCAACGACCCCGAGACGGGCGTCCGCCGACTGCTCGAGTTCGCCGGCCACGAGATCGATGAGGCCTGCCTGCGGTACCACGAGTCCGACCGCACGGTCACCACCGCCAGCCGCGACCAGGTGCGTCAGCCCGTGTACAAGACCAGCCTCGCGCGCTGGAAGCGGTACGAGAAGCACATCGGCCCGATGACCCAGGCGCTGCGCGACGCCGGGGTGGAACTGCCCGACGCCTGATGCCCCCCCCACGCCCACAGAGCCCGAAGGCCGCACTCGAGCAGGCGCGCCGTCAGATCGCCGCCGCGGACTTCCGCGCCGCCGCCCAGACCGCCCTGAGCGCCCTGGCGACGCGCAAGCGCGACCCGGACCTGCTCGCGGTGCTCGGCGTCGCCCTCACCCGCGCCGGACGCGCCGCCGAGGCCCTCCCCCACCTGCTCGAATCGCTCAAGCGTCGCCCCGTGCATCCCGCGACCCTCCTCGACCTGGCCAACTGCCACCGCCACCGGGGGGACCTCGACAGCGCCTTCGAGGCCATCGACAAGGCGCTCATGTACAAGCCGGACTACGCCCCCGCCCTCCAGGGCAAGGCCATGCTCCTCATGACCCTCGGGCGCCACGACGAGGCCTGGGACCTCATCCGCCCGCACGCCACCAAAGCCTCCCCCGAGCCGGCGCTCGTCATCGCCTACGCCGCCCTCTGCCGCGCCCGCGACCTGCCCCAGGACGCCGAACGCGCCATCACCTCCCTGCTCGCCCACGCCGACCTCAAGCCCACCCCCAGGCGTCAGGCCATGTTCGAACTCGGACACGCCCTCGACGCCCTGGGCCGGTACGACGAGGCCTTCGAGGCCTTCACCCGCGGCAACGAGCTGAGCCCCACCCGACCCGAGATCGACCCGGACACCGTCCGCGCCACCTGGACCCCCGAGGTCATCCGGAACACCCCCCTCAGCCCCGAGCCTTCCGACCTGCCCGTCCTCGTGGTCGGCATGCCGCGCTCCGGCACGAGCCTCTTCGAGCAGGTGGTCTGCGCCCACCCCGCCGCCGAGGGCGTCGGCGAGTCCCCCCTGCTGGGCCAGCTGCTCGCCAAGTACCCCGTGCGCTCGCTCACCCCGCAGCGCCTCCGGTTCGCGGGGGGCGCCTACCTGCTCGCCCTCGGCGCCGCCATGACCCCGGACACCAAGCGCGTGCTCGACAAGATGCCCGGCAACGACATCGCCATCGGCCTCGCCAGCCGCGCGATCCCCGGCGTCCGCGTCGTCTGGCGACGGCGCGACCCGCGCGACGTCTGCCTCTCCTGCTACTTCCAGGACTTCGGCGCCAACCTCACCGTCACCCGGGATCTGGCCGCCTGCGCCCGTCGCCTCGGCGCCTCCGAGCGGATCATGCGCCACTGGCAGGAGCACCTCGACACCCCGATCCTGGAGGACCGCTACGAGGACTTCGTCGCCGATCCGGAGGCCTCCATCCGGCGGGCGCTCGACTTCCTGGGCCTTCCCTTCGACCCCGCCTGCCTCAACTTCCACGAGAGCAAGCGACGCATGGACACCGCGAGCATGTCCCAGGTGCGCCGCCCCGTTTTCGACGCCTCCGTCGCCCGGTGGAGGCACTACGAACGCCACCTCGAGCCCCTCCTCCGCGAGCTGCGACACGCCGGAATCGACTGCCCGGACTAGACTCCTCGCCCATGGCCGAGCAGTTCACATCCGCGGGTTTCGGGCTCAACGCGGCGGACGTCACCCGACGACGCGCCGTGCAGATGATCGAGATGGGCCAGTTCGAGACCGCCCTCACCCTCGCCAACGACGCGATCAAAGCCCGCCCCCGCGACGCCCAGATGCTCTGGGTCCAGGGCGAGGCCCTCATCGGCCTCGGGCGCCTCGTCGAGGGCGCCATCAAGTTCCGACAGTGCCTCGGCGTCCACCCCGAGCA
This sequence comes from Phycisphaerales bacterium JB059, assembly GCA_044439985.1. Taxonomy (GTDB): domain Bacteria; phylum Planctomycetota; class Phycisphaerae; order Phycisphaerales; family UBA1924; genus JAJRXR01. Next base: position 2,212 of record JBITAG010000064.1, on the reverse strand, counting down.
CGTCCAGGCCCTCTGCTCCCTCGCCGAGGTCCACCGCATGCTCGGCGAGACCGACAAGGCCCTCGAACTCGTGGCCAAGGCCCGCCAGGTCAGCGACGAGGTCCGCCCGATCACCATGACCGCCTCCATCCGCGCCGACCGGGGCGAGTACGCCCTGGCCGCCGAGATGCTCGAGCCCATGGTCCGGGCCGACAACCCCGACACCCGCCTCGTCGTCGCCTACGCCGACCTCTGCATCGCCCTCAAGCAGCCCGAGGTCGGCATCGAACTCCTCGAGGCGGCCCTCGCCCGCGGCGAACTCCACACCGGCGTCCGCTCCGGCGCCCTCTTCATCCTCGGGCGCCTCCTCGACCGCGTCGGACGCTACGACGAGGCCTTCGACGCCTACCAGCGCGCCAACGCCATGCGCACCAACAACGAGGAGCAGCGCGCCGACGCCATCTACGAACAGTGGTCCGCCGAGGCGATCGCCAAGTCCCCCCGCGCCCGGGTGAAGACCGACCGGGCCGTGCTCGTCGTCGGCATGCCCCGCTCCGGCACGACGCTCACCGAGAGTGTCATCGCCGCCCACCCCAAGGCCGCGGGCGTCGGCGAATCGCAGCTCCTGATGAACCTGCGTCGGGGAACCTCCGCCCCCGAACTCACCCGGGCCTCGGTGGACGCGATGGCCAAGCGGTACAACGAGATGCTCTCCCGGGAGGGCTCCAAGACCGCCCAGCGCGTCGTGGACAAGATGCCCGACAACTACCAGAACCTGGGCCTGGTCCAGTGCGTCCTCCCCGAGGCGCGCGTCGTCTGGTGCCAACGCGACCCACGCGACATCTGCCTCTCCTGCTACTTCCAGAACTTCGGCGCCCGCCACGCCTACACCTGCGACCTCGAGGCCATCGCGCAGCGCTACGTCCTGCACACCCAGCTCATGGACCACTGGCTCAAGGCGACCGACCTCCCCGTGCACGTCCTCCGCTATGAGGAACTCGTCGCCGACTTCGAGACGCAGGTCCGCGCACTGCTCGAATTCCTCGGCCTCCCCTTCGACGAGAAGTGCATGGCGCCCCACAAGGCCACGCGCCAGGTCTCCACCGCCAGCCGCGACCAGGTCCGCCAACCCGTCTACGCCTCCTCCACCGCCCGCTGGAAACGCTACGAGAAGCACATCGGCCCGATGGTCAAGGTCCTCGAAGCGGGCGGCGTCCTCTGACCATGCGACCCAACGACCCCAACGCGATGGCCCAGCAGGCCATGCAGGCCTTCCAGCGCGGCGACTACCCCCGCGCCGAGTCCCTCTGCCGCCAGCTGCTCAAGATCGTGCGCAACGACCCGGGCATCCTCAACATGCTCGGCGCCTGCCTCACCCGACAGGGCAAGCTCGCCGAGGGCCGCGAGCACCTGCGCGCCTCGCTCAAACGCAACCCGCGCAGCGAGCAGGCCTGGTGCGACCTGGCCTTCAACCTCCGCCTGGACGACCTCCCCGACGAGGCCTTCGAAGCCATCGACCGCGTGCTGCGCACCAACCCCACGTCCGGGCAGGCCCTCCACCTCAAGGCGATGCTCTGCAACGACCTGGGCAAGCCCGACGAGGGCCTCGCCTTCATCGAGCCGGTCGCGACGGGTGAGAACGCCCCTCCCGCCACCGTCATCGCCTACGCCATGCTCAGCCGGTCACCCGAGCACCAGACCCGGGGCGCCGAGCTGCTCGAAGCCCTCCTCGCCCGACCGGGCCTTCCCCCCGGCGTCAAGCGCAGCGCCCTCTACCAGCTCGGGGCCCTGCGCGACCGACTCAAGCAACACGACGACGCATTCGACGCGATCACCCGGGCCAGCGCCTTCGTCCCCCGGGGCGCCGTCACCCCCGCCCAGCCCATCATCGACGCCTGGAACGCCGACGCGCTGGCCCGCATCCCCGCGGGCGACCTCGACGCCTCCGCCGTCGTCCTCGTCGTCGGCATGCCCCGATCGGGCACCACGCTCACCGAACAGATCATCGCCGCCCACCCTCGGGCCGAGGGCGTCGGGGAACGCGCGGACCTGGGACACCTCGCCCGCGCCCACCCCGTCGATACCCTGGACCGGGCCGGTGTCAACGAGGTGGGCACAAGCTACATCGACGCCCTGCGCGCCCGCGCCGGGGACGATCCCGAGCGCATCGTCGACAAGATGCCCGGCAATGCGATCCACCTCGGCCTGGCCAGCCGCGCCCTCCCCGGCGCCC
>JBITAG010000063.1:0-5432 GCA_044439985.1 Phycisphaerales bacterium JB059 | reverse complement strand
AGGCGAACCAGCACTCGTACGTCTTCGCAATGGGGGACGTGGACCTGGACGGCGACCAGGACCTGGTCACCTCGCCGACCGGGCAGAACCACCGGCTCTACAACAACAACGCGAGCAACGGGAACTGGGTGAAGTTCCGCGTCGTCGGACAGGGCGCCAACGGGTTCGGCGTGGGGACGGTCATCGACGTGCACGCGGCGGGCGTCTGGCAGTGCCGCGAACTGCAGATGGGGAACAACTTCAAGGCGCAGAACGACCACCTGCAGCACTTCGGGCTCGCCGCGGCGACGCACATGGACGAGATCGTGGTCGCCTGGCCCGGTGGGGACACGCGGACCCTGACGGGGTACGCGGCGAACGAGACCTGGACGCTCTACCCCCCCGAGCGGATGGGAGACGTCAACAACGACGGGCGGATCGACGCGTATGACATCACGCGGGCGCTCGACGCGATGCGATCGCCGTTCAAGCCCGGCGATGAGATCTTCGACATGGACGGGAACGGACACCTGACCATCGCGGACATCAGCCTGATGGGGCTTGAGGTGTCGGACCGGTTCCAGCGGGGCCTGCGCGCGGGGCCCTAACCGGATCAGCGGCGGAGGACACGCCCGCGCAGAAGCCCGCAGACGACCGGGTTGACGCGTTGGCGGATCAGCCAGCTCACCGCGGGCGGGGCGACGGCGTCGCCGAACCCGAAGAGGGCGTCATCCCGTGAAACCCCCTCGGCGTCGAGTCTGAACTCGGCGCCTTTCTTGTAGCTCCCGTCCTTCTTCATCCCGTCGGCGCCCATGAGGCGGGAACACTCGCGCGGGGTGAGCAGGCGGACGCGCCAGCCCTCGTCGTCCACGCGGACGAGGATCTGCTTGGCGCTCCCGCCCTTGGGGGTGCGGAGGCACCCGGCGACGCCGTCGAAGCGGAGTTCGGCCATGGAGCGGCCCTTGCGCATCCGACGGAAGGCGGTGGCGTGGACGACCAGTCCTTGCTCACGGCGGTCGCGGATCATGGCGAGGTGACGTTCGCTGACCTGGGACCGGATCTTCTCGACGCGGTCGGGGGACCACCAGGCGGGATCGTCCTCGGGGAGGTCTTCGAGCACATCGACGAGGGTGGTGGTGCGCGCCGGGAGGGGGGGCATGGGTCGGAGCGCCCAGGGGAGGTCGGGGTTCGCGCGCATGAACGCGCGCAGACGCTCCGGGCGGAGGGGGTCGTCGGGGTCGAGGTGTTCGGGGGCGTGGGTGGGGACGTCCTCGAGGTCCGCACGGACGCCGACGACGAAAAGGCGCGGGCGGGACTGGGGGACGAAGTGGCGCGCGTCGATGGCGACCGAGTCGATCCGGTACCCGGCGTCGGCGAGGCGGTCGAGACAGATGCGGAAGTCGGCGCCGTCGTGGCTGTTCACGAGGCCGACCACGTTCTCGAGGATGACGAAGGGGGGGCGTCTTTCAGCGCGGGCGTCGAGGAGGTCGGCGAAGGCGAGGTAGGCCGAGGACTGGGGCCCGTGCTCGATGCCGCGCCGCTTGCCGGCGAGGGAGAGGTCGGTGCAGGGGAAGCAGGCGGCCATGAGGGCAACGTCGGGGACGTCGTCGGGCCTGACGTCCTGGATGGGTCGGTCGTCGAGGGTGACGCGTTCGCCCTTGAGGTTGTGGAGGTAGAGGCGGCGTTTGGTCGCGTCGTAGTCGTTGGCCCAGACGGTGCGCCAGCCGGCGCCCTTGAGCCCGAGGCGCATGAGGCCGATGCCGGCGAAGAAGTCGGCGCTGAGGCCGGTGGCGGCAACGGCGAGCGGGTCGGTGGCGGCGCGTCCCTCGCGGGCGTCGAGCAGTCGGCGGGCGCAGGCGTCGGGGTCCTCGAGCACGTCGGACTCCCAGAAGCGGAGGACGGTCCAGCCGCGTTCGAGGAGGTCGGAAGTGGCGCGGATGTCACGCTCAATGTTGCGGTGGACCTTCTCGACCCAGTAGTCGGGGTCCTTGCCCCCCCGGAACTGGGCCTCGAGGTTGGGGAGGTTGCGCCGACGCCACTGGTCGCCGTGCCAGAGTTCGCCGTCGATGAAACAGGCGACCGCGTCGCGTTTGAAGGCGAGGTCGGGGGCGCCCGGGAGGTCTTTGGCGTGGCGCGTGGGGCGGGCGCCGAGGCGTCGGAGCGCGGCGGTGAGCGCCCGCTCGGGAGCGGTGCCGGAGGACTTGACGCGGCGCATCAGGTCGCTTCGCTGCGAAGTGGAGAGGAAATCGGCGCTCACGTCTGCTCCCGGGGAGGGGTGAGTCTACCGGGGGGAATGGCCCGAAAGGGGCCTGTGGAAGAGTGCCGGCGTTGCCGGGGTTTGGCGTGCGACGTAGGCTGGTATCGCCGGGGGTCATGGAAGACGGGAGGCGCGATGGGCGTGCTAGGAAAGATCTTCGGGGGACGTCGGGCCAAGACGGGTGATCTGGCGCCCCGCCAGCCGGTCGAGGTCAGCGCCACGGGCGAGGGCGTCCCGGACGGCGTGATCGCCGCCGGACGCAGCCTCGGACGCCACGAGGCGATGGCCGAGCTGCAACGCAACTACAACGAAGTGATCACGCTCGTCCGGAAGGTCGATGCGCACCTGGATAAGGCTGACATGCGTTCTCAGCGTCTGGTGGATCTGGCGGAGCGGACGGCGTCATCGCTGGAAGCCCTTCCCTCGCTCCGTGACCAGCAGTCGGAGCTGAACGAGACGGTCGGGCGCCTGCTCGAGGCCACCCGTGAGAGCCAGCACCGGCACGAGGCGGCGCTGCAGCGGCAGAACGCGGCGTTCGACGACGTGCGCCGCATCGCGGAGCACGCCGAGGCGGGGCAGCAGCGTCTCTCGGGCGCGCTCGACGAGTTCTCCGGCTCGATGAGTTCGGTGGGCGACGCGACGGGGCGGCTGGGAGACGCGATCGCGAGCCTGCGCCAGACCGACCTGGACCGTGAGGCGGAGTTGGTCCGCATGGTCGCCCGCTCGAACCGGGTGATGATGGCCTGCATGGGCGGCGTCGCGCTCATGGTGATCGTGACGCTCGTGGTGGTCGCGATGACGGTGACCTCGGCGGGCGGGTAGTCCCCGCGGGTCCGTCCGCACGTTCTCCAGTGTGACAAGATCGACGCGCGTCTTGCCGAGCGAGGCGGGAGTGCAGAGACTCCGGGCATGAAGATGACCCGAGTCTGCGCCGCGATCGCCTTCCCCCCACTCCTCCTGCTGGGGGCGTGCGCCGAGGGGCGCCCCCCCATCACCCTCGACGGAGTCACGTCGGACTGGGCGCCCGAGTCCTCGGTGGTGGTCGAGCCCGAGCACCTGTACGTCCGGTTCAGCCCCCCCGGGGAGCCGCTGACGCCCCAGGGGGGACAGCAGACGACGAGGCTCCTGGTGGACGCGGACGCGGACGCGCAGACGGGCGCCCGGATGGGTGATCTGGGCGTGGATCTGGAGGTGCAGATCTCACCGGCCAACCGGGACGGGAGTGTCGGCATCGGCGCCGCGGCCTGGGCGCATGCCTCGGACGGGCGACGAGTCGCCCTGTCTCCCGCGGAGGTGGGGTTCGAGTTCGCGCCGACGTACGCGGCGCCGGTCTACGAGGCGCGGCTCTTTCGCCGGATCCGCGACGAGGTGCGCCGGCGTCTGGGCCGGAACATCCGGACGATCGACTCGACGCGGCGCGTGCGGGTCGAGGTGCGCCGGGTCGATGCGGACGGACGCACGGTCTGGTCCTCGGGTGTGATGGAGGCCGAGGGGGTCCCGAGCGCGAAGGCGCCCGCGTCGGGGATGCTGCCGGAGAAGTCGCCCGGGGCGGTGCGGGTGGTGAGCCACAACGTGCTGCACACCAGCCCGGAGACGAACCCTGGCCCGTTCGTGCGGATGTACCGGGCGCTGGACCCGGACGTGCTCCTCGTGCAGGAGTGGGACGGGTGGGACGCGGCCCGGTACGAGGCGTGGTTCAACGAGCGATTGCCGATCGACGGGCGCTGGCGGGCGGTGGCGACGACGAACGATCGGGCGGGTGTCGCGGTCATCACCCGCCTGCCCCTCCGGGAGGGGCTCACGCCGGAAGTGATGGCCGAGGGCGCGCGATGGCCCGCCCGGTTTGTCGGGGGCGTGGTCGAGACGGAGGGGGGCGCGATGCTCGTCGGCAGCATGCACCTCAAGTGCTGCGGGCACGCCGGGAGCGAGGAGGACCAGCGCCGGATGAGTGAGGCGGCGGCGATCGGCGCGTTCGTGGACGAGGCGATGGAGAACCGGGCGATCGAGCTGTGCGTGCTGGCGGGCGACCTGAACCTGGTCGGGTCCCGCCCCCCGCTCGATGTGCTTCGACGCGGGCTCGACGCGGACGGCTCGGACCTGGAGCCGGCGCCGGCGCGGGTCATCGGGGACCGGGCCTACCACACCTGGCGGGACGACCGCTCGCTGTTCACCCCGGGGCGCCTGGACTGGATGGTCTACTCGGATTCGGCGCTGCGGAGCGAGCGGGCCTTCGTGCTCGAGACCGAGGGGCTGAGCGAGGCGGAGCTGCGCCGGACAGGGCTTCGCCGGGATGACGCCCGGGTGAGCGACCACCTGCCCGTGGTGGTGGACCTTCGGGCTCGGGAGTGAGACTCACGCGTCGGTGACGATGCGGACCTCGCCCTTGTCGTTGTGCTTCACGACGCCCAGCTCGCGCAGGGCGTTGAGGGCGGCGGCCTGCTCGGCCTGCTTCTTGGACTGCCCCCAGCTCGCCTCGTGCTGACGCCCGGCCAGCTCCACTCCGATCTTGAACGCCTTGGCGTGGTCGGGGCCCTTCTCGTCGAGGATCCGGTACTGCGGCGTGGTGCCCAGGATCTGCTGGGCGTGCTGCTGGAGCACGGACTTGAAGTTCTGCTGGTGCCCGGAGCGAGCCGCGGCGTCGATGACCGGATCGATCAGCGGCGTGAGGAAGCGGCGCGTCGCCTCCAGCCCCGCGTCGGTGTAGATCGCCGCGATGACCGCCTCCAGAGCCGCGGCGCCCAGCGAGCGGGGCAGATCCCCGGCGGTCTGCATCCCCTTGCCCACCTGCATGAACCGCTCGAGTTCCAGATCGTCCGCGATGCGGGCGCAGGCTTTGCGCGACACGACCGAGGATTTGATCTTGGTCATCTCCCCTTCGAGCAGGTTCGGGAACTTTTCGTAGATCCGCTCACAGGCGATCAGTCCGAGGACCGAGTCGCCCAGGAACTCCAGGCGTTCGTTGGAATCCAGGCGGGAATCGGAGATCGAGGCGTGGCGCATGGCCCGCTGGATCACCTCTTTGTCCTGGAACTCATGCCCGAGCACCTGCTCGAGCTCCGACAGCAACAGCTCATCCATCCGAGGCGTCACCAGTGCGTTTATGGCTGAAGTTATTCGTGCAGGGCTTCAATCTATCCCGAAAGGTTTGCTTGAAGCAGCATACTCTTCCGGCCTTACCTACATGCAAGTATTGCGG
>JBITAG010000062.1:0-10804 GCA_044439985.1 Phycisphaerales bacterium JB059 | reverse complement strand
AGCTCTTCCACGAGAAGTTCTTCGACGAGAACCGGTACCGCCTCGGGAAGGTGGGTCGATTCCGGATCAACCGGAAGTTCAACCTCGACACCCCGGAGAACATGATGTTCATCCGGGGGGAGGACTTCCTTCGGGTGATCCAGTACATCCTGGACCTGCGCTCGAACCGCCTCGACCCGGACACGCAGCGTCCGGTCGCGAACGTGGACGACATCGACCACCTGGGCAACCGTCGCCTGCGCACGCTCGACGAGCTGGGCGTGGAGGAGCTGCGCAAGGGGTTCCTGAAGCTGCGCCGGACGGTGCAGGAGCGGATGAGCGTCAAGGACCCGGAGGAGGTCACGAAGATCGCGGACCTGGTGAACTCCAAGTCCATCAGCAGCGCGATCGACTTCTTCTTCGGGCGCAGCGAGCTGAGCCAGGTGGTGGACCAGACGAACCCGCTGAGTTCGCTGGTGCACGAGCGTCGACTCTCGGCCCTCGGCCCGGGCGGCCTGAACCGGAAGCGCGCCGGCTTCGAGGTGCGCGACGTGCACATCTCGCACTACGGGCGCGTCTGCCCGATCGAGACGCCCGAGGGCACGAACATCGGTCTGATCGTGTCGCTGGGGATCTTCTCGTCCGTGGACGAGTACGGGTTCCTGCGGACGCCCTACCGGGTCGTGGAGAAGGGCAAGCTCACGGGTGAGACGGTGCACCTCCGGGCGGACGAGGAGCTTCGTTCGGTGCTCGCGCCGGCCGACGTGCTCGACGAGTCGGGGCAGATCCGGGAGGGGCAGGTGCTGGCCCGGATCGACGGCGAGCTGGCGGAGGTGTCGCCGAAGGAGGTCAACTACGTTGACATCTCCCCGAAGCAGATCGTGGGCATCTCGGCGGCGTTGATCCCGTTCCTGGAGCACGACGACGCGAACCGGGCGCTCATGGGCTCGAACATGCAGCGTCAGGCGGTCCCGCTGATCAAGGTGGACCCGCCCTGCGTGGCGACCGGCATGGAGCTTCCGGTCGGGATGAACTCGGGCATGGTCGTGAAGGCGGATCGCGCCGGGACGGTCACGTACGTGGACTCCCAGCGGATCATCATCGACAACGCGGACGAGTACGTGCTGCGGAAGTTCGTGGGCCTCAACGAGCGGACCTGTCAGAACCAGAAGCCCGTGGTCAAGCCGGGGCAGAAGGTCGAGAAGGGTCAGATCATCGCCGACGGCGCCTCGACGAAGATGGGCGAGCTGGCGATCGGGAAGAACGCGATGGTCGCGTTCAACACCTTCGACGGGTACAACTTCGAGGACGCGATCGTCATCTCGGAGCGGCTGGTCAAGGACGACACGTTCACGAGCATCCACATCGACGAGTTCGACGTGGAGATCCGCGAGACGAAGCTGGGTCGCGAGGAGTTCACGCGCGACATCCCGAACGTCAGCGAGAAGATGCTCCGGAACCTGGACGAGAACGGGATCATCCGGATCGGCGCCCGCGTCGGCCCGGGGGACATCCTGGTGGGCAAGGTGAGCCCGAAGTCCAAGACGGAGCTGACGCCGGAGGAGAAGCTCCTGCACGCGATCTTCGGTCGCGCGGGCGAGGACGTGAAGAACGACAGCCTGGAGGTCAGCGCCGGCGTGGACGGCGTGGTGATCGGGGCGAAGAAGTTCTCGCGTCGCGTCCACATGAACGAGTCGCAGAAGAAGGAACTGAAGAAGCAGATCGAGGCGTACGAGGCCGAGCAGGACGCGCAGGCGATCAAGATCTTCAAGGAGATGACCGAGGCGATCGAGGCCGCGACGGGTTCGGAGATGGTCGACCCGATGACCCGCCAGAAGGTGGGCGCCAGCGACATCCCCGAGGTCATCCTGGAGCAGATCAAGACCTTCAACATGAAGTGGGTGAAGGGTTCGAAGGACGCCAAGGAAGAGGCGGCGAAGATCCACGCCCAGTTCTGGCCCCGCATCGAGGCCGTCGAGGCCGAGAAGCAGCGGAAGGTCGCCCACATGAAGCGGGGCGACGAGCTGCCCACCGGGGTGCTCGAGATGGTCAAGGTCTACATCGCCACCAAGCGCACGCTGGCGGCGGGTGACAAGATGGCCGGTCGTCACGGGAACAAGGGTGTCATCGCCCGCATCGTTCCCGAGGAGGACATGCCCTTCATGGACGACGGGACGCCCGTCGAGGTCCTGCTCAACCCGCTGGGCGTGCCCAGCCGCATGAACGTGGGGCAGATTCTCGAGACCCACCTCGGGTGGGCGGCCCAGGTGCTCGGCTTCCAGGCGGTGACGCCTGTCTTCGACGGGTGCACCGAGGACGAGATCCACGCGGCCGTTCGCGAGGCGAACGAGTACGTGCGTGAGCGTTGGAAGGCGTTGGAGGAGAAGGGCGAGTGGCCGCACCACCGCGAGCTGCTCGCCGAGATGCCCCAGGGCGGGAAGATCCAGCTCTACGACGGGCGTACGGGCGAGCCGTTCCACCAGAAGACGACGGTGGGCTTCATGTACCTGCTGAAGCTGCACCACCTGGTGGACGACAAGATCCACGCCCGGGCGACGGGGCCCTACTCGCTCATCACGCAGCAGCCCCTGGGCGGCAAGAGCCGCACGGGCGGTCAGCGGTTCGGTGAGATGGAGGTCTGGGCGCTCGAGGCGTATGGCGCGGCGTACATCCTCCAGGAACTGCTCACCGTCAAGAGCGACGACGTGGAGGGCCGGACCAAGATCTACGAGTCGATGGTCCGCGGGTCCAACACGCTCGAGGCGGGCATGCCCGTCGCGTTCGACGTGCTGTGCAACGAGCTCAAGGGACTGGGCATGAACATCACGCTGGAGAAGAAGCAGCTCGAGGGGGGCAGCCTGCTGTAGCGGGCGTCCCTTTCCGGGCGGGCGCCCCGCGGGGCGCGTTCTTCTGATTCGGTGTGTGCAAGTTTGAAGACTCACATCTCTCTGAGGAGATGATCAATGGTTGAGAGCGTCTACGAGCGGGTGAACGACTACAGCGCCGTCAAGGTGACCCTCGCGTCGCCCAACGACATCCGCGCCTGGTCCTACGGCGAGGTCAAGAAGCCCGAGACGATCAACTACCGGACCTACCGCCCCGAGAAGGACGGCCTGTTCTGCGAGCGGATCTTCGGGCCCGAGCGCGACTACGAGTGCGCCTGCGGCAAGTACCGCGGGACGAAGTACAAGGGCATCATCTGCGACCGGTGCGGCGTCAAGGTCACCCACTCGCGCGTCCGGCGCAAGCGGCTCGGGCACATCAACCTGGCCAGCCCGATCGTGCACATCTGGTTCTTCAAGAGCCTGCCCAGCCGCCTGGGCACGCTGCTGGGGATGAAGACCAGCGATCTCGAGAAGATCATCTACTACCAGGACTACGTCGTCATCGACAACGGCGACACCGAGCTCAAGCACCGCCAGGTGCTCACCGAGGACGAGTACCGCAGCGCGGTCGAGCAGTACGGCAACGCCTTCACCGCGGTGATGGGCGCCGAGGCGGTGCGTGAGCTGATCGCCCAGCTCGACCTGGACGCCGAGGCGGAGCAGATCCGCGCCGACCTGAAGGCGACGCGCTCCAAGCAGAAGACCAAGGACCTGGCCAAGCGGCTCAAGCTGGTCGAGCAGGTCCGGATGAGCGAGAACGACCCCTCCTGGCTCGTTATGGACGTGATCCCGGTGATCCCGCCGGACCTGCGTCCGCTCGTCCTGCTCGAGAGCGGGAACTTCGCGACCAGCGACCTCAACGACCTGTACCGGCGGATCATCAACCGGAACAACCGCCTGAAGAAGCTGATGGACCTCAACGCCCCCGAGGTCATCATCCGGAACGAGAAGCGGATGCTTCAGCAGGCGGTCGACGCGCTGTTCGACAACAACCGCTGCCGTCGCCCCGTGCTCGGCTCCTCCAACCGCGCCCTCAAGTCGCTGACCGACATGATCAAGGGCAAGCAGGGCCGGTTCCGCGAGAACCTGCTCGGGAAGCGCGTGGATTACTCGGCGCGTTCGGTCATCGTCGTCGGTCCGGAGCTGAAGCTCAACCAGTGCGGCCTGCCCAAGAAGATCGCGCTCGAACTCTTCCAGCCCTTCATCATCCGCAAGCTCAAGGAGCACGGGCTCGCGGACACGATCAAGAGCGCCAAGCGGATGCTCGAGCGCCGCGACGCGGAGGTCTGGGACATCCTCGAGGAAGTCATCTACCAGCACCCCGTCCTGCTCAACCGCGCGCCGACGCTCCACCGCATGGGCATCCAGGCCTTCGAGCCCGTGCTGGTCGAGGGCAACGCGATCAAGATCCACCCGCTGGTCTGCGGCGGGTTCAACGCCGACTTCGACGGCGACCAGATGGCCGTCCACCTGCCCCTCTCGGTCGAGGCGCAGGCCGAGGCGCACGTGCTGATGCTCAGCCCGCACAACATCTTCTCGCCCGCGAACGGTGACCCGATCATCTCGGCGTCGCAGGACATCGTGATGGGTGTCTACTTCATGACCGTCATGAAGGCGGACGAACGCCCGGAGAGCGAGCTGCGTCGGTTCAAGGACCGCCAGGAGGCGATCCTGGCCTACGACCAGGGCGTTATCGACCTGCACGAGCGGATCGTCGTCCGTCTCGACGGGTTCTCCGAGGTGGTCAACGCCCAGACCGGCCCCGTCGAGCCGCTCCCGGAGCACCGGCGCGTCGTCACGACGGTCGGGCGCGTGCTCTTCGGCGACGTCGTCTTCCCGGGGATGCCCTTCTACAACTGCTCGATCGGCAAGAAGGGGTGCGCCCGGGTCATCGACGACACGTTCGACTACTGCGGGCGTCCGGCGACGATCGATCTGCTCGATCGGATGAAGTCGACGGGCTTCCGCCACTCCACGATCGCGGGCCTCTCCTTCGGCGTGACGGACCTGCGCATCCCGGAGAAGAAGCAGGAGCTGCTCGACCAGGCGCAGAAGAAGGTGGACCGGGTCGAGAAGAACTACGACCGGGGCATCATCACCGCCCGGGAGCGGTACAACCAGCTGCTGGACATCTGGGCGCACTGCCGCGAAGAGGTCACCAAGGAGCTGATCGAGACGCTCAAGAACGACCGTCGCGACGAGAAGGGCAACTACGTCTCGATCGAGAAGAAGGAAGGCAAGCACTTCCTGAACCCGGTCTACCTCATGTCCGACTCGGGCGCCCGAGGCAACGTCAGCCAGATGCAGCAGCTCGCGGGGATGCGGGGCCTGATGGCCAAGCCGAGCGGCGAGATCATCGAGACCCCCATCCGGGCCAACTTCCGCGAGGGCCTCTCCATCCTGGAGTACTTCTCCTCGACGCACGGCGCCCGGAAGGGGCTGGCCGACACCGCCCTCAAGACCGCCGACTCCGGGTACCTCACCCGCAAGCTCTGTGACGTGGCCCAGTCGGTCATCGTCGGCGAGCACGACTGCGGCTCCAAGCGGGGCATCTTCAAGCGTCCGGTGTACAAGGGTGAGCAGGTCGATGTGACGCTCTCCGAGCAGATCGTCGGACGCGTGAGCGTCAACAACATCGTCAACCCCGTCACCGATGAGACGATCGTCCGCTCCAACGAGATGATCACCGCGGAAGCGGCCCAGAAGATCGAGGACATGGGCATCGACGCGGTCATGGTGCGTTCCCCCCTGACCAGCGAGAGCCGCTTCGGGTGCTCCGCGCTGGACTACGGCATGGACATGTCCACCGGCAAGATGGTCGAGGAGGGGATGGCGATCGGCATCATCGCCGCCCAGTCCATCGGTGAGCCGGGCACGCAGCTGACCATGCGGACGTTCCACACCGGCGGCATCGGCACGCGGACCGTCTCCGAGACCGAGTACCGCGCCCAGGTCGGCGGCACCCTCCAGCTCCGCGACTGCAACGAGGTGCCGACCAAGGACGACGACGGCAACGACTGCTTCGTCACCCTCAAGCGCAACGGTGAGATCCTCATCCTCGACGACAAGGGGCGCGAGCTCGATCACCAGAAGATCGACTACGGCTCGTTCATCTACGTCAAGAGCGGCGAGAAGGTGAAGCGCGGGCAGGTCATCCTCAAGTGGGACCCGCACCGCACGCCGATCCTCGCCGAGAAGTCCGGTACCGTCCAGTTCGTCGACATCGAGATCGACAAGACGGTGCGCGAGGAGGACGCCGGTCGCGGGCAGAAGGCCCTCGTCGTCATCGAGCACAAGGGCGATCTGCACCCGCAGATCAACGTCACCGACGCGGACGGCAACATCCTCGACTTCCACTACCTGCCCGCGAAGGCCCGCCTCGAGGTGCAGGACGGACAGGAGGTCGTCGCGGGTCAGATGATCGCGCGTCAGCCCCGGGCTGCGGCGGGCTCGCAGGACATCGTCGGTGGTCTGCCCCGCGTCACCGAGATCTTCGAGGCGCGCAAGCCGAAGGACCCCTCCGTCATGGCGGAGATCTCCGGCACGGTCGAGATCCACTCGGACAAGCGGAAGGGCAAGGTCACCATCCGGGTCGTCTCCGACTCGGGCCTCGAGAAGGACCACCACGTCCCGAACGACAAGTCCCTGCTCGTGCACACCGGGGACCACGTCCAGGCGGGCGACCCGCTCACCGAGGGCCCCCAGGTCCCGCACGACATCCTGCGCATCAAGGGTGAGGAGGCCCTCTGGGCCTACATGCTCGACGAGGTGCAGAACGTCTACCGGGCCCAGGGCGTGGGCATCAACGACAAGCACATCGAGCTGATCCTCGCGTGCATGCTCCGGAAGGTCCGCATCGAGAACATCGGCGACACGGACCTGCTCCCCCACGAGGTGGTGGACAAGTTCGTGTTCCGCACCAAAAACAACGAGATCGCCCAGATGGTCCGCGTCACCGACGCGGGCGACACGGATCTGCGCGTCGGCGATCTCGTTCACAAGGACGTGGTCAAGGAGGCCAACCTCAAGGCCGAGGGTGAGGGCAAGGAGATCGCCAAGGCCACGCGCGCCCGCCCCGCCACGGGGCGCACGCTCCTCCTGGGCATCACGAAGGCCTCGCTCCAGAGCGACTCCTTCCTCTCCGGCGCATCCTTCCAGGAGACGACGAAGGTGCTCACCGAGGCCTCGCTCCGCGGCGCCGAGGACCACCTCATCGGCCTCAAGGAGAACGTCCTGCTGGGTCACCTGATCCCGGCGGGCACGGGCTTCCGCAAGTACCAGGACATCCGCGTCAAGCCGCTCGTCGAGCTGGAGGACCTGGACACCGCGAGCGACGACGAGATGCTCGCCGACGCGGCCAGCGCCGCCGAGGCGCTCGGCGCCGATTCACAGTCCGTCGGCGCCCCCAGCGTCGAGATCCGCGACGTCATCGTGGGCGAGCAGCCCGCGGGCGCCAGCAGCGCGGAGAACTGAGCCCGCTCGGCGTCTCCACCCTGACCAAACCTCTCCCGGGCGGGTCCTCAGCGGCCCGCCCGGTTTGCGTTGGGGCTCTCGCCCTCCGGGGGGCGATCCGCGCGCCGGGCCTGCTCCACGCCCATCAGGGGCAGGCGGGTCTGGCCGGTCCGCAGCGCCAGTCGGAGGTACGGGCGGCATGTGCCGCACCCGGTGCAGCATCGCGTCCGCGCGCTGAGGGCCTCGATCAGCGCGTTCTCGCCGAGCGAGCGCTCCGGGTCGAGGCGGTCGGCCAGGGCGAGGAGTTCGGCGAAGGAGACGCGGTGACAGACGCACCCGAGGACGAGGCTCACGGTCGCCACCGCACCCAGTCGGGGACGTAGTGGGGGCCGTTGCCCTCGCCCACGCTCCCGAGGGCGTGGCGCGGGTTGCGGATCCACTCGGCCCGGCCCTGGACGGCGCGGACGGAGCCGTCGGCCCGGGCGGTCACGGCCCGCCCGGGGTCTTCCCCGCCCGCGCGCCGGGCGTGCCGGAAGCTGGTCGTGGGGGCATAGTTGGTGAACCATCCCCAGGCGGAGAAGACCTTGGGGGGGTCGAGCAGGGCGCTGTTGCGCAGGGCGCCGAGCATGATCATCGAGTCGGCGAAGACGAAGACGTCGCTGGGGCGCTGCAGGTCGGAGAGGCGGCGCCACCGCTGCTTCTCCAGCCCGTGGTGCCCGGTGGTGGAGGGGGAGAGGCCGTACCCGTTGTACCCGTAGGTGCTGGTGAACTGGTTGAGGGCGGACTGGAAGGTGTAGGTTCCCGGCTTCTGCGCCGGGCACTCGTAGACCGAGCCGTCGTGGAGGGCGCTGTCGAGGTACACCGCGAGCAGGCCGTTCGCGTGGTCAACCCGCCCGAGTTGCTGGTTCTCCACGCCCCACCAGTACGCGTACCCCTCCTCGACGCGCCCGCCGACGGGGGTGGCGCGGTCGTCGTGGTCGGCGCCGTACATCGCCCAGGCGAGCGTCAACTGGCGCTGATTCGACAGGCAGCGCGCGGTCCGGGCGCTGGTCATCGCGCCGGCGAGCGCGGGGAGCAGGATCCCCACCAGCGCCCCGATGATCGCGATCACCACGAGCAGTTCGAGGAGCGTGAACCCCCGCCCGTCCGTCCTGGACCCGACCCCGATCCTCACGTCATTTGCTCCCCATCGCGGGGCGTCGGGGGGACTGCGAGAGCAGGCCGGCCCGGGTGAGCCCCTCCGGTCCGACGGAGTAGAGCGCGTCGCCGACCACCGCGGGCGAAGAGCCGTACCCGGTGGCGCTGTCCACCACGAAGCCCGGATCAGCGGGCGCCCGGTTCAGATCGATCAGTTGGATCCGGTCGTAGGGAAGCAGCGACTGGCCCGAGAGGTCCTCCTCGTCGATCGTTCCGACGTAGAGGAGCTTCTCGCCCGGCTCCACGCGGAGCACGGGCTGGTGGCTCCACCCCCCGATGGCGAGGTACTCGCCGGTGTCGAGCCGGTCGTTCCCGTTGGTGTCCGCCCAAGAGTCGATCGCCGAGTCCCAGAGCAGTTCCCCGAAGGCCCCGTGGTCACGGAAGAGCTGGATGCTCGGGCGCGACCCGAAGTCCGACTGCTTGGAGGGGAAGAGGCCCGTCGAGAGCGCCACGCGCCCGTCGCCGATCGGGATCGGGACGGAACTGGTCCGGTTGGCGGGCGCGCTCCAGACGATCTGCCCCGTCTCGGCGTCGATCTTGAGCAGCAGGGAGGAGAGCTGATCTCCGAAGAACTCGTACGTGGCGGCGAAGAGGTTTCCCCGCGAATAGCTCAGCCCGCCGTAGAAGCCCTGCGTGCCGGGTGTTCCCGGGGCGGTGGCGATCCAGAGGGGTGGTGGGGGGGAGGAGGCGGTCGCGTCGTACGCCTCGACGGTACCGGAGGTCAGGTCGAGGGCGCCCGCGGTCGCGACGTAGACCACGCCGTCGTGGTAGGCGGGGGTGGCGCCCGCGGTCGGCTGGGTCAGGACGCGCGTCCAGACCACCTCGCCCGGCTGGTAGGGGTTGAGGGTCGCGTCGTACGGATCCACGTTGACGCAGATGAGCTTTCCGGGAGGGGAGACGACGCCGTAGTTCGTGATGAAGGCTCGGTCCGCCGGCCCGAGGTCGGAGGTGACGAGGGGGGAGGCGTTGACGAGGAGGGTTTCGGCGGGGGTGGTCCAGACCACCTCGCCGTCTTTGCGGTCCAGAGCGAAGAGCGTGTCGAAGACGCTGTAGATCACCGTGCCGTTCTTCAGGTCGATCGCGGGGCTCGCCCACGAGTTGAAGACCGGGGGCGGGAGGGGCGTGCTCCAGGTGGTCAGGCCCGTCTTGCGGTCGATCGCGACGGCGTGGTGTTCCCCGTTGATCCGGACGCTGGCGAAGACGTGCTTCTTGTCCACGACCACGCCGCCGGGACCGCTGAACTCCATGTGCGCGCCCGACTCGTCCTTGTCCGCGATCCACGCGATGTCGGCGAGCAGGCCCGGCCCCGGGTCGGCGGCGGTGACCAACGCCCGGCGTTCCGGCGTCCTCGCGAGGTGCGTCCACACCCCCGGCTGGGGGAGCGGGTCGCTCACTCGGACGCCCCCGGTGGGGTCCTGGACCTGGTCCTCCTCCGGGTTCGCGGGGATCGAGCCGCTGGCCCAGGTGGGGCCGAGAGCGATGGCGATGATTGCAAGCAGCGTCAAACCGTGCACCATGAAACGCGGCGCCGGCCTTTCGGCCGACGCAACGTCCCTCTCCTACAGCGAGGCGCTCCGCCTCCGGCGGCGGCAGAGCATGAACACACCGGACGGCGCGAGCAACGCAACGCCGCCCGGGCTCGGCACGGACACGTCCGCGAACGCGTCGATCTCGAACGCGCTGTCGGACTCGTTGAGGACACGGATGAACGAGATCTCCGAGAGCCCGGTCCCGGCCAGATCGAACCCCACGCCCCCCCCGGACCCGTCGTACAGGTCGACCAGTTGACTCAGGCTCTTGCCCGCGAGGTCACCCAAGGCAATGCTCGGATCCACCGGGCGGGTGAAGTCCGTCTCGATCGAGCCGGGGAACGAATCGAACGGGCCGGAGTCGGCGTACCCCAGCGTCGGCATCAGGTCGAGGGCGCGGGTCTCGACGGTCGTCCAGTCGAGCCCGTTCTGGCTCACCTGCACCGTCGCCTCGCCCCCCACCCCGAACATCGCGGGGGGATCGCCCACCTCCCCGAAGCCGATGAACCCGGCGTTGCCGAAAATCAGGAAGTCGATCCCGAAGGAGTTGTCCGCGTCGTCGCGGATCGCCTGCTCGAACCCGACGGTGATGAACCCCCCCGAGCCGATCGAGACGATCTCGTCACCGCCGAAGGGCGGGCTGAAGGGACTGACCACGCTCGGGAAGTTGTCTACTTCTCCGGTGAACCGCTCGGGCGAACCCAGGACGGTCAGGGGATCGCTGGCCCCCGGTGTCGGGTTTGACCCGGCGTCATACCCGAG
>JBITAG010000061.1:0-9097 GCA_044439985.1 Phycisphaerales bacterium JB059 | reverse complement strand
AGCAGCCCGGGCATCAGCGCCACGCTGTCGGCGTACACCCGGTTGAAGTGCTCGAGCACCCGCTCGTCCGTGTCCAGCGCCGCGAAGTCCTCGTGCGGCCAGAAAAGCGTGCAGGTGAAGCTCCTGTCCGCGTTCGGCAGGGCGATCATCATCGACCCCCCGCGCGGCCAGATGTGCAGGGCGTTTGGCTCGAGCGCGAACCCGTCGTGCAGCGCCGGGTCCACGCCGCACGCCTTCGCGGGCGGGATCTCCAGTTCCTTGTAGGAGTGCTCCAGGAACTCCTGCGAGTAGTTGAACCGCTCGGTGACCCGCATCGCGTCGCGCACGGCGGACCACGCCCCGTCGGCGCCGATGAGCATGTCCGCCTCGACGGTCTCACGCTTCCCGGAGGCCTCGTCGGTGAACGTCGCCCGCGCCCGGTCCAGATCGACGCCCTCGCACCGGCGTCCAAAGTGAAGCGTGACCGCCTCGTGAACGTCCGCGGCCTCGAGGAGCGTCAGGTTCAGCCCCCCGCGGGAGACCGAGTTGATCGCGTCCTCCGGGCGGGCGCTGTAGGGCTGGAAGGTCAGCTCCCCCTCCACCGAGTGCATCATCCGCCCGGGCATGCGGACCGCGTTCTGGAGGACCGGCTCGCCCAGCCCCACCTGCTCGAGCGCCGTGATCCCCCGCACCGAGAGCGCGAGGTTGATCGAGCGACCCCCGATGAACCCCTTGGCCCGCGGGTCCGCTCGGCGTTCGTACAGATCGACCTTCCACCCGTCGTCCCCGAGCATGCAGGCGAGCAGGCTCCCCGCCAGCCCCGCCCCGACGATCACCGCGTGCCGCTGCGTGCTCACGACGCCCCCAGTCGGGCCCGCAGCCGCTCGCACAGGGTCCAGACGTCGTGGAAGGTGTTGTAGAGCGCCGTCGGGGCCACGCGGATGACGTCCGGCTCCCGGAAGTCGCTGACCACCCCGTCCTCATGCAGGGCCTGTTGCAGCTCGCGGCTTGCGCCTCGGACCGAGAGGGAGAGCTGGGCGCCGCGCTGCGCCGGGTCGGCGGGTGTCCAGATGTCGATCCGATCACCGAGACGCTCCCGCAGCAGAAACTCGAGGTACCCGGTCAGACGCAATGACTTGGCGCGGATCGCCTCCATCCCGACCTCGTCGAAGATCTCGAGGCTCGCCCGCACCGGGGCCATCGCCAGGATGGGCGGGTTGGAGAGCTGCCAGGCGTCCGCGCTCGCGGGAGGATCAAACGTCTTGTCCATCCTGAACCGGGTCCTGGCGTCGGTTCCCCACCAACCCTCGAAGCGGGGGAGGTCCGCCCCGGCGTGGCGCTCGTGAACGAACGCGCCCGCGACCGCGCCCGGCCCCGAGTTGAGGTACTTGTACGTGCACCACGCCGCGAAGTCCGGGCCCCAGTCGTGCAGCCTGAGCGGGACGTTCCCGGCGGCGTGCGCCAGGTCCCATCCCACCAGACATCCCTGCTTGTGCGCACAATCGGTGATCTGTTCCATGTGGAACAGTTGTCCGACAAGGTAGTTCACCCCCCCGAGCATCACCAGCGCGATCGACTCCCCCTCACGCTCGATGCGCTCGCACAGATCCTCGGTCCGGATCGCCCGCTCACCGGGGCGGGGCTTGACGCGGATGATCGAGGTCTCCGGATCGAACCCGTGGAACCGGGCCTGGCTCGCGACGGCGTAGCTGTCCGACGGGAACGCGTCGTCCTCGATCAGGATCTTGTGACGCGTCGGGGTCGGTCGGTAGAAGCTCACCATGAGCAGGTGCAGGTTCACCGTCAGCGAGTTCATCATCACGACCTCGTGGGGCAGGGCCCCGACGAGGCGGGCGGCGGGCTCTCGCAGCTCTTCGTGGTAGGGCAGCCCCGGGTGGGCGCCCTCGAGGTGCGCGTCCACGCCCAGGTCGCGCCAGTCGGCGAGTTCCTGTTCAAGAGCGGCTCGGGTGGCCTTCGGCTGGAGCCCGAGGGAGTTGCCGCACATGTAGACGCTCTCGCGACCGTTAATCCTCGGGATGTGGAAGCGGTCGCGCTGCTCGGCGAGCGGGTCGCGCCGGTCCGCGTCGAGGGCCCAGAACTCGGTGGTGTCGTAGCTGGCGGTGGGGGCGTCGGGCATCGCTCACAGGGTAGGGGAGGCGTCCGATGGGGGTGGGTCGCCCGGGGCTAGTGGTCGGAGGGAGAGGCCTGCGGCTCGTGGTTCTCTCGGGTGTAGGGGGACTGGTCGATGTCCTCCATACCCAGGTCGGCGGGGTTGAGGGCGAGGAACTCGATGGCGCTCCCGGCGAGGAGGCGTTGTTTGGCGCGGTAGGTCAGGTCGTACATGGAGTCGATCATCGCGCCCGGGCGGGCCTCGCCCAGGGGGAAGGGGTAGTCGGAGCCGAGGCAGATGCGTCGGTCGTCCATCATGGAGATGAGGTAGCGCAGCGCGTTGCGCGAGTGCGTGAGGGAGTCCACGAAGAACCGCGCCGGGCGGTCGTGGTCGGCGAGGTAGGACCAGGGGTTGCTCTCGCAGTCGGTGGCGACGAGGTCGGGGCGGCAGTTGTACCCGTGCTCGATCCGCCCGATCGTGTAGGGGAACGAGCCCCCGCCGTGGGCGAAGCAGACGCGGAGCCGGGGGAGCTTGTCGAAGACGCCGCCAAAGATCATCGAGCAGATGGCGCGGGCGGTCTCGGCGGGCATGCCGACGAGCCAGGGGAGCCAGTACTTGCCCATGTGCTGCTCGCCCATCATGTCCCAGGGGTGGACAAAGACGGCGGCGCCGAGGCGCTCGCACGCCTGGAAGACGGGCATGAGGGCGGGCTCGGAGAGGTTCCAGTCGGTGCCGCGGGGCTGTTCGATGTGGCTGCCGATCTCGATGCCCTTGAGTTCGAGGTCGTTCATGCAGCGTTCGAGTTCACGGATGGCCAGGTCCGGGTCCTGCATGGGGAGTGTCCCGAGCCCGACGAAGCGTTTGGGGTGGGCCCGGCAGACCTCGGCGATGTGGTCGTTGAGGAAGCGGCAGATCTCGGCGGTGTGCTCGGGCTTGGCCCAGTAGTTGAACATGACGGGGACGGTGGAGAGCACCTGCACGTCCACGCCCGTCTCGTCCATGTCCGCGATGCGGTGGGCGTGGTCGAAACAGTTCTGCTTGATGGTCCGGAAGTTCTTGCCCGCGATGAGCATGTTGGCGCCGCAGGTGCACCCGGTCTTGTCCACGATCGGGTCGAAGTCCACGAATCGCCCGTACCCGAACTTGGCGTTCAGGTCGGGCCAGCCGGGGGGGAGGATGTGGGTGTGGAGGTCGATCTTGTACATGCGGTTCACCCCGGTTCGAGAGCGGCGATGCTTCCCCGGATGGTAATCGATCCCGGACGGACGGTCAGCACGGCGTCCGCGGGCGACGCGCGTCTCCGGCCTCGCCGACCGACCTCCGGCGCGTGCGTGCGGGGTGATCGGCGAGGAAAGAGCACCGAGCCCCGCCCGACGGAGCGCCCACGGGGGGGTCTACGTTCTCACGCCTCGATGTGTTCGGGGAAAGTGAACTCGGGGGCGCGGGTGATGACGTAGCCGCAGTTCTTGCAGGTCCGTCCGGCCTCGGGGCCGTTCCAGAAGTTGTCCATGACCTCATGGAGGTCCTTGTCGATGTGCTTGAGGCGGAAGCTGGCCTCGTGGACGAGGGTGTCGCACTCGGGGCAGTACCAGCGGAGGCCGTCGTCGAGGACCTTGTCGGAGTTGTGGGTGCGGGGGAACTCGACGATGAGGCCGATGGTGTCGTCGGGGCGCTGGGGGGGGTGGGGGACCCAGCGGGGGCAGAGCCACATCTCCCCCTCCCGGATCACGACGTCCCGGGGCTTGTCCTCGCCCCCCTCGTGGATGGAGGGTCGGATGCGGACGACGATGTCCCCCTTGAGCTGATAGAAGAGTTCCTCGGTGGGGTTGACGTGGTAGTCGTTGCGGGTGTTGGGGCCCTTGGAGACGAAGACGATGACGTCGTCGGCCTCCTTGTAGAACTGCTTGTTCATCACCGGGGGGGTGAAGACCTCCGGGTGCTCATCGATCCAGTTCATGATGTTGAACGGCGCGGCGATGGTGGGCATGTCGGTTCTCCCGCTTGCGGTGTGCGCCAAAGAGTATACGGGATGGGTGGGTCTTGAATCGAGGGGGGCGTGAAATGAGAAACGCCCCCGCGTGTGCGGGGGCGCTGGGGGTGAGGCGGAGGGTGGCGGGGGCTCAGTCGCCCGTGCCGCGCAGCCAGTAGGAGGTCCAGACGAAGCCTTCGTCGGTGGACTGGACCTGGCCGAAGGTGTCCCCGATGTACTTGGAGATGAGCTGCTCGGAAGGGAGCTGCTCGGCCCACTCGGGCTTGGCGTCGGCCATCCACTCCATCATCTCGTCGAGTTCCTCGCCCTCGTACCCGATGGCCTCGAGTTCGGCGCGCTGGATCTGGTCGAAGTTGTCCATGGACCACTTGAGGTAGCGGTAGGTCTGGGCCATGTCGGTGAACATGAAGCCGAGGGCGCGGTCATCGAGCATGTCGGCGCCCTTGCGGAAACGGGGCTCGTCGGCGAGGGAGGCGTCGGCGGGGTTGGCGGCGAGGCGGATGGCGTTCTCCACGGCGACGGTCGAGCCGACGAAGACGTGCCCGGCGCTGAGACCGATGGAGGGCGCCTCGACGCCCATGTCGGCGCCCATGGGGTTGGAGTAGATCATCGCGCCGGCGAACTCTCGTCCCTCCATCCCCGGGATGTTGACGAGCAGGTCGCCTAGGGCGCCTTCGTCGTCGGTGGTCATGACCATGAGGCGTTGCTCGCTCTCGGGGGAGAAGGGGGTGGTGTAACCCTGGGTGGCCCAGACGTCGCGTCCGAGGGAGGCGAGCAGGGGGGTGGCGATGGGGGCGACCATGCCCTCGAAGATGGCCTCGGGCTGGCCGCGCATCGCCTCGGGGAGTTGGGCCATGGCGTCACGGACGACCTGGATGACTCCATCGAAGTTGACGGAGAATCGGGAGACGCTGGCGGCGTCGGGGGAGACGACGGCGGGGGGTGAGAAGGGGGCGCCTTCCTCGTCGAAGAGGGCGACCAGGCCGCGCTTCTCCGGGACGAGCACGGCGAAGGTCTGCTCCATCAGGACGTCGCCCTCGGCGAAGCTCATCGCGAGGCTGAGCGTCTCGATGTCCATCAGGCCGAGGGTGTTGAGGATGGCCCGGGGGTCGACGCCCGGGGGGAGGCCCTGCTCCATGCCCGTGAGGAACGCGTCCCGGATGGAGCCGATGGAGAGCACGCCCCAGGCGTGACGCTCGGCGGGGTGTTGGGCGAGGGAGTCTCGGAACCGGTTGTCGTCGGCGAGGGAGTCGATGTCATCGCCGGAGAGGGCGTCGAGCGTGCGTTCGAGGCGACCGGTGTCGGCGGAGACGACGAAGACGCCGTCGCGCAGGGCGATGGTGACCTCGTCATAGTCGAAGGGGGTCGCCTCCTCGTCCCAGTCGTCCCACTCGTCCTCGTCGTCCTGGGCATCCTCGTCGGCCTCGGGCTCGAGCGGCTCGATGATCCAGAGGCGGGCGTCCTCGTAGGTGTCCTCGCGGACGAGGATGGCGTCGTGGTCCTCACCCTGCTCGAGCATGCGTTCGAGGAGATCGACCATCTGCGGGGCCCCGTCCTGATAGTCGGCGACGAGGACGAAGTGTGTGGGGTGGTCGCTCTCGGGGTCGAATCCGCCGTCGAGGTAGATCCCGGCGGCGACCAGGCCTCGGGGGTACTCGAGGTCCTCGGGCTCGAGGCCGAGTTCGTCCATGGCCTCCTCGAAGTCCTTCTTGGGCTCCTCCATGAGGCGGGCGATCAGGCCCTGGATCTCGGCGTCACGCCAGAAGTCGCCAAGACCCGAGGCGCTCATGGCGTCGGTGAACCCGGACCAATCGGGAACGGCGAGTGTCAAGACGGGGGCGCCCGGGAGGAGATCGGCGGCGTTGAGGTCTTCGGCGGCCTGCGTGCAGGCGGCGCTGAGCAGCATGAGCGAGACGGCGGTGGTCGGGCGGATCATCGGGTGCTCCGTGCGTTGGCGGATGTTGGTGGTGATGGCGGAGAGGCTGGTTACCGTTCAGAGGTTTCGGCGTCGCGCAGGACGGGGGCGCGCCCGGCGCGGGAGCGCGTCGGTGGGGCGGGGTAGACGTGACCGGAGTTGGGGTTGTCCTTGTCGTAGGCGAAGGCGTCGCGGTCGCGGATGAACTGGCGGACGGCAGAGGCGGGGATGGCGAAGTTGAGGCCCTCGCCCATGGGGATGCCCATGTTGGTCACGCCGACGACCTCGCCGCGCAGGTTGAAGAGCGGTCCGCCGGAGTTGCCCGGGTTGATCTGGGTGTCGGTCTGGAGGTAGGTGAGGCCCTCGAAGGCGCGCTGGGTGGTGGAGATGACGCCGCGGGAGAGGGTGCGCTCGAGGCCGAGGGGGTTGCCGATGGCGAAGACGTCCTGGCCGGCGGCGACGGTGTCGGCGTCGTGGATGAAGACGGTCTTGAAGGGCTTGCCGTCGGGCTCGGTGATCTTGATGAGGGCGAGATCGACGTGGTGGTTGACGGCGAGGATCTCGACGTCGTCGATGACGCGCTTGGCCAGGTCCGCGGAGTCCTGCTCCCAGACGGTGACGCGGATTTTGGTTTCGCCCTGGACGACGTGGGCGTTGGTGAGGGCGTACCCGTCGGGGTGGATGATGAAGCCGGAGCCGAGACCGCTGGGGGTGGAGACCTTGATGACCGCGTCGCCGAAGATGCGGGCGAGGGACTCGGGGTCGCGTTCGGGGAGGTCGGCGCGGGAGCGGTAGAGGCTGGCGGACTCGGCGGACTCGGGCGTGTGGTCGTCCACCGGGAGTTCGAGCGAGGCGATGTCGCGTCGGGCGATCTCGAGCACGGAGGCGCCCAGGTCAACCCAGACCGACTCGGAGGTCTGCTTGATCACGGGGGCGTTGATGACGTTCCCGTTCTCGAGGGTGATGGTCGCGGGGGGGGCGCCGGCGGCGGCGAGGGCGGCCGCCCCGACCAGGGCGGCGGCGCAACGGGCGTGGATCAAGGTTCGGCGCGTCATGAGGCTCCCTCCTGCGAATCGATCGGGGGACTATAGAGGGTGGCGGAACCGGGGTGGTGGACTCGGGCGGTATGATCCTCCCGAATCCCGCCGTATGGGCGGCGAAAGGCGAGGTGAGCAGATGGTGAGAGCCGTCTGGGGCGTGTGTGTGGTCGCGGGCGTGGGAGTGGGGAGCGCCGGGGGCGCCGACGACGACCTCGCGTCCTACTTCGGGTTCGATGGGCGCCGGATCGTGGTGGTGGACGACCGGCTTGGCCCGGTGATCCACGAGGACATGAACGCGGACGGGCGTCCGGACCTGGTGGTCGTGAACAACAGCAAGAGCCGGATCGAGCTGCAGCTGCTGCGTGATCGGGCGCGGACCGCGGAGGAGCGGGCGGCGGAGCTGAAGGCGAACGAGCTGGCGCCGAGCGCGTGGTACGACCGTGTGGACGTGAGCGTGTCCAACCGGGTGCAGGCGATCGCGGCGAGAGACTACGATCGTGACGGGGACGTGGATCTTTTTTACACGGGGACGAGCCCGGGTGAGATCGTGACCCTCCGGAATGATGGGGGGGGACGGTTCGAGGTGGTCTCGAAACGTCGCGTCCGGGAGCTTGCCTCGCAGAACGGGATCGGGTTCGGCGATGTGCTCGGCGCGGCGGGGCCGGAGCTGCTCGTCGGGGCACGCGGGAAGATCGAGGTCTATCCCGTGGACCGGCGGGGGGTGCTCGGGGAGCCGACCGTCCTCGGTTCGAGCGGTGAGATCGTCGCGCAGTTCTGCGAGGACTTCGATGGCGATGGCGTGACGGACGTGCTCGGGGTGGCCCCGGGAGATGACGCGCCGCTTCGGCTCTGGCTGGGGTCCAGCGATGGATCGCTCGGGGCGGAGGTTCGGTTCGAGATGTCGCCCCTGGTCGAGGCCGAGCCGATCCGGTTCCCGGGTCGGGCGGCGGCGTCGGTGGGGGTGATCGAGCGCGGGACCCGGCGCATCGCGTTCTACGACCTGGTGCGTGAGGGCCAGGGGGAGCGCGGCGCGGAGCGGACCCTGCACGCGGAGGTTCGGGCCACGCCCGGGGGGAGTGGGGACTTCGCGGTCGCGGATCTGGATGGTGATGGACTCGAGGATGTGCTCACGCTCGACCGCGAGGGAAACCGGGTGGTCGTGATGCGTCAGCGCCGCGGGCGGGGGCTGGGCGTGGACGAGCCGTTCGGCACGTTCCGGGCGCCGCGGGCGATCGACGCGGGGGCGTGGGAGCGGAGCGACGCGCCGAGTGTCTTCGTGTTGAGCGAGGCGGAGGACGTCGTGGGCGTCTCGACGTATGAGGAGGGGCGGCTGACGTTCCCGACGCCGATCGCGCTCAAGACGGCGGGGGGGACGCCGGTGGGGATGTCGCGGTTTGACTGGAACGGCTCGCCCGCGTTGGCGGTGGTCGTGAAGCAGAAGCGGGATTACCACCTCGAGCTGCACGAGCCGGGGGGGCGCGTCGGCGGGGTGATCGAGCTGGAGGGGGTCCGGCGCGAGCCGGGGACGATTCTCGCGGCGGACGTGGACAGCGACGGAGCGCCCGAGCTGCTACTGCTGACGCCGGGCGAGCCGATGGTCATGGTCCGGTGTTCCTCGGGGGACGGGGGGCTGGCGCCGACCGAGGTGCTGGCGAAGGAGGAGATGCCGCAGTTCGGTCTGGTGCAGAACGCCGGTCCGGGGAACACGGCGATGGTGGACATCGACGGGGACGGGCGTGAGGAGCTGGTGATCTGCGAGTCGAACTTCGTGCGGGCGTGCACGTTTGAGGGCGAGCGTGGGTGGCGGGTGATCGAGCAGCTCAACGTGCCGTGGGAGGGGGCGAAGCTCACGACGCTGGGGGTGGCGCCCGGGGGTGATTCGGCGAGCGTGATCGTGGGGGACGCGGAGGCGGACCTGCTCGGGGTGGTCCGGTTCGGCGCGGAGGGTCGGCCCGAGCTGGTTGACCGGATGCGGGTGGCGGGGTTGACGCTCTCGAGGCTGGCGCCGGGGTCCTTCCTGGGGGACGGCGGGGCTTCGGTGCTCGGGGTGGCGGAGGAGGGGC
>JBITAG010000060.1:0-6202 GCA_044439985.1 Phycisphaerales bacterium JB059 | reverse complement strand
ATCGAGATGACGATCGCGAACCTCGGACGCTCGATGAAGAAGTACGACAGATTCATCCGCCCGCTCCGTCCCCGCTCTGTTCAGGCGCCTCGAACCGGGAACGCCACGCGTCCAGCTCAACATGATCGGGGGTGACCGGCGATCCGGGCCGCACCCGCTGCAGCCCCTCGATCACGATCCGCTCCCCCGCGCGAAGGCCGGATCGAATGACCCGGAGCCCGTCGATGATCGGCCCGAGCGTGACGCTCCGGTAGCGCGCGATCCCCGCGTCATCCACGACCACCACGAAGGTGGTCGTCTGGTCCTTACCGATCGCCTGATCCGGCGCCAGCACGGCCTCGTACGCCCCCGCGCCGAGCAGACGCACGGTCACGAAGAGCCCGGGGATCAGCTCGTGGTCCGGGTTGTCGAAAATCGCCCGCCCCTGCATGGTCCCCGTGGAGGGATCGATCTGGTTGTCCACGTAGTCCATGACCCCGCGGTGCGGGAATCCCTCCTCATCGATCAGACGCATCTCGACGGGGTTGGCCGCTTCTCTCGAACTCGGGCGGCTCCCCGCGCTGGCCAGGCGGGTATAGCGGAGGTATTCCTGCTCGCTCGCGGTGAAGTAGGCGTGGATCGGATCCATCGAGACGACCGTGGCCAGCGGGGTCGAGCCCTCCATCCCGCCGCTGATCAGGTTGCCGATGTCGACCAGACTCCGGCTCATGCGCCCATCGATCGGCGACCGGATCTGGGTGAACCCGACGTCAAGCTCCGCGGCGGCGACATTGGCCCGGGCCGCCTGCACCGCCGCCTCCGCCTGCTGCACCTGCTTGCTCCGCGAGTCGTACTCCTCGGCCGAGATCGCGCGGTTGGCCAGAAGCTTCTCCGCCCGTTCCATGTCGTTCACGGCGAGCGCGAGCGAAGCCTCCGTCCGGGCCAGCTCCGCCCGTGCGGCGTCGAGCACCGCCTGGTACGGGCGAGGATCGATCACGAAGAGCAGATCGCCCTGCCTGACCATCTGCCCATCGGTGAAGTTCACCGATTGGAGGTACCCGCTCACGCGGGCGCGGATCTCCACGGTCTCCACCGCCCGGAGCCGACCGGTGTACTCGTCCCATTCCTGGACTTCCCGGGCATCGACCGTCGTCACCGTCACCTGAGGCGGGGGTGGTTCGGGCGGGGGGCCGGGGTCATCGCGTCGGCAACCGGCAAGCACGAACGCAAGCATCGGCAGCAAGACAGGCGGGAACCATCGGTGGTGTGCGCGCATGGATATCACTCTCCGCTCCGGATCGTCTGTCGGGGTTCGCTGACCCGGGGTGGGAAGCGCGCCCCCCCTGTGAGAGGGGGACGGGTTTACCCCGGGTGACGCGGATCAGCGCGTCGCGTGGGCCTCATCGCTCCATGCGTTCTTCGCGAAGGCCGCGTCGAGCGGGGTCTGCGCGATGTGGTTGGTGTAGTTGGAGAGCACCTTGAGACTCGTTCCGAGGATGACCTCGAGGATGGTCCGCCGGGTGTACCCGGCCTCGAGGAAGGCCTCCACGTCCGCCTGCTCCGGCCATCCCCGCGTGAGGTTGACCTGCTCCGCGAAGCGACGGAGGGCTTCGAGCTTCGGGTTCTGGATCGGCGTGTTCTCCCGGAGGGCGGTGATCACGTCCTCGGGGACCTTCTTCAACTGCATGATCGTGGTGTGGGCCGCCATGCAGTACTCGCAGCCGTTGAGCCGGTTGTTCGTCATCAGGATGATCTGGCGTTCCGTCTCGCTCAGGTCCGTGGTCTCAAAGATCTCCGCCACAGCCTGATAGGCCCGCAGCATCTGGGGTGACTCCGCCATCACCGCGTGCAGATTCGGCACGGCCCCGTACGCCTGGGCGCTCTTCTCCAGCAGCGGCGTGCTCTCACCGGCGGTCTCGGGGGTGTGAAGCGTGAACTCAGTCATCGGGTACTCTCCGTGGGGCATTTTGACCAGGCGGTCTAAAAGGGATCCAAAGGAAAGGAAGCACGCGGCTTCCCGAGGCGGACGGGCCAAGCCGAGCCGGCGGCGCCAGCGCGGCCTGCGGTTGTGACTCTCTACACCGCGACCTCCCCCCCAATGTACCCGTTCCATGCAAAGGTCATGGCGATTCTTACGACAGGCTGGACGATTCACCCGGACAGTCACGATCTCCAAGAAGCCGCATTGCCAGCGTGCTGAGTGGACGCAGTTCATCCGGCCCCTTGGCGCCCCGTCCGAGCACCCGCAGGCCGACGAGATATGCAAACAGGGCCTGGGCCGTGCCTTGCGCTTCCACCGAGGCCGGAATCACGCCCTCGCGTTGTCCCTGGCGAATCCGCCGTTCGAAAAAGGACACCACCTCCCCCAGGGCGTCCGAGACGGCCCGCTGAATCTCGGGGTCATGGTGGGCGTACTCGAACAGGGTGTTCACGAGAAGACATCCCCTCGACCCGCCCCCCGAGCACGCCTCTGGTTCGGAAGATCGCTCAGGGGAGTCGAAGAAGGCGGCGATCGCTTCACGCGGATCATCGATCTTGTCGAGCTGCGCCAATCGCTGGGTCAGCCGGGTGTGCTCATACCTGAACAACGACTGCAGGAAGAGGTCCCCCTTCCCATCGAAGGCGTTGTACAGACTCCCCCGCTTGATGCCCGTCGCCTCCGTGATGTCGGAGATCGATGCGCCCGCGTACCCCTTCTCCCAGAAGATCTGCATCGCCTGGTTGACGATGTCAGACTCCTTGAATGACTTCTCGCTCGGCATCGGATCAGCCCCGTCGCGGCATGGCGACCGTGCACGATAGCTCGTCTTGACCGCCCGGTCCAAACCGGGGGCGGATGACGTCGGGCAGGAACCGGGCGAGCGTTCCCGGACCTTCATCCCGAATCCTCGTTCCCGCGGCCCCCGGTGAGGCGCGTCCCGCCCGGACGACGCCACTAAAGGTAAACCCCGCGCACGGAGAACCGCCATGCACCGCGCCCTGATCCTGCTCGCCGCCGCCAGCTCCCTTTCCGGGGGGGCGCCCGACTGCTGCCCCGGCCCGCTGGAGGCCCCCAGCCCCCCCACGACGTGGCGACCGGCCAGCGCCGAGATGGCGCGCGGCACGCCTGGCCCGTGCAGCGAGGACGGCTCCTCCCTGGACATCCTCATCATCTTCACCCCCCAGGCCCACGCCGCGGCGGGCGGGGACGCGGCGATGGACACCCTGGCGGGCAACGCCATCGCGGACCTGAACACCGCCTTCGCCGCGTCGGGCGTGCCGACGGTGGCCCACCTCGTCGGTGTCGAGCCGGTCAGCTACAACGACTCGGGATCCAGCAGTGCCGACCTCTCGAACCTGCAGCAGGGCGCCGGCGCGTTGGGCGAAGCCCAGGCGCTGCGGGACGCGACCATGGCCGACCTGGTCTGCCTTTTCGTGGGCGCCTCGGATGTCTGCGGGCGGGCGTACCTGGCGGTCTGGCCGGGGGCGATCGGGCGGGAAGATCTCGGGTTCTCCATCGTGAGCGTGGCCTGCGCCGGATCGCCGAACTACACGTTCGTGCACGAGATCGGGCACAATCTCGGCATCCGGCACAACTACGACGCGGCGCCTTGTTCGGACGGCGCTCGCAGCTACGCCCGGGCGTACGCGGCCCCGGACGAGAGCTTCTCGACGGTGGTCGCAAGCTCAGGCGGGCCGCCGGTGCTCATGTTCTCCAGCCCGGACCTGCTTGTCGAGGGGCAACCCGCGGGGGCGCCGGTCGGGTCTCCCCAAGAGGCGGACGCGTCGCGCGCGTTGCTCGACGCGACGGTGGCCGTCTCGCGCTTCCGGAACTACGACCAGAACAACAACGGCATCTGTGACGCGGATGAGATCACGATGGGTCTGGTCCCCGACTGCGACGCCAACGGCGTGCCCGACGAGGTGGACACCGATTTCAACCGCAACGGGATTCCCGACGCCTGCGACATCAGCTCGGGCGCCAGCCTCGACGCGGACCTTGATGGCGTGCCCGACGAAGTGGAGGCCGCGGTGATCTATGTGGATGCGGGCGCGGTCGGCGACACGACCGGACTGGACTGGGCGCGCGCGAAGACGGACCTGCAGGACGCGTTGGCCCTCGCCGCCGCGAGCGGCGATGTGCAGGAGATCTGGCTCGCCTCGGGCCGGTACACACCCGGCCCCGCGGGCGCCCGATCCGTGTACTTCCGACCGCAGCGCGGCGTCACGATCCGGGGGGGGTTCTCGGGAACCGAGGAGACACCCGACCAGCGCGATCCGCAGGCGCCCCCCACCGTGCTCTCGGGCGACCTCGCGGGGGACGACACGCCCGGACTCGGCAACCGCTCGGACAACGCGTACCACGTCCTCAACCTGCGCGACACGTCCGAACGTGTTGAGCTGGACCGGCTCACGATTTCCGGAGGGCACGCGGACATCGAGGTCAACTGTTCGAGTGAGTTCACCGGGGGCGGGCTCTTCGCGCTCCACTCCGACGTCCTGATTCGAGACTGCATCTTCACCGACAACGCGGCCTATTCGGGCGCCGGGGCGGGGATTCAGGACGGGACCAAGGCCCGGATCGTCAACTCCGACTTTGTCGCCAACCGGAGCATCAACTCCCCGGTGTGGACGAGCATCGGCGTGCAGCCCGGGACCGGCTCCACGCCGGCGATCCACCTCTCGGGTGACCAGAGCGGCGAGGACAACCTTCTCCTCAACTGCCGGATCACGGACAACATCACCGATGGCGGCGTCAGCGGCGTGTTTGCCATCGGCGGTCAGCCGACCATCGCCAACTGTCTCTTTGCCCGCAACGTCGGGCACGGACCCTACGGTTCGAGCGCGCTGCGCGTCCAGCTCGCCGACGGGACCCGGGTGATCAACTGCACGATCACCGACAACCATGCGCCGAACTCCACGCACGCCGCCGCCGCGGGCATCGAGCTTTTCCGAACCGAAGCAGAGGTTTCCAACACGCTGATCTGGGGGAACACCGACGCCGGCCCCGTGGACGAGACCACGCAGCTGCACCTCAACACCGGGTCGGTGGTGCTCAGCATCAACCACTCGAGCGTCCAGGGGTGGACCGGCCTGCTCGGGGGGGAGGGAAACAACGCCGACGATCCGGCTTTCCTCGACGCCGGATCGGGGGACTACCGCCTCGACGCCTCCTCACCGGCGATCGACTCGGGGAACAACGCCTCCCTGCCCACCGACGCCCTCGATCTGGACGCGGACGCCGACCTAAACGAGCCCCTCTCGCTCGATCTTGCCGGATCGGCGCGCCGGGTCGATGACCCGGCCCCCGATACGGGTCTGGGCGAGGGCCCGATCGTGGATCGCGGCGCCTACGAACGATCGCCCGCCGGATGCAACGGCGCCGATCTGGCCTCGCCGTACGGCGTGCTCGACTTCACCGACATCGTCGCGTTCCTCGGCGCTTTCGGAGCGATGGATCCCCTCGCCGATCTGGCGGCGCCCGATGGCGTGTTTGACTTTACCGATGTGGTCGCCTTTCTCGGGGCGTACGGCGCCGGCTGCCCCGGATAGCCGCGCGCCGGTGTGGCCCGACGCTCCGAGCGACTCCCCGCGAGCGATCGGGGTCATCTTGTCGCCCGGCGCCATCGTGTCCGGGACTCAGGGGCACCCGGCGTCGAAGGCGATCAGAAAGGCGATGACGTCTGAGAAGTCAAACGTCCCGTTGGGCGGCGCGAAGTCCGCCTCCGGGTCCATGGCGTCAAAGAAGGTCAGGAAGGCGACGACGTCGGAAAAGTCCAGCGTGCCGTAAGGGGGCGCCAGGTCTGCGATGCCGCAGCTCACCGAGACGGTTTCCGACCCGAGCGTGCAGGTCACGTCGGTGTTCGGAATGGTCCCGTCGTACACGGTGGTGGCAACCAGCGGCGCTCCGCCGTCCGTCTGGATCTCGATGGGACTGTCGGTGCCGCTGGAGACCGCCTCGAAGACGAAGCTCGTGATGAGTGTCCCCGCGGGGGTCGCGTCGATCGGTGTGCCGAGCTGGCCCAGCGCCAGGTAGAACAGGTCACCGTCCTGCGGCACGATGGCCTCGTTGAGCCCGCCCGAGCCCGCCGCGGGAAACCCGGAGAAGATGAGGGGCGCCCCACCGGTCCCGTCCAAGCCCACGAGCGCGAGGGTGGCGGGGTCCCAGGTGATCACCGCCTCGAGCGCCGAGATCGGATGGTTCATACCGGGTGTGTCCGAGACGGCATAAAGACCGATCACC
>JBITAG010000059.1:0-5456 GCA_044439985.1 Phycisphaerales bacterium JB059 | reverse complement strand
ACGCCCTCCCCGCCCCCCGCCAACGCCCGAGAACGCGCCGCCCCGAGGCCAAACCCGTCGCCCACTCCCCGAGATCCCTCGAACGACGCTCCGCCTGACGTCGATAAGACGTCCCATGCCCCCCCCCGAGGCCATCCCCGACACCCTCTTCCACCTCCCGACCGGGGAGCACCTCTTCCGCGTCGAACTCCCCTTCGCCGACGTCGTTGTCGGCCTCGCCTGCTCCCCCCTCCGCGAGGGCTCTGAGGACGTCGCCCTGGTCATCCCCATCGGGGAGCGGGCCGCCCTCCTCGCCATCGCCGACGGCGCCGGCGGGCACGACAACGGCGCCCGCGCCGCCACCCACACCCTCACCACCCTCCGCAACGCCGCCGAGGGCGTGAGCATCGCCCCCGGCCAGACCGCCCGCCCGACCATCGTCGCCGCCATCGAACAGGCCAACCACGCCCTCGTCGAGGCCGAGTCCGACTCCGCCTGCACCCTCGTCATCGCCGAGATCAACGACTCGGTCGTCAGCGCCTACCACGCCGGCGACGCCCAGGCCCTCATCACCGGCCAGCGCGGACGCCTCAAGCACGTCACCCCCGCCCACTCCCCCGTGCACTCGCTGCACGCGTCCGGCCAGATCGACGAGCACGCCGCGCTCGCCCACGAAGACCGCCACCTCGTCTCCAACCTCGTCGGCGACCCCGAGATGCACATCGAGGTCGGCGCCGGCATCCGCATGGCCGCGCGTGACACCCTCCTCCTCGCCTCCGACGGCCTCTTCGACAACTTCACGATCGAGGAGATCCGCGACCGCATCCGCGTGGGCGCGATCGACGACGCCGCGGGGGCCTTGCTCCGCCAGACCCGCGAGCGGATGACCGACCCCGAGCCCGGCCACCCCTCGAAACCCGACGACCTGAGCTTCGTGCTCTACCGCCCCTCCCACTCGAAGCGTTCCAGATGACGACGCAGCGCGTCGGCGGTCGGAAAGCGCTCGAGGATGAGCCCGCGACGCAGCCCCCGGCAGATGTCCTTGACCCACTGCGGCTGGCTCGCGTACCGCGCCTTGCCCCCGACCGACTCGTAGAACAGGCGAACAAGATCGAGCACGTCGCCCCGTCGCCCCTCGCGCACCCCCGTGGCGGTGGCGAGCATGTCCACCATGTGGACCTCGAACCGGATCCCACGTCGGGCGACGAGCACGTTCCCCTCGTGCAGATCGCCGTGGTACTCCCCGGCGTCGTGGATCTCGACCACGCCGGTGGCGAGGGTGTGCAGCAGGCAGGCGGCGGCGAAGGGGCGGAAACGCCGCCCGGGCTGGAGCCGGATGAGGTCCTCCAGGGGACGCCCGTGGACCAGCTGGCTCACCAGCCCGGTGATGCGCTGCCCCCTGAAGGTGAAACGCTCGGTGTGGTGGTAGCGGATGACCGAGCGGCAGTCGGAGAGCCGGTCGAGCTTGGTGGCGTAGGTGCGCAGGGCCTCGTCGTTCTCGTTGCGCTGGGGGTAGAAGAGCTTGACGGCGCGGTGGATGCCGGTGCCGATCTCGGCGACGCGGTAGACCTCCCCCTCCCAGCCGGCGCCGAGCTTGTCCTCGACGACGTACTTGCCCGCGATCCGCCGCCCGATCGGCAGGTCGAAGCTCTCGATGATCTTTGAACGCGTGCCCATGAGGGTGAGATCGTACCCGCGGGTTCGGGTAGGCTGGCGCCGTGGCGCTCGAGATGAAGCCAGACTGCGAGCGGTGCGGCGCGGCGCTCCCCCCGGAGGGTGGGGCCTGGATCTGTTCCTACGAGTGCACCTTCTGCCCGCCTTGCGCGGCGGGGATGGAACGGCGGTGTCCGAACTGCGGGGGGGAGCTGGCGCCCCGACCGAGACGGGAAGAACGGGATGCCGCGGAGGGTTGATGCGGGCATGAGCAAGACAAGCCATACGGACGCGGCCTCGGGCGTGGTGGTGGACCTGGGGCGGGCGCACTACCGCACGGAGATCGTCGCGGGGGGGCACACGCTGATCGCCGACGAGCCGGAGGCGATGGGGGGCGCCAACGCCGGCCCGGGGCCGTACGAGCTGCTTCTCTCGGCGCTGGGCGCCTGCAAGGCGATGACCGTGCGGATGTACGCGGATCACAAGGGGTGGGGCCTCGAGCGGGTGGTGCTCTCGCTGCGTCACGACCGGCGTCACCCGGCGGACTGCGAAGACTGCGACGATCCGAAAGCGAAGATCGATCACATCGATGTGGAGATCCAGCTGATGGGGGATCTGGACGAGGCGCAGCGCGCCCGGCTGCTCGAGATCGCGGACCGGTGCCCGGTGCATCGGACGATCACGGGCGATCTGCGGGTCAACTCGGCGTTGGTGGAGGGGTAGCGCGCCCTTGCCCGGGCGTGCGGGGGGGATGGCCGCGCTTCGGTCGGCGTCCGCCCGACGCATGTGACGAGCGCAGGCGCGAAGTCGGGGTGGCGGGGGCTCAGGCCAGCGCGGGGTTCGGGAGTTCGTCGGGAAGGTTGATGGCGCCCGCGTGGGCGTCGAGCCAGCGTCGGGCCTCGAGGATCTCGGGCTCGAGGGCGGCTTTGGTCCTGGCGCGTTGCTGCTGGTAGGCCTGGTGATCGAAGGGCTTGGTGGGGTCCTTCGAGTCGGCGTTGAAGACGGGGCCCTCGACGATCCTGCGGAGGGTCCGGTCGGCGAGGTTGAGGCGGAACTGGTTGGCGACGGCGCGAACGACCTCGGCGGGGCGTGAGAAGATGAGGGCGCCGTCAAGGGTCGCGCTGCGCCCCGGGTTGGCGCCGAGTTCGTTCAGGTAGGTGCGGATCTGCCCGAGCCAGACGTAGGCCGCGGTCTGGGCGGGGGAGAGGGCGTCGGTCTGGACGTCGTCCAGGGCGCCCATGAGATCGACACGGGCGCGGGGGAGCATGCCGGCGACGTAGTTGCGGCGCTTGTCGTTCTTGAGCATGGCGACGACGAAGTCATCGATGCGTGAGTAGAGGAGGATGGCGCGGGACTGGTCGCTGGCGTCGAGGATCGGACGGATGAGGTTGTTGCAGGTGTCGCTGGGCTTGATGAGGGCGATCTCGCCGGGGGACCAGGTGCGGGCGAGGAGGGCGGTGGCGACGGCGAGTGAGGCGTCGAAGAGGGGTTGGTCGACGGGGACGGGGGTGGGGAGCTTGGCGACGATGTCGCGCCGGATGCAGGCGAGCTGGTGGAGGGGGGCGGGCTCCTTGAGGGCGAAGCTGATCCCGGGGAGTTCGAGGCAGCGGCTGAGGAGGGTGGAGCCGCAGAAGGCGGTGTGGAAGATGTAGTTGACGGGCGGGTTGGGTCGGGCGTCGCGCTGCGCGCGGGTGTGGAGGGCCTGGATGGGGACGGTGAGCGCGCGGGGGTCGGCGACCTTGGTGCGTTCGTCGAGGAAGGTGGAGTCGCGGTAGGTGTCGCGGGTCATGCGAACGAGAAGGGCGACGCGCTGGGCGAAGTCGAACTGGCGAGGGAAGAGGGCGGGGGAGGCGAAGAGGTCGGGCTCGGCGCGTGGGGGTGTCTTGCGGTTCGGGGGCATGGGCGATTGTTGGGGGGGCGGGGAGGGCGCGTGGGTCAGGGGATGACCTCGGCGACGCCGCCCAGATCGAGCTTGGAGCCGGTGAGGTTCTTGATGATGTTGACGCCTTCGGCGGTGTCGGGGGCGAAGACGCCGGAGGCGGAGTCGAGTCGCCACCCGTGCGTGCCGGCGCCCGCGTCGGCGCCGTCCACCCGGAGGGTGCGGAGGTTGTTCTCGCGGTTGGCGGGGATCTTGTCGAGGTACGGCCCGAAGGGGGTGGCGCCGGTCGTCGTCCCGTGCAGATTGGTCTGATCGAGGAGTCGGGTGGCGACCGTGTCGGCGTTGACGGGGATTTCTTTGGCGTCGAGCCCGATCGAGAGCCCGGCGTGTTCGGCGGCGAAGAGTTCGGCGGCGGTCTGGAGTTCACGCCAGTCCTTGACCATGGCGGACTCCGAGGCGGCGCCGGCGGAGGCGCTGACGCGCGGGATCGCGATGGCGCCGATGATGGCAAGAATCGCGACGACGATCACGAGTTCGACGAGTGAGAACGCGCGGGAGGATGGAAGGACGCGGGGGTGCATCTTAAGGGGCTATCGGTCGAACCGGGGCGCGGTGAGGCTCGACGCGTTGGAGGTGGGCGTGATCGGCGGGGGGTGGCGGGTTTGGGCGACTGGACGGGTCCGAAAAAAGAGAACGCCGACGGCTGACACACGGGGCCGTCGGCGTCCCAAGTAGAGACGGGTTGGGGGATCAGGCGGGGGCTGGCTCCGGCGAGGTGCTGGCTTTGGCGTCGAGTCCGAAGGCGCCGGAGCCGCGGAAGAGGATGTACGCGCTCATCAGGACGATGGCGATGGCGACGAACATGAGGAAGAGGGGTTCGGGTCCGGGCTCGATGGCGCCGGACTCGGCGGGCGTGGGCCAGGCGTCGTTGGGGATGCGCAGATGGGTGAAGAGGGCGCCGACCATCGTGCCGATGGCGAGGAGGGCGCCGAGTCGGGTGAGGGCGCCGGCGAGCAGGAGGACCCCGGCGAGAAGCTGGGCGATGGGGGCGAGGATGGCCATCAGCCCGGGCGCGGGGAGCCCGGCGGCCTCGATGAGGGGACGCATGGGCATGGCGCCGATGAGGTGCATGAGCCCGAAGAAGGCGAGGGGGGCGCCCGCGAGGACGCGGAGCACGAGGATGTGCCTGGCGGCGGGGTTGGTTGCTCGGATGGCTTGGAGTGGCGAGGCCATGCCCGCTCAACCGGGCGCTGGGGAGGTCTATTCCAGCGAACCGCGCGGGATTCGGGGTGTGAATCTGGGTTGGGATCTGGGTCGGGCGCCGCGGGGCCTCACCAGATGCGGCGCATCGCCCAGGGGGCGGCCCAACGTCCGATGATGACGGCGATGGCGCACTTGAGGAGCATGGGGAGGAGGAAGGGGTAGAAGCCGCCTTCGAGCGCGCGGGCGAGGGAGTAGCCACGGACGAGGGCGAGCCAGGGGACGCCGAGTGCGAAGATGACGAGGTGTCCGGCGAGGACGGCGAGGATCATGGCGCCCCAGCCGCGCATGGCGCCGTCGCGTCGTCGGATGATCGAGGTGATGACGGGTTGGCAGAGGACGAAGCCGACGAGGTAGCCGCCGGTCTGTCCGGCGAGGACGGCGAGGCCTGCGGAGCCGTCGGCGAAGACGCCGGCGCCGATCATGCCGACGAGGATGTAGAGGATCATGCTGGCGGCGCCGACGCGGGGGCCGAGGCAGAGGGCGGCGAGAATGACGGCGAGGGTCTGGAGCGTCATGGGGACGCCGTCGGGGGGGAGGGGGTTGGCGACGAGGGCGCCGAGCGTGGTCAGGAGGGTGAAGAGGAGCATGCCGAGCAGGCGGCGCTCGAGCGGGGAGACGCGGGCGTCGTGGCGGGGGGCGGCGTCGGCTGGGGCGGTGGCGGGGGGCATGGGGGAACTGGAGG
>JBITAG010000058.1:0-4437 GCA_044439985.1 Phycisphaerales bacterium JB059 | reverse complement strand
GACCGCATCCGGCGCGTGCTCGACGAACTCGCCAGCGCCCCCGTGCTCATCCACGGCGCCGGCGCGCACACGCTCGCCCTCCGAGACGCGATCGGCGCGACCCCCACCGTCGTCGCCATCAGCGATGACAACCCCGAGCTGGCGGGCCGGCGCGTGCTCGGCCTGCCCGTGGTGGAGCCCAAGGACGCGGCGACGACGGGGGCGACGGACGTGGTGATCAGTTCCTGGCTGCACGAAGAGGCGATCTGGTCACGGCGCGAGGTCTTCGAGCGTCAGGGCCTGCGCGTCCACCGGCTCTACACCGATTGAGCACAGGACCGGGCCGCCGCGAGATGGCCCCGCCTCCAGTGCCACCGCTTGAGCGCCAGATGGTGCTCGTAGAGCGCCGGGATGAGCGCGTCGGGCGCGGCGTCCGCGGGCAGGCGCGCCCACGCGCTGAAGGTCGCCCGCAGGCGCTCGGTCCCGGCCCGCTCGCGATCGACAAACTGCGCCGAGTACTCAATCTCCGCCTCGTCGGTGATGTCGCGCCCGAACAGCTCGAGTGCGCACGCCGGGTTGGCCATGGCGAGCGCCCACGCGTCGCGCCCGAGGGACTCCTCGCGCCGGAGGTATCCCTCCGGCTCGTACGTGTGTTCGTGGATCACGCGAGCCTCGGGTCGGTAGAGGACGGGGGCGCCGAAGCGCTCGCGCACGCGCCAGGCGAGTTCGATGTCCTCGTACGCCGCGCCGGGGAGCGCCTCGCAGAAGCCCCCGACCGCGCGCACGCAGGCGGCGGGGAGGGAGAGGTTGAGCGTCCAGGCGTGGCGGAATCCCCAGTCACGCGCCGGGTCCTCGTCGCTCATCCGGTCGTAGAAGAAGATCATGGAGGTTTCGCGCACCAGCCGGTCGAAGAGGGAGTCGCGCGGGGTGGGGGCGAAGGGAGCGCTGCCCAGGACCATCGCGGGGGCGACGCGCCGGGCGTGCGCCTCGAGATGGGCGTGCAGCAGGCCTGGCTGGGGGATGACGTCGTCGTTGAGCAGGAGGAGCAGGCGCCCGCGGGCGTGCTCGACGAGGCGGTTGCGGGTCGCCGCCGGCCCGGCGTGGGGGGCGTCGAGCACCTGCAGGTCGAGCCCGGCGCGGACCCCCTCGAGGGCCCGGGTCTCCCCCTGATCGGGGCCGTCGATCCCGACGAGCACCTCGACGCGGGCGTCGGGGTCCGGGTGACGGGCGAGGGCGTCCACACACCTAGCGATCGCCTCCGGGCGGGCGTGGGTCGGGATGAGCACGCTCAGGTCCACGCCCGGTGCATCGGTCGATCGGCCCCTCGGGCAGGAGTCGGGGGGTCGAGGGGCCGATAGCACGAGGCGAGGCGGGATGAGCCCGCGAAGGAGGCTCAGGCATGGCTGGCATGACAGGCCCGAACCGGCGCGAGTCCCGGCGGATCAGCGCGACACTGGAGTGCAAGGTGCTGCGTCCGTGGACGACGAGCTATCTCGCCGCTCGGACGGCGGACATCAGCGAGAGCGGCGTGCTGCTCGTACTCGAGGCGGGCGCCCCCCGGCATGTGGGGGAAGAGGTCGAGGTCGGCTTCTCGTGGGAGGGGGAGGCGCTGATCGTCGCCGAGCGGATGGTCCGGGGCACGGTCGTCCGCGCCGGGGGGTCGGACCTGCGTCTGCAGCCGGTCGCGATCCGGTTTGAGCGGGCGCAGACGCGCGTGCGAGAACTGGCCCGGGCGGCCTGAGCGGTCCCGGAGCGGTGGCGGCTCAGGCGTTGGCGCCGGTCATGTGCCCGTTGTGGGACGCGAGCGTGCCGTTCGAGACGCCGGGCACGACGGTGACCTCGAGATCGGCGTGAGCGCGGTCGAGGGCCTCGAGGGCCTCGCGCATCCGTCGCCCGACCTTGAACTTGGCGGTGTGACGCGCGGGGACGACCACCCGCTCGAGGGTCTTGGGGTTCTGGGCGGTGCGTTCGGCCCGACGCCGAACCTCGAAGACCCCGAAGTCGCGGAACTCGAGGCGGTTGCCCTCGCCGAGTTCCTCGATCACGTGGTCGAGAAAGAGCTGCACGGTCTTCTTGACATCGACGCGCTTCTGCCCGGTCTCGTCGGCGATGCGATCGATGAGGCTCTTCTTGGTGATGGTCTTCATATCGCCGGGCCTCTCGCTCTCTCTCAGTCCACCCCGCCCGGCGACGCTCCGCGTTCACCCGGCCACCCACTTGTCCCCCCGCGACCGGTTCGAGCGGCACACGACGAATCCGGGAGGTCTTTCGCCCAAGACTCGGCGTGAGCCCGAGCTGGCTCGCGACGCTCCCAACCGGCTTCCCCGGCGGGACTTGAAGTATCGCAGGACCGCGCGGGCCGGTCAACGCCCCTGCGGTCCACTCCAACCCCCTTCGTCCCCCTCAGGGGCCCCCGCGCCATGAAGATGGGCAAGAAAAATTCTTTCACGCCCCGCCCCGCGCCAACGATCCGCCATGGACGCGCCGTCCTCATCCAGCGGAGATCGAGCGGGGGGCGAGCAGATCGCCCCCGGCGTGCGCGTGCCCCCGGGCGTCCTCCGCTACGAGGCCTCACGCTCCTCCGGGCCGGGTGGGCAGAACGTCAACAAACGCTCCACCCGGATGCAGCTGCGCGTCCGCCTCGAGGACCTGCCCATCCCCCCCGACGCCCGCTCACGCCTGCGCCGCCTCGCCGGCTCGCAGGTGGTCGGGGACGACGAGCTGCTCATCAGCGCCGACGAGAAACGCACGCAGCTGGGCAACCGGAAGGTCTGCGCCCAGCGCCTGCGCGAGCTGGTTGTCCGCGCGATGGTCCGCCCCAAACGCCGTGTCCCGACCCGACCGACGCGCGGCGGGATCGAGCGACGCCTGCAGGAAAAACGCGAGCAGAGCGACCGGAAGCGACGGCGCCGATGGGACGCGGACCGCTAAGCTCGCCCGATGCGACCAGGGCAGTTCATCCTCGCCATCGAGACGAGCAACCCGACGATGGGGGAGCCGGGCGTCGCGCTCGGGCGGGTCTCCGGCGAGGGGGTCGAGGTGCTCGACGAGGAGCCCCTGCGCGCCGGCTCGCGCCGGGGAGACGACCTGATCCCCGCGATCGACCGGGTCACGCGCCGCCACGATCTTCCGCCCGCCCGGATCGGGCGCGTCCTCGTCTCCACGGGGCCGGGGGGATTCACGGCCCTGCGGATCGCGATCGCGGGGGCGAAGATGCTCGGGGAGAGCCTGGGCGCGGAGGTGGTCCCCGTGCCGACCGCCCTGGTGATCGCGGAGGGGCTCGACCGGGGGCAGGCGCCGGTCCTGATCTGCCTGGCCTCGAAGGGGACGACCACCTTCGGGGTGCGCCTCGTGGAGAACGCGTGGACGCAGCGCCCCGAACCGGTGGGGGTGATCGGCGCTGATCGCCTGGGCGAGCTGGGCGTGCGGACACTCGTGGGTGACGAGCACCTGCCCGAGGAGATGCGCCGACGCGCCGGGTCGCTCGGGGTGACGGTGACGCCCCCGAGGCTGAGCGCTTCGGCGTTGCTCCGGGTGGGGCACGCGATGGCGCCCGTGGACCCGCTGGAGCTGGCGCCGATCTACCCGCGCGAGCCGGAGGCCGTCCGCAAGTGGCGGGAGCTGCACGGGTAGCGCCCGCGCGTTCTCGGACCCGCCCGTTCTCGGTCGGTCCGTCCAAGCGCTGTGAAGTTGGGTTGGCCTTGCGTCGATAGCGGCTTGGGTAAGCGCGTCGGGGCACGGTCGCCCCGCGGGGCCACGGATCGGCCCGGCGACGCTTGCGCCGAAAGGAGTCGCCATGGCGTCGGAAGCCGAGAGCCAGGACTGGAGCGACAAGAAGATCTTCACGACCGGCGAGGCCGCGAAGGTCTGCAAGGTCAGCCAGCAGACGATCATCCGGTGCTTCGACTCCGGGCGTCTGTCGGGTTTCCGGGTGCCGGGGAGCCGGTTCAGGCGGATCCCGCGTGACGAGCTGATCCGTTTCATGCAGAAGAACGACATCCCGCTCGACGCGATCGAGAGCGAGACGCGTCGCGTGCTGGTGGTGGACGACGACCCGAAGATCGTGGAGCTGTTCGTCGATCTGCTCGAGCACGACGGGCGTTTCGAGGTCAAGAGCGCCGGGACCGGGTACGACGCGGGGCTGCTCACCGAGAGCTTCCGCCCCCACCTGGTGATCCTCGACTACATGCTCCCGGACATCAACGGGAACGTGGTCTGCGACCGGATCCGCAACAGCCAGACGATGAGCGACACGAAGATCATCGTGGTCAGCGGCGTGGTGCGTGAGGACGAGATCAACGCCCTGATGCGCTCGGGCGCCGACGATTTCCTCCGCAAGCCCTTCGACGTTGACCAGCTCATCGAACGGATGTCCACGCTGCTCGGCCTCACGAGCAACGCGAGCAACAACGGGTCCGCCCGATAGGGCCCCCGGGGAGTTGGACCCGTGGCGCTTCC
>JBITAG010000057.1:0-14709 GCA_044439985.1 Phycisphaerales bacterium JB059 | reverse complement strand
TCTCCATCCCCGAGTCTACGCCCCGCTCAGGGCGACTCCCGCGCCTCCACGGCCTGCCCGTACGCGTACATGATCATCACCGCGGGAATCGCGATCTTCTCGAACGTCGAATCCGCGACGCTCTCGAACGTCGCGTGCCTTCCCGCCCGGACCTCCTCGGTCAACTCCACCAACACGTTGTCGAGCGACGCCACCAGGCTCCCCCAGATGAGGAACTCGTCCTCGCTCCGCGGCGCCGCCTCCCGGAAGCCGGGCGCCGTGAGCGGGAGCACGATCTGCCACCGCCCGTCGTCCTGTCGGCGCATCACCACCCCGAGGGGCGGGAGGATCGGATTCTCATCCCAGAGCAGCGCCACGAGGTCCTCGTCCATCTCCTGAAAGGACAGACGCGCCTCCGAGGCCTCCACCCAGGCGTACGGATCGGCGATGAGCCCCTGGAGCACCCCGTTGATCCGCGCCCGGACCGGGCTCCCCCGAAACACCTCCGCGCCCCCCTGATCCGGAGGGCGCTCACGCTCGCCCCGCCGACGCGACGCGATGCGGTCGAGGAACGTCACCGGCTCACCCCGGGCCGCGGCTTCCTCAAGCTCGGCCCGGTACCGCGCCAGCTCCTCGGGCATCGCCTCCCGGATCGCGTTGGCCAGATCCTGCAGATGGCCGAGGGTCACCCCCGTCTGACGAAGCAGGCGGCGTTCATTCTCATTGCCCGCCTCGATCAGGTCGCTGAGCCGTTCGGCGTCGTTTCGCTCGATCATGAGACGAGCGCTCGCAAACGCAGCCTCCGGCGTGGAGAGGTCGTAGCGGTACGGACGCTCGCGCAGGAGCACGAACCCCAGGACCCCGCCCCCCGTCACCAGGGCGATCACGGCGATCAACAGCAGCGTCCCCCACAGGGATCCCCCCGCCGATCGGGCTTCTTCGCTTCCCGGCCCCGTCTCGTCGGTCATGCCTGATCTTACGCGACGCCTCCCCCGCCCGTTACGACCGCCCCGCGGCTACACTCGCGCTGTGCAGAGCGCCCGCGTCATCATCTTCGTGCTTCTCGGCGTCGTGCTGGGCGTCCCCTTCGCCCTCAGCCTCTCACGCGAC
The DNA here is from genome assembly GCA_044439985.1 of Phycisphaerales bacterium JB059. GTDB lineage: Bacteria > Planctomycetota > Phycisphaerae > Phycisphaerales > UBA1924 > JAJRXR01. Next base: position 13,620 of record JBITAG010000057.1, on the reverse strand, counting down.
ACCTCCTCGGTTGCCGCCGACGCCCCCACGCTCATCGTCGTCACCCCGCACGTCCAGCAGATCCGCGACGAGTTCGGACGCGCCTTCTCACAATGGCACGAACGCCATCACGGCGAGCCGGTCCGCATCGACTGGCGAACCCCGGGCGGCACCAGCGAGATCCGCAAGCAGCTCGAGGCCAACTTCAAGTCCATCGTCAAGAACCTCGGCCAGACCAGCTCCTGGGACGTTGACGAGCACGGACACCTCTGGCTCGCCCCCGGAAGCGTCGGCTTCGACATCATGCTCGGCGGCGGGTCGTACGACCACACGCTCCTCAAGAACGGTTTCGAGTGGCACATCTCGGAAACTCGCGCCGATGAGCAGGCCCCGGTCCAGATCGACGCGGACGTCACCGTCAGCCTCTCCGCCCCCGGGCGGTTCGAGCAGAGCACGCTCGACGCGTGGTACGGCGAGAACCGCATCGGTCCCCAGACGCTCTACGACCCCGACCAGTTCTGGTACGGCGCCGCCCTCTCCTCCTTCGGCATCGTCTTCAACCGCAATGTCTTCGAGAAGCTCGGCCTCGACGAGCCCGACACCTTCGATGACCTGACCGACCCCCGCCTCGCCGGGTGGATCGCCCTCGCCGACCCCCGTCAGTCGGGCTCCATCACCACCACTTTCGATTCCATCCTCGGCAACGCCGGCTGGACCGATGGCTGGCGCACGCTCCGGGCGATGTGCGGCAACACGCGGTATTTCACCAGCCAATCCACCAAGCCCCCGATCGACGTCTCCCAGGGCGAGGCCGCCGCCGGACTCGCGATCGACTTCTACGGGCGGGGCCAGGCTCAGACCGTCGGCGCCGGGCGTGTCGGCTACACCGACCCCGCCGGCGCGGTCTACAACGACGCCGACCCGGTGAGCATTCTCAACGGCGCCCCCCACCCCGAACTCGCCAGGCGCTTCGTCGAGTTCTGCATGTCCATCGAGGGCCAGGCCCTCTGGCAGCTCCCCCCCCTCGACACCTCCGAGGGCGCCGACAACCCCATGCTCGAAAGCGGTGTCCGGATCGGCCCGGCGCACAACGCCCTGCGCCGCATGCCCGCCCGGCGCGTCATGTACGAACGCTACAGCGAGCACTTCGTCGATCACATCGACCCCTTCGAGGTCGTTTCCGACGTCGAGAACCCCGGTTGGCGCACCGGCGTGCAGGTCATGATGGGCTGCTTCGCGGTGGACATTGCGCCCGATTGCCGGGCCGCCTGGAGCGCCATCGCGCGCGCCCGGCTCGATGAGAGCTTCCCGCCCGACGTTCTCACCGAGATGGAGCGTTTGTTCTTCGCCTGGCCCGACACCCCCGTGGACGAGAACGGCGCGTTCACCGCGGGCCAGCCGCACGACCGCCTCCCCTGGACCGAGTCCAACTACCGCGCCATCCGGGCCAGCTGGCGCCCCCCCGGCGCCCAGGCCCGCGCAGAGATCTTCTACACCTCCTTCTTCCGCGAGAACTACCGACGGATCGTCAAGCTTGAACGGGCGCGCCAGCCGCTCGCCGGAGCCACCCCATGACCATCCCCGGCGCCTGGGCGGCGCGCGAAGCCAGCAAGATCTCCGGCGCCAAGATCGTCGCCACCCTCGGACCCTCCACCGATGACCCCGAAGTCCTCAAGCGACTCATCCACGCCGGTGTCAGCGTCTTCCGACTCAACTTCTCCCACGGCACGTTCGACGAGTTCACCGCCCGCCTCGGACGCGTCCGCGCCGTCACCGAACGCGCCGACCGTCCCGTCGCCATCATGGGCGACCTCTCCGGACCCAAGATCCGCGTCGGCCAGGTCCCCGACCTGAGCCCCGGCGGGGGCGTCATGCTCCACGCCGGGCAGGACATCGTCCTCCGCCCCGGGCACGGCGACGCCTCCATCGAGCAGGAACGCCCCGTCTTCGACACCACCCTCGACCGCATCACCCACGACGTCCTCCCCGGCGAACGCGTGCTCATCAACGACGGCGCCATCCGCATGCTCGCGGTCGAACGCATCGACGGACGCGAGCTGCACTGCCGCGTGACACACGGCGGGCGGGTCACCAGCAAGAAGGGCATCAACCTCCCCGACTCCGACCTCCAGGTTCCCGCGATCACCGAACGCGACTGGGCCTGCGTGGACTGGGCCGCCGAGCACGGGCTCGACTATCTCGCCCTCTCTTTCGTTCGCACCGCCGAGGAGATTCTCTCCCTCAAACGCCGCCTCACCGAGGTCTGCACCAGCGACAAGCCCTGGACCGACGAGTGCGTCGGCCTGCCCATCCCCGTGGTCGCGAAGATCGAAAAGCCGCAGGCGCTGGCGAACATCGACGCCATCATCGAGGCGACCGACGCGGTCATGGTCGCCCCGGGCGATCTCGGCGTCGAGATGGACGTCGCCCAGGTCCCCGTCGCCCAGAAGCACATCATCTCCCGCTGCTCCGAGATCGGGCGCCCCGTCATCGTCGCCACCCAGATGCTCGAGACCATGATCGACTCGGCCACCCCCACCCGGGCCGAGGCGAGCGACGTCGCCAACGCGGTCTTCGACGGCGCAGACGCGGTGATGCTCTCCGGCGAGACCGCCGTCGGTAAATACCCGCAGATCGTGGTCGAGACCATGGCGCGCATCATCGCGGTCTCCGAAGACCGGATGGGGGACCTGCCACGCCTCCAACTCCCCCGACCGCGCCTCCCCGAGTACGCGCACCGCTCCGCCGCCCTTGCTCACGGCGCGATGCACATCGCCCGCGAAGCGGGCGCCGGCCTCGTCGCGGTCTGGTCCCAGGCGGGGGGCATGGCCGGCTACCTCTCCCGGCTCGACTTCGATATCCCCATCCTCGCCTTCACCTCGAGCCACGTCGCCGCGCGTCGCATGGCCCTGCTCGGCCATGTCATGCCCGTCCGCCAGGACCCCGGACCCAACGGCACCCTGCGCGAGTGGACCGGCGCCGTGGAGCAGTACGTCCTTGAACGCGGACTGGCCCGCGAGGGCGACTCGGTCGTGCTCGTCGCCGGCAAACCCCTCGGTTCGGTCAGGGCGCAGGACGGGATCTCCATCCTTCGCGTGGGGGACCAGGTCAGCGGATTCCGCTTCGCGCCCGAGCCCCGTTAGCCGCCCAGCCCCCGGTCGTTCCCCCCCAGACCCGACCCTCGCCCCCCGAGCCCGAGCGGGCGGAGCGTGAACCCGAAGCTCGTCTCCCCCTGCACGTTGTCGTACCGGAAGATGATCCCGAGCGTCAGATTCGGGAATCGCCGGTCCAGCTGCGCCACGAACGTCTGGAAGTCATCCCGCTGGAAGTTGTACGTCACGCGTCCGAACACGTCGTACTTGTCCGTGAGCGTGTACCGGGCGCCCATCCCGCCGTACGTCACGTCCTGCGAGTTGATGTACCGGAGGTCCGCGTTCGACGAGAACTCCGGCGTGTGCCGGAAGAGCACCCCCGCCGCCGTGCGCGCCTGTTGGTTGATCTCCAGGTCGTAGATCGACTCGGCGGCGAACGCCACGACGTCCGTCGCCTGCCAGGTCGCCTCAACCCGCGCGTGGTCGCCCGGCGTTGAAAGCTCGGGCCTCGCGTCGAAGTAGCGCGGGATCGTTCCAGAACGGTCGTCGTCGTCGCTGGTCCAGACCACCTCGGTGTTGAGCTTGAACACGTCCACGCTCCGCCACCGCCCCGGCGCCCCCCGCTTGGTCTGCCACGTCTGGTTCACCGCCGCCCGCACGATCGTCCCATCGAGCAGCGGCTCCACATCGTCGTCGTACACCGGCAACGCCGCGCTGTTCAGGTTCGTCCCCGCGGCCCACACGGTCACGCTCGGCTCGATGATGTGACGCATCCGATGCAGATCGAACAGGCGGCTGTCCACCGCGTTGTTCACCCGTGAGATCGTGGTCGAGAGCGTCACGCCCGCGGCCCCCCACAGCCGGTGCTGATCGTCCTCGTAGGGGCTGAAGGCGTCGAAGCTCGAGTCGTACGCCGTGAAGCGCCCCACAACGAAGGGCGTGACGTTGATCGGCCCGGCCCGGAGCGGCGCGCTCAGCTCCTGGCGGGTGTCGAACCGGTTCACGAAGGACTCGTCAAACCCCATCGCCCGGAAGCGGTCGCCCAGCGACATGTCCGCGTCGATCCCGAGCGCCCGCTGCGCCCGGGCGTCGGTCACAAAGCCCTGCGACGCCGCGGTCACCTCGCTGAACCGCTGACGCACCCGGGCGTAGGTCGCCTCCCAGTTGTGCGTGACCAGCCCGGGCGCCAGGTCGCCCAGCAGATCCGCGCCGGCCATCCGGGCGCCGATCTCCGGAAGCTTGTCCACCAGGTACCCCGGCGCCTGCAGCAGGTCCTCGTTCGCGATGAAGTCGTTGACCGCCCCCTTCAGCTCGATCGTCCCCGCCAGCGACCCCTCCACCCGGCGAAGATACGCCCGGTTCGTGTACTCACGGCGCGTCTGCGCCGCGTCCCGATCGAACGCCTCGACGAACGCCTCGTCGGAGATGTACGACCCCTCCGCGACCAGCGTCCAGAACTCCCGGAACCGCCACATGTCCTCGGCGAGCAACGCGCCCCGGAAGGCGTCGTCCCGCTCGATCTCCTGCCCGCCCGGCAACAGGTCCGTCCCGCTGTCGCTCGGCAGCATGTAGGCGAACACCGAACCATCGTGCCCCGGCCGGTTCCACTCGAACTCCCCGCCCAGCGCCACGCCGCGCTTGGTGAACACGTCCACCTGCAGGTCCGCGCTGATCCCCTCCGGCGGCAGGATCCCCAGCAGCGAGTACGCGTTCCACGTGGTCAGCACACCCGGACCCGTCCGGTTCGAACTCTCGAACGCCAGCCCCTTGAGCGGGAACTGCTCCGGGTCGCCCTTGTAGAGCGGCCACCAGAAGAACGGCACGCCCCCGCCCCGAAGCGTCATGTTGCGCGCGTCCACGTACGACCGCCCACCGAGCTGACGCTCGCTCTCGTCACGCTCCTTGAGCGTCACGCTCACCGAACTCGCCCCGAGGCTGAAGTGCGGGTTGAAGAACCCCGTGTTGCTCACCTCCGCCTTGTCCGCCCGGAACTGATTCGACGCCTCCTGGCGGATCGCCTCGGCCCGGAGATACAGCGGCATCGACACCCGCTGCTCGTACGTCCAGAACACCGCGTCCACCAGGATCGCCCGGTCACGCTGCACGTCGTAATACGCCCGCGGGCCGCGCACCGTGTACTGCCCGTCGCTCGCCTGGAAGCCCCCTTCCAGGTACAGCCCCAGCACGTCCCGGCTCCCGAAGCTCGAGAGCGTTTCGTCGAGCGGCCCCGGACGCAGGAAAACCACCGCCCGCTGCGCGTCGATCTGCAGCGACTGACCATCCCGCGGATCCGAGTACTGCACCACCACGCCCCCGGTGAGTGTCAGCGTGTTCGCCTCCTCCCCGCGCTGAATCGAGAAGCGATCCCCCGCCGAGACGTAGAACACCCCGTCCCCGTGGAAGATCGGCGCCGGGGGCTCCTCGCTCGGCGTCGTGGTCAACGCCCGCGACGCCGGCGCTCCGCCCGCTGGCGCCTCCTCCGGCGCCGGCACGCCCTCCGCCCCATCCCCCATCATCGCCCGGAGTCGCTCCCCGTCCGCCAGCCCCCCCGCCCGGGCCACCGGCTCATCCCGGAGCAGCGGCAGGGCGCCGGGATCAACCCCCCCCGCCTCCGCAAGCCGGGCCGCGAACAACGCTTCCGCCTCGCTCAGAAACTCGACCTGGCTTGCCCCCTCCGGGCGGATCGCCCGGGTCAGGTCCGTGCGGAGCCAGACCGGCTCACTGACGCGGACCACCCCCTGCACGGGGAGGCGATCGGCCTGCACCGAAACCGCCGCGTCCCCCTCCAGCGTCTCGAGTCCGTCGAAGAGGGCGTAGACCTGGTAGACCGGACCGCCCTCCTCCGAGCCGAGCTTCTCAAGCCAGACCGAGGCCCGCCTGGCGCGGAACTGGTACCGCCCGAGCGAGGCCCGGACATCGCCCTCGAGCAGCAGTCGACGTGTCCCGTTGGAGCCCGAGCCCGGCGGCTCCTCCCAGACCCACGCCCGCTGCGCGTCGAACCCGATCCGCCCCTCGCTCACCCCCATCGGGAGGCGGACGCCATCGAACGCCCGCCCGGTCGCGCTCAGCTCCCCCCCCGGCTGCGCCCGGGCCAGACCGCACGACAGCGCGACGCCAACGAGGGGCGCAAGAACGACACGGACGAGGTTGGCTCGACGGTGGGTACGCATCCATGCAGGCCCTCCGGGACGCCCCCGGACGAGTCTGAGCCCGGATGCTACGGCCCCGGAGCCGTGCTCACAACTCACCCCAACACCAACTTTCGCTTCGCCCGCCAACTGCTACACTCCCGCCCCATGACCGAGCCGGCAGACACCCCCGCAAGCCCCGCCGCGCCGCCCCGGAGGTCGTTTCTGCGCCTCCTCTTCTCCGCTCAGGAGTCCGGCCTCGTCCTCGTCATCCTGCTGATGATGCTCGCCCTCACCCTCTTCGGGGGAACCAAACAGGTCACCGAGCGCGTCAGCATCCCCGAGGGCGCCAGCGTCGTCGTCTACGACACCACCGGGAACGCCCACGAGCCCGGGACCATCCCCGCCCGCCTCGTCGATCGGTACGTCGTCACCGACGCCAGCGGCGAGGAATCCACCTACTCGAACGCCTGGCGCTACGCCGAGCCCAGCGGCTCCCCCGCCCTCTTCACCGACGTCCAGAAAAACAAGTTCTTCGAGAAGCGCAACCTCATCCAGATCGCCCGGGACGCGAGCTTCTTCGCCGTGATGGCCGTCGGCATGACCGCCGTCATCATCCTCGCCGGGATCGACCTCTCTGTCGGCTCGATCTACGCCCTCGCCGCCATCATCGGCGCCATCGCCCTCAACAAGCTCGGCGAGGACGCCTCCGGTCTCAGCGCCGTCATCGTCGGCCTGCTCGTCTGCATCGGCGTGGGCGGCCTCTGCGGCCTGGCCAACGGCGCCATGACCGTCGGGCTCCGTGTCCACCCCTTCGTCATCACGCTGGGCATGATGGCCGCCCTCCGCGGCCTCACGATCATCATCCCTCAGAAGATCTACGGCGAGCAGTCCATCACCGGCTTCGCCGACGGCTTCACCTCCGGCTTCTTCAAGCTCCAGGTCGCCGAGGTCTACCCCGTCCCCCCCATCATCATGCTCCTTGTCGCGCTCATCGGCTGGTTCGTCCTCACCCGAACCGTCTTCGGGCGCCGGGTCTTCGCCATCGGGGGCAACGAGACCGCCGCGCAGTACGCCGGGATCCCCGTCGGGCGCGTCAAGATCTGGGTCTACACCCTCATGGGCGCCCTCGCCGGCCTCAGCGCCTGCATGTATATCGGCTACTACGGCTCGGCCGAAACCGGCGCCGGCATGGCCTACGAGCTGCAGGTCATCGCCGCCGCCGTCATCGGGGGCGCCTCCCTCATGGGCGGGCGCGGCTCCGCCCTCGGGGCGGTCCTCGGCGCCATCGTCATCAAGCTCATCGACAACGCCATGATCATCTTCGAGATCGACCAGTCCTGGAACCAGGTGGTCATGGGCGCCGCCATCATCGTCGCCGTCGTCGTCGATCAGGCCAAACGCCGCATCTCCGGCGCCTGACCCCCCTCTGAACTCGGCGCTTCTCACCCGGCCCGATCAGTCACTAGACTCTCCGGGTCCGAAACCCTTTCAACCGCCCGGCGGCTGCGCCAATCCCCCTCCGGGCCACATGAACACGCACCGGGAGACCTTCCATGCCCCCTGTCCGCCTGGCCCGACGCCTCGCCCTCACCCTCGCCGCCGCAACCGTTGCCCTCGCGGGCTGCTCGGACACTGGCGACGAGTCGAACGCCAGCTCCACCCCCTCGTCCGGTTCCGATGAAGGCGCCAGCTACGTCATCGGCGTCGTCGCCAAGAGCCAGATCAACCCCGTCTTCAAGGCCGCCCGCGTCGGCGCCGAGGACGCCGGCGCCGACCTCAGTGAGAAGTACGGCATCGACGTCCAGATCCGCTGGCAGACCCCCAACACGGAGGACGCCCAGCAGCAGGCCCAGTATGTCGAGCAGCTCGTCGCCGCGGGGGTGGACGGCATCGCCATCTCCTGCATCGACGCCAACCTCCTCACCGACGTGCTCAAGGACGCCGTCGAGCGGGGCATCACCGTCATGACCTTCGACTCCGACGCCCCCGAGTCCGGACGCATGGCCTACTTCGGGGTTGACGACCACGCCGCGGGCGCCGAAGTCATGAAGCAGCTCGCCGAAGTGATGGGCGGGGAGGGCGCCGTCGCCGTCCTCGCCGGGAACCAGGCCGCGACCAACCTCCAGGCCCGCGTCGCGGGCGTAAAGGACGAGGCCGCGAAGCACGAGGGCATCCCCGAGCCCCGCGTCTTCTACCACAAGGAGACCGCCGCCGAGGCCGCCGCCAAGATGCTCGAGGTCCAGAACGCCAACCCCGAGATCGCCGGCTGGGCCCTCGTCGGCGGCTGGCCTCTCTATACCGACAACGCCCTCGACGGCATCCACGAGCACGCCAAGGTCGTTTCCCTCGATCCCCTCCCCCTCCCCCTCGAGTACCTCAAGAAGGGGCAGGTCCAGGTCCTTGTCGGCCAGCCCTACTACGGCTGGGGCTACGAATCGGTGACCTACATCATCGAGAAGATCCACAACGCCAAGAACCCCCCCAGCGAGTTCATCTACGCCGAGTTTGACGTGGTCACCCCGGACAACGTCGAGAAGTTCGAGGGGCAATGGAACGACTGGCTCAACCGGAGCGACGAGGGCCCGTGAGTCAGGCCCCCCCCTCAGCCCGGAAGGACGCCGGAGCCGCCCGCCCCGCCGACGTTGAGCCATCCGCCGACGTCGCCCCCATCCTCGTGGCCCGAGGCGTCTCCAAACGCTTCGGCATCACCCAGGCGCTCGACAACGTCAGCGTGGACTTCCGCCCCGCCGAGGTCCACGCCCTCATGGGGGAGAACGGCGCCGGGAAGAGCACCCTCGGCAAGGTCATCTCCGGCCTCCACAAGCAGGACGCCGGCGTCATCACCCTTGACGGTCGCGAGCTGCGCCCCGGCTCGATCGACGACGCCTTCAACGCCGGCGTCCGCATCGTCCATCAGGAACTGGCCCAGTGCCCCAACCTGAGCGTCGCCGAGAACCTCTGCCTGCACGACATCCCGCGCACGCGCTTCGGCTCGATCGACCGCGAGGCGATGCGCCGGCGCGCCGCCCGGCTCGTCCACCGGCTCGAACCCTCCATCGACGTCGAGAGCGAACTCGGCGCCCTCTCCCCGGGTCACCGCCAGATCTGCCAGATCGCCGCCTCCCTCGACGAGGAGGCCCGCCCCGGCGCCCATCCGGCGCGCGTCATCGTCTTTGACGAGCCGACCAGCTCCCTCTCCATCTCCGAAACCCAACGCCTGCTCGAGATCATCCGCGAACTCGCCGCCCAGGGGCTGACCATCATCTACGTCTCCCACCGCATGAGCGAGATCTTCGCCTGCTGCGACCGGGTCAGCGTCCTCCGCGACGGCAAGTACGTCGCCACCTCCAACGTCAAAGAGATCACCGAGCCCGATCTGGTCGAGCAGATGATCGGGCGACGCCTCACCACCCCCGACGCCCAGGCCCAGACCCCCGGCGGAGAGGCCGCCGCCCTCCGCGACCTGACCGACGCCGCCCAGCACCCCATCGACGCCGACGCCCCCCCACGCCTGGAGGTCCGCGGGCTCTCCTCCCCCGGCAAGATCCACGACGTCTCCCTCCAGGTCCACCCCGGCGAGGTGCTCGGCATCGGCGGGCTCGTCGGCTCCGGCCGCTCCGAACTCCTCGACGCGATCTTCGCCCTCGATCCCCGCGCCTCCGGGCAGGTCCTCATCGACGACGCCCCCAACCCCCGCTCCAACCCGCGCGACCTGATCCGCGCCGGCGTCGGCTACGTCCCCGAGGACCGACGCCTGCAGGGGCTTTTCTTCGACCTCGCCGTCAGCGAGAACATCGTCGTGCCCTACATGCGCTCCCTCGCCGGCCCGCTCGGCGTGCGCTCCCTCCCCGCCGAACGCCGCCTCGTCGAGACCCGCCTCAACGACTTCCGCGTCAAGACCGCCTCCACCGCCTCACTCCCCGGCGAGCTCTCCGGGGGCAACCAGCAGAAGCTCCTCATCTCCCGATGGATGCACGAGGACTCCCGTGTCCTCCTCCTCGACGAGCCCACCCGCGGCATCGACATCGGCGCCAAGGCCGAGATTTACCGCCTCATCCACGAGGCCGCCGCCCGAGGCGTCGCGATCCTCCTCGTCTCCTCCGAGATGCCCGAGCTGCTCGCCCTCTCCGACCGCGTCCTCGTCATGGGCGAGGGGCACGTCCGGGGCGTGCTCACGGGCGCCGACATGACGCAGACCAACATCCTCACCCTCGCGACCCGAGAGAACGTGCCGGCCGGCCGCTGAGCCCGGCGCATCACGGGACGGGGATCAGGATCTCCTCGCCGTCACGACCGAACCCCGTCGCCTCGCGCCCGTCGGGAAGCAGGACCCGCACGCTCACGCCGCGCCCCTCGTCGCCCATCTTCCCCTCGCGCGCCACGCGCCGAACCCGGACGACGCCCCCGTCGCGCTCGGCGGTGTACACCGAACGCCGGAAGACTCCCTCCCGGTACCCCCACCCGTCACCCTCGTCCTCGTACAGCTCGCCCCGCGCCCGCCCCTCGTGGTCGAGCCAGACGATCAGCGTCAACGGATCAAGGGGCGCCTCGTCCACGAACTCCATCACCGGGCCCGTCGGGATCACGCTCCCCGGACGGACGTACAGCCGCGCCTGGTCCGGGTCCTTGCTGTCCCGCCCCCCGTCAAAGCTCGGGAAGTCGAGCGCCCGCCACTCGATACCCTCCACCGGGCGGGGCGTCACGCTCACGCGGTCCCGCGACGGCTGCAGCTGCGCCACCACCAGCAGGTCCGACCCCAGCAGGAACGAGTCATCCTCCGATCGCAACGCCATGTCCGTCGGATCGGCAAAGAACGTCGGACGGGCGATCGGCATCCCCGTGAGTGAACTCTCGCGGAAGAGCGTGTACAGGTACGGGATCAGGCGGTACCGGCGTTCGAGCGCCCGCCGGCAGGTCGCCTCGACCTCCTCTCCGAACGCCCACGGCTCCTTGTCGATGTTCCCCTTCGCCGTGTGCCCGCGGGCGAACGGGAGCAACGCCCCGTACCCCATCCACCGGGCGAACATCTCCCCGTCCCCGTTCCCGGCGAAGCCCCCGATGTCCGGGCCCGTGAACGGCTGCCCGGAGAGTCCCAGGTTCAGCGTCATCGGGATCGACACGTCCACGTGGTACCAGTTCGAGCTGTTGTCCCCCGTCCAGGTCGCCGCGTACCGGTGCCCCCCGATGTAGTTCGCCCGGCTGAGCACGAAGGGGCGCTTCTCCGGGTTGGCCGCCATCACCCCCTCGCGCGACGCCTTGACCATCAACATCCCGTAGACGTTGTGGAACCGCGCGTGATCCCCCGGCCCCCCGAGGGCCGTGTCCGCCCGGTGCCAGTTGTCCTCCGGCATCGTCTTCGTCGGCGTGTTGAACACCGCCGGCTCGTTCATGTCATTCCACACGCCCGAGATCCCGTGCGCCATGAACTCCGCGTACAGACCCGCCCACCACGCCCGAACATCCGCGTTGGTGTAATCCGGGAACACGCACACCCCCGGCCAGACCTCCCCCTCGAACGTGCTCGTCCGGTCCGCCCGCTTGACCCAGACATCCCGGGCCGTGCCCTCGTCGTAGACCGAGTACCCCTCTTCGAGCTTGATCCCCGGATCGATCATCCAGACGTTGTGGAAGCCCAGGTCCTTCAGGTCCGCGTTGAGCTGGCTCGGGCTGGGAAAGTCCTCGCCGTCGAACGTGAAGCACCGATACCCGTCCATGTAATCGATGTCCATCCAGATCACGTCCGCGGGGATGTCCCGGTCGCGGAACTCCTGCGCGATCTCACGCACCCGGTCCGCCGGGTCGTAGCTGTACCGGCACTGGTGGTACCCGATCGCCCACTTCGGCGGCATCGTGATCGTCCCCGTCAGCTCCCCCAGCCGGCGGCAAACCTCCTGCGGCGACGCCCCGTCAATCACGATCACCGGCTGCTCGGGCCCCTCCGACCGGAAGACGATCCCGTCGCGCAGGTCGATCTCGCACCGGTAGGTCGTATCCGCCAGCACCCCGAACGCCGTGCCATCCTTCCGCACCGCCAGCACCCACGGGTGAGACGTGTACAGGCTCGCCGTGTCATCCTGGTACCCGTACGCGTCCGTGTTCCACGTCTCCACGACGCGCCCGTTGCGCTGCAGCGGCCCGGCGACCTCTCCCGTCCCGTACAGGCTGACGCCCTCCTCGATCGGCACGCTCGCCGTCCAGCGATCCCCCTCCCGCCCGAACGTGACCTCCACGGGGAAGTCGCTCGGCGCCTCCCCCGTCGCCGCCCGGGCCTCCACCAGGGCCATCGAGGGCAGCCGGTGCTCCCGCGCCGACGCGCTCGCGTGGAACCGAACCACGGACTCGCCGATCGACTCCGACACCGGCTGGGCGCCCGCCAAGGCCACCACCACCGCCGGCACGCTCATCGTCAACTGCATCGACTTCAACTGGAACAAAGGGGAACCTCCGCGACTGAATATGCACATGCGCGCGCCGAGCGACGCGGGAGTATCCCCTTCCCGGACCTGCAGCACAACCGCCCCCGCCCCGATTCCGGGGCCAATCCCCCAGAACTCGCATTTCTCACCGGATCAGGCTCCAACCCGCCCCCCTCGTCGGTCATACTCACGCGAGCGCCCCTCACCGCGTGATCGGTCCACACCCGGAGCCCCTCCCATGCCTCGACGCCTCACCCGTCTCGCCCTCTGCCTCGCCGCGATCGCCGCCGGCGCCGGTCCCGCCCTCGGACAGGCGAACCCGGTCATCCTCCAGTGGTTCGAGACCGAGTGGGACGACATCGAACGCCGCACCCCGGACTTCTTCCTCGCCGGGTACAACGCCGTCTGGCTCCCCCCGCCCTCCGTCGCCTCCTTCCAGAGCGCCGGGTACGACCCCTTCGACCGCTTCGATCTCGGCCAGCCCCCCATCACGGCCACCGCCTCCAACCGCGCCCGGACCACCTACGGCACCGAGCAGTCCTTCCAGGCCATGGTGGACGAACTCCACCACGCCAACTCGCTCGTCTACGTGGACGGCATCTTCAACCACAACTCCGGGCGGACCACCTCCGACGCCTTCCTCGCCGACGGCGGCTGGCCCGGGTTCTACATCCCCCGCGAGTCGCCCCCGCGCGACAAGCTCCCCACCGACGACTGGGGCGACTTCCACGCCGGCAACGCCTCCGGCTTCCTCCAGTCGGAGAACCCCGGCGCCCCCAACTACGACCTCACCCGCGGCGACCTCGTCGCCCTCATCGACATCGCCCCCGAATCGGTCAACTTCTTCATCCGCCACCCCGTGACCCCCGGCGACCCGAACAACAACCCCCCCGGGACCCACCGCAACCAACCCCACCCCCCCAACACCCGAATCGAACCCCCCCAAGCCCCCCCCCCCACCCACAAAGCCCACCCCCGCCACCCGCGCCACCCCCGCCCCCC
>JBITAG010000056.1:0-2709 GCA_044439985.1 Phycisphaerales bacterium JB059 | reverse complement strand
AGGGGGAGGGGGCGCGCCTGATGGGGAACGAGATCGCCCCGCGGGTCCACAACTCCGGGCACTGGACGATCGAGGGCGCGAGGACGAGCCAGTTCGAGAACCACGTGCGGGCGGTGATGGGGATGGAGCTTGGCTCGTGCGAGGCGGTGGGGCACAGCGCGATGGTGAACCTGATCGGGACGGTTCCCTCGGCGGATCGCGTCGCGGGGATTCCGGGGGCCGTGCTGCACGACTACGGGAAGCGTCCACGAACGCGCCGGAAGGTCGGGCACGTCACGATCACCGCGTCGGAGCGTCCGGAGCTGGACGCGTTGCTCGAGCGGTTCACACGGGTGGTGGCCTAGCGGGCGAGAAAGTTGTAGCGCAGGATGCAGCGCAGCGCGCTGACGCCGTCGCGCCAACCGATCTTCTTGCCCTCGGCGTAGGTGCGTCCGGCGTAGGAGACGGGGACCTCGAAAATGCGCACGGGGCGGGTTGATGCGCCCTCGGGGAGGCGCATGCGGGCGAGGCGGGCGACCATCTCGGGCTCGATGCCGAAACGGTTCTCCGTGAGGTCGAGGCGTTGGAGGACGTCGCGGGTGTAGGCCTTGGTGCCGCACTCGATGTCGGAGAGGTTGAGGTTGGAGCACATGTTGCTCGCGAGGGTGATGAGCCGGTTGGCGACCGAGTGCCAGTAGTAGAGGACGCGGTGGGACTGGCCGAGAAAGCGGGTGCCGATGACGGCGTCGGCCCGTCCCGAGAGGATGGGGTCGAGGGCGGCCTGGTGGTCGGCCGGGTCGTACTCGAGGTCCGCGTCCTGGACGATGACCAGGTCGATCTCGTCGTCGAGGGCGAGGCGGAAGCCCCGGCGCAGGGCGCTGCCCTTGCCCTGGTTGACCTCGGCGAGGGAAACGCGGACGTCATTGCGGGCGTCGAGTGACTCGATGACCTCCCTCGTGCCGTCGCTGGAGGCGTCGTCGATGAGGTAGATGGTCCGCTGCGCGGGGGTCCCGTCGGGGAGGCGCGGGGGGGGCGTGGCGTCGAGGCGCTCGATGAGGCGGGGGAGCAGCTCGCGCTCGTTGAAGACGGGGATGACGACGCCGATGCGCAGGGGGGTGGAGGATACGCGCCGCGGGGCGGGGTCAGTCCGGGAGGAGGATGCGTCGCTGGGGGGAGGAGAGCGCGAGGGCGCGGATCTGGCGGGGGGACTTCCAGGCCCGGTCGGCGCCCATGCCGCGCACCGGGGCGGCCTCCCAGACCCGGAAACGGACCAGGCGGTGGGTGGTCTGGTGGGTGAACCGCTCGGCTCGTACGAGGGCGTCGGCGCCGATCCAGGCGCACAGGCGTGGGCGTCGGGCGTGCCGGTTGGAGGCCTCGAGGGTGGGCGCCTGGTAGAGGCCCCCCCAGAGTCCCGAGTCCGGGCGGCGTTCGATGAGGAGGCGCCCGCGGGCGTCGCGCACGCGGATGACATCGCAGAAGAGTGATTGCTGTTTGGGCGGGGTCTTGGGGGTGGGGATCTCGTGCTGGCGTCCCTGGGCGAGGGCGGCGCAGTGCGCGCGCACGGGGCAGGCGGCACAGTCCGGAGCGCGTGGCGTGCACCGGGTGGCGCCGAGTTCCATCAGCCCCTCGTTGAGCACGCCGGGGTGATGGGCGGCGTCGACCAGCTCCTGGGCCTGGGTCCAGAGTCGGCGCCGGGTTTCCGGGTCGGTCTGGGAGGCGTCGTCGGCGTGCAGGCGGAGCAGGACGCGGGCGACGTTGCCGTCCACGATCGGGGTGCGGGCGAGAAAGGCCATCGAGGCGATGGAGCCGGCGGTGTAGCGTCCGACGCCGGGGAGGGCCTGGATCAGGCGGGGGTCGTCGGGGAAGGTGGCGTCGTGGCGCTCGACGATGGCGCGGGCGGCGGCGTGGAGGAGGCGTGCCCGGCGGTAGTACCCAAGGCCGGACCAGAGGGCGAGGACGTCGGCCTCGTCGGCCCGGGCGAGGGAGCGAACGTCGGGGAAGCGGGCCATGAAGGCGGCGTAGCGGTCGATGACGCGGGCGACCTGGGTCTGCTGGAGCATGAGTTCGGAGACGAGGCAGGCGTAGGGATCGCGTCTGGCCTCGGGGTCGTGTGGGCGCCAGGGCAGGTCGCGTCGCTCGGCGCGGAACCAGGCCTCGATGGCCGGGGCCACGTCCTCGGGAGCGGGGGTGGGGGAGGCGTCGGCGGGCACGGGTCAGGGCGCCTCGGCGAGGACGCGCTGGACGGCTTTCTTGATGGCGGGCCAGCGGGCGTCGGGGGATTTGCCGACGGGGACGAAGGTGGTGTGGATGAGGACGTTGGTGACGCCTTCGATGGCGAAGAGCGCCTGGGCGAGGTCGTCCCCGGCGGCCTGGTCGGCGTTGAAGTAGGATCGGGGGGCCGAGGCGGGGCTCGGGTCCACGGCGCACTTGATCGCGTTTGGGTTGGGGGTGGGCTCGAACTTGGTGACGCGGTAGGGCATCGGGAGGGTTCGCGGGAGTCCGGGGGGGTTGGGTGACGATAGGGGGAGGGACCGGCCCGGGTTTCGGGCGGATGGCGCGAGGGCGCGTAAGGAACGCGGGGCGTGACGAGGCTGGAGAACTTTCTCGATCGGATCGGGTCGTACCCCATCGTGGAGGTGGGGTTCGAGCTGTTGCTGATCGGGCTGGTCGTCTGGGCCGTGGTCCGGTTCGTGCAGGGGACGAGGGCGGCGGGGGCGCTCAAGGGGCTCC
>JBITAG010000055.1:0-4661 GCA_044439985.1 Phycisphaerales bacterium JB059 | reverse complement strand
GGGGACTCAACGAGCACCCGGCCTTTCGTGGATTACATCCCGTACTCGATCGCGAAGGCGGGCCTGAGAACCATGACCGTGGGACTGGCCAAAGCGCTGGCGCCTGAGGTTCGGGTGAACCTCATCGAGCCAGGGCCGGTGATGTTCCCGGAGGGATTCCCTGACGCGCAGAAACAAGACGTTCTCGACGCCACGCTGCTCAAGCGGCTGGTTCGTGTCGAGGACATCGTGCGCGCGGTGATCTATCTGGCGACCGCCCGGAGTGTGACCGGCGAGTTTCACGCGGTTGATGTCGGGACCATCCATCGCGTGTAGAGACGGCGGGCTCAGCGGCTCAGGCCGCAATCGGTGGCTTCTGAATCCTCAGTCGTCCCTGCGCAAACTGAACGACCTGCCCGGCGATCTCGTCCAGGTGTGTGACCCGGCAGGCGGCGTCGCGTTCGATGGCGGCGCGCGGCATGCCGAAGACAACGCAGCTCGCCTCGTCCTGCGCGATGGTGACGCTGCCCGCGTCGCGCATCGTCCTGAGCCCGGAGGCCCCGTCGTCGCCCATGCCCGTGAGGATGACGCCCAGCGCGTTGCGCCCGGCGATCTCCGCGACGGACTCGAAGAGCACCTCCACCGAGGGACGGTGGCGGCAGACACGCGGTCCGCTCGAGACCTGGACGCGGTACCGGGCGCCGTCCCTGGCCAGGCGAAGGTGCTTGTCCCCGGGCGCGAGGATGGCTCGGCCGGGGATGACGGAATCCCCGTCACGCGCTTCGATGACCTCCAGCTCCGAGGCCTCGTTGAGGCGCGCCGCGAACGAACTGGTGAAGCCGGCGGGCATGTGCTGGGTCATGACGATGCCCGGGCACGTGCGGGGGAGGGGGGTGAGGACACGCCTGAGCGCGTCGGTTCCCCCAGTGGAGGCGCCGATCGCCACGACCTTGTCGGTGGTCTCGTGCGCGGCGCCGAGGGAGAGGCGGGTGGTCTCGGGAGGAAGATTCGCAGCGGGGGGGGCGGCGCGTTTGGTGATGTCCATGTGCCGGGCGTTTCGGATGATCCGGGCCAGCTCGGTGGCGAGGTTGCCCACGGTGTACGCCGCGCCCGGCTTGGCGAGAACGTCGATGGCGCCCGCCTCCAGGCACGCCCCCGCGGTGGCGCACCCCTTCTGCGTGAGTGAACTCACGACCACGGTCGGGATGGGGTGGTAGCGCATGAGCTTGCGCAGGAAGGTCAGCCCGTCCATCCTCGGCATCTCGATGTCGAGGGTGAGGATGTCGGGCTTGAGCTGTGCGATCATGTCTCGCCCGACGTAGGGATCCGGGGCCGCGCCGAGGACCCTGATCCCGGGCTGCCGGTCGAGCTGCTCGGTGAGGGCCCGGCGCACGATCGCGGAATCGTCGATGATGAGCACGCCGACATCCGGCTTCATGGTCACTCCCCTCCGCCCGGGTTGAGCGTCGATCAGGTGAACCGTCCGACGCAGCTTCGTTCCAGGCCGTAGCAGGAAACGGTCAGGCACTGACCCTCGCAGGCAAACCAGCTGGAGATGCCGCCCATGTCGGGGTCCCGATCGATCAGAGAAGGGAGGCCGAGGGAGAACTCGGACTGCTGCCCGCCGAGGTCGTGGAGCACGGACCCGCCGAGGATGTTGGCCAGCTCGCGCAGAGCGTCGAGGCCCTCGGTCTCGACCTCGATGTCCTCGGGGCAGATGCCGAGCAGGCTGGAGGCCAGCTCCCGGAGAAACCCGGAGCTGGCGCCGACGACGACCATCCCGTTGGCGGGGCCGGAGAACCGGACCCGGGCGAAGTGGGAGGGGGAGATGGTGGCGTCGGGAGCGCACGGATCAACGAGCACGAAGGCCGTGCGTTCCAGGGCGTCGATCGTGATCCGTTCGAGCGTGTCGCAGGAGAAGGCCATCATGAGGAGACCCCCATGGTCTCGGTGATGATGCGGCAGAGATCTTCGGGCTCAAAGGGCTTTCGGAGCGAGTCGGAGATGCCCAGGGCACAGATCCGGTCGAGGCGGGCCCGGTTCGTCTCGGTGCTCACGATCACCACGCGGACGTCGCTCAGCTCTCCTCGGGAGCGCAGCTCGATCGCGAACTGTTCGCCGTCCATCACGGGCATGTTGAGGTCGAGGAGCACGAGGTCGATCCAGACCGTCTCGAGCACATCAAGGGCCTCCTGCCCGTTGCCCGCTTCATGGATCCGATTCTCGTCCACCCCGGCGAGCTTGACCACCTTCTTGATCGCGGTTCGGAGGATCGCGGAGTCATCGACGATGAGAACGTTGCAGTGCATCAGGCGGCTCCTCGTTGCGGTCGTCCGGTGATCGAGTCTTCCAGGTCCCGGAACCGGCTCATGGTCTCGGCGACCTCGTGCTCGGCGGTGGATCGTCCGAACCCGAGCGATGCTCGGACGTGCTCGGCGAGGTTGTACTCCAGGCCGTCGTCACCGACGCCCAGCCCCGCCCACATGGCGACGAAGTCCGCCGCGTGCACGATGTCGGTCAGCGGGTCCGCCCCGTCCTCGCCGGGCGTGGGCGGCGCGTGGTGGGCGCGGATGGTGTTGCAGATCCGGTCGGGCAGTCCCCAGCGTTCGCCGAGGGCGGCGCCGAGCTGGGCGTGGTCCACGCCGAGGCGCAGGCGTTCGCGCTCCGTGAAGCCGCGTTGCGGGGTGGCCTCCGGGTCCGGGTCACGGAAGGCATGGGGGCCGAGCGCCACATCCACCGCGAGCTTGCCGATGTCACGGAGAAGGCCGCCGACGTAGGCCACGCCCGGCTCGCAGCTCCCCCTGGACTCGGCGAGCAGCTCCGCGCTGATCGCGCCGCCGACCGCGCCGCGCCAGAGGTCCTGGCGACGCAGGCCGTACGCGCTGCCGGCGTCCGCGAGAAGGCGCCGGGATTCCTGCTGCATGACGATGTGCCGGAGGGTGTCCGACCCGAGACGGACGATGCCCTCGCGCAGGTCGAAGACCCGGCCCGGGACGCCGAACGCGGCGGAGTTCGCGGTGCGCAGGACCGCGACGCTGAGTGACTCGTCGGTCAGGACGAAGCGCTGGACCTCGGCCGTGTCGTACTCCCCGGTGCTGATCATCGCGGTGAGGCGGGCGATGATCACCGGCGAGGGGGAGAGGTCCACGCAGCGGCTGATGATTGCTTCTACGCTGCCCACAGGATCTTCTCCTTCCCCCGGTTGCGGATGCTGACCGTGCCGGTCCCGATGGGCATGGAGAGTGTCCTGCTGATGTTCCCGCCCGTCTCGTCGGCGTCGAGCAGGATGTTGTTCTTCCAGAAGAGCTTGCGGAGCATCGTCCGGTTGCGCGATCCGACGCGGAAGTGTCCGTCGTCGTTGAGGATCTCGGCCCCCCCGGCCGCGCAGACGACCAGACGCTCCTTGCGGGCGCCCAGCTCGTAGGCGGAGCGGAAGAGGAGAGGGATGCCGGTGTCGCCGAACATCGCCGGACGTTGCATGGCTTTGGCGGGGTTGACCGTGGAGAAGGGGAGCATGAAGTGAAGCATGCCGCCGACCTTCGCGACCGGGTCGTAGATCGTCACGCCGATGCACGACCCGAGGGCATAGGTGGTGAGCGTGGCCTGCGGGTCGTTGCTCAGCGCGATATCCGCGACGCCGACGGTGATCCCCCCTCTCGAGTCGACTCGGGAGGGCTGAACGATGGTGGGGGACAAGCTCATCGGGCAACCCTCGTGTACGCGCTGGGGATCTCGGACCTGAGGCCCACGTCCATGCCCGAGAGTGTCTCGGCGCTGCCGATGAACAGGATGCCGTCCGGGGCGAGGATGTCACGCATGCGGCGGACCAGACGGGTGCGGACTTCGAGATCGAAATAGATCATGACGTTCCGGAGAAAGATGATGTCGAACGCCCCCTTCATGGGCCATCGGTCCATGAGGTTGAGCGGTTGAACGCTGACCATCGATCGGATGTGAGGCTTCACGCGGTATCCGGCATCAGGCCCCGAGCCCGTGCGGTCGAAATGTCCCCGGATCGTGGCTGCGGGCAGGTCCGAGAGCACACGCTCCGGATAGACCCCGCGTCGGGCGGTCTCGATCGAGGATCGGGAGAGATCCGTGCCCAGGATGCGCACGTCCCACGAGGGGAGCGGGGCGAAGGTCTCGTGAAGGTGGATGGCGAGGCTGTACGGCTCGGCGCCGGAGGAACACGCCGCGGACCAGACCCGCAGCTTCCGGTCCGGGCGAGCGTCCGCCAGGCGGGGATAGACCACCCGCTCCAGGTGGTGGAAATGACTCATCTCCCGGAAGAACGAGGTAGTGTTCGTGGAGAGCAGATCAAAGAACGCGAGCATGTCGTCGGCGGTGGGTGACCCGGTGAGGTGCTCGAGATACCGCTCGACGGACTCGTAGGGCGAGCGGAGCACGAACTTGCTCAGCCGGTTCTGCACGAGCGTCAGCTTGCTCTCGCTCAGGTTCAGCCCCCATCTGGCGCGCGCGATCGCGGCGATGGCGCTGAACTGTTCAGGGGTGCGCGTTGCGGGCACGGGGTGTCCTCGGATCGGTGGGCAAGGCGCCGGCGCCCGTTCCGGGGCGCCGGCCGATGGGTCGGCTCAGAACGTCTCGAGCGCGTCATCCTCGAACGGGATCAGGCACTCCGGGCGGTCGCTAGCCGGGTTCGCCCGTGGGGCGGGCGCCGGTGC
>JBITAG010000054.1:0-22575 GCA_044439985.1 Phycisphaerales bacterium JB059 | reverse complement strand
CCCAGTTCTCACGTTCAGATCGGGGTAAGACATGACGAGCCTCCCTGCCCGCCGTTGGAGCACGCTCGCCCTCACGGGCGCCCTGCTTTCCACGACACCCGCCGCCCTCGCCCAGCCCACGCCCGAGCAGCGGCTCGAGTTCCTGGAGCGGGAGCTGGAGCGGACCCGCCAGCGTCGCCAGATCCCCGGCCTCGCCTTTGCCCTCGTCCGAGACGGGCAGGTGGAGATGGTCCGGGGATTCGGGTTCTCGGACCTTGAGTCCGGCGAGCGGGTCAACGAGCAGACCGTCTTCCCCATCGGGTCGCTCACCGAGACCTTCTCATCCACCCTCGGCGCCATCGCCGTCAACGAACGGCGCGTGAGCTGGGACAAGCCCGTTTCCCGCGTCTTCGATGAGCTGACGCTCTCTGATCCCGAGGCGGCGCGCCGCATGTCGCTTTCCTCGATGTTCGCCCACGCCACCGGGCTGAGCGACCCTTCCATCCTGATCGAGTCCCCCCGCGCCACCCGTGAGGATCTCTTCCGGGCGGCGTCCAACGCCACCCTCGCGGCGCCCTTCGGCTCTTCCTTTATCGAGAACCCCGTGGTCTTCACCGCCGGCATCGCCGCGATTGAGCAGGTCACGGGCGAGAGCTGGGCGGAGATGATCCGGGATCGCCTCGTCATCCCCCTGGGTCTGGAGCACGTGCAGACGAACCCGGGCGCGATCGCCGGCCAGCCGGGCGCCGCCGTGGGGTACACCTGGAACGCGTCCGAGGAGACCTTCGTTCGCGCTCCCTCCCCGCGCGTCGCGCCGGTCCTTCCCGCGCGCGGCCTGTGCGCCAGCGTCACCGACATGGCGACCTGGGGCCTGTTCTGCCTCGGACGCGGATCGCTCGACGGGCAGACCATCCTCCCCGAGCGGGCGTTCAATCAGACCTGGATCCCTCAGGTGGAGATCGATGACCAGACGTCCTTCGCCCGCGGGTGGCGCGTCAGCGCGTTCGAGGGGCAGACGGCCTTCTCCCGCGCGGGCGTGTTCGGCGCCTCAACCTCCGCGATGACCGTCGTGCCGGGCGAGGACCTGGCCTTCGTGGTGCTCGCCAACGCCGCCGACCCGTCGCTGACCCACGAGGTCGGCTCGCTGGTCGGGCGGGCCCTCTTCGAGGACATCAGCCAGAGCTTCGCCGCCGCGGAGCCCGAGGACCCGACCGATATCAGCGGCTCGTACCACTTCGCCAAGATGGGCGTGAACCTGATCGCGGACGACCAGCAGGGGGACGTCTTCCTGACCATCCCCGGGCAGGGCTCCACGATCCTGGGCGCCCCCGGCCCGGACGGCTCGCGGACCTTCGCCGCCAACGATTCGATCAGCGTCCGCTTCGTGCGTGACGAGCAGGGGCGTGTGCTCGGGATGCGGTACCGTCAGAACGGTGTCGAGCACTTCCTCCCCCGCCAGGGCCTTGACCAGGACTCGCCCGAGATCGGTGGCGTGGGCCCCCTCTCTCCCGAGGCGGTCCAGGGCGTCGTCGGGCGGTACCGCTACGACCTTTACAACGGGTCCGTGCAGGTCATCCGGACCGATGACGGGCTGGCGATGCACATCCCCTGGGAGCACACCCACCCGCTCGTCTGGCTCGGCGAGGAGGGCTTCTGGGCCTTCGAGGATGACATCAACGTCCGCCTCAACTTCATCGACCGGGGCGACGGGGTGGCCAGCGCCATCGACTTCGTGGTCAACGGCGCCGACTACGAGCTGACCCGCATCCCCGACGCCCCCGATCCGGGCATCCCCTCCCTTGACGAACTCATGGCCCTGCGCAACAGCTCGCTGGGCGGGCCCCTCTACGAGCGGGTGGGCGCCATCCGCATCGACGGACGCGTCTACCTGGAGAACCTCGGCGTGAGCGGCCCGGCCAAGGCCCTGCTCGCCGGGCAGGACCGGTACCGCCTCGACCTCTCCTTCGGGCGCTTCGGGTCGACCAGCTCCGGGCTCGACGCGACGGGCGCCTGGACCGCCTCCACGACGGGCGGGTTCAACTCGCTCGACGGGGACGCGCTCGCCCAGGCCCGCCTCCAGCACCCCGCGGTCGTCTTCCAGGATCTGCGTGACCACTTCCTCTTCGTTGAGATCGTCGGGCGGACGACCTTCAAGGGGGAGCCGGCCTACATCGTCAAGGCCGCGCCCCGCGACGCCCCGGTGCTCACCCTCACCCTCAGCGCGCAGACCGGCGCCACGCTCAAGGTGGAGGGCTTTACCTTCGACCTGGAGAACGGATCGGTCCCCGTCGTCACGACCTTCGAGGACTACCGCGACGTCTTCGGTGTCCGGATGCCCTTCCGCATCATCGAGCACTCCCCGCTCGCGGGGCGTACGCTGACCCAGTACGAGAACGTGCGGATCAACGTGCCCATCGAGGACGACTCCTTCGCGTTCGTCCCGACGGAGTAAGCGGGCGACCCAGCCATTTGTGGAGGGGCGGGACCAGGGATGGCCCGCCCCTCTTTCGTGCGCCCTCCCTACGGTTCGGGTCCATGGCCCGAGACCGGATCGCCATCCCCGACGACCTCGCCCGACAGATCGAGCGGGCCCTCCCCGCCGATCGGGGGCGCCTGCGCGCCCGTGTGCGGGGGATGCTGCGTCGGGGCGAGGCGACGTCGATCCGTCGGGCGATCGAGCGGGACATCGAGACCTCGGCCACGCTCTGGCGTCGACGTCGCGACCTGGCCCCGAGCGTCACCTACCCCGAAGAGCTGCCCATCAGCCAGCGGCGCGACGAGATCAGCGCCGCGATCCGCGATCATCAGGTGGTCGTGCTCTGCGGCGAGACCGGCTCGGGCAAGACGACCCAGCTGCCCAAGATCTGTCTCGATCTCGGGCGGGGTGTGGACCGGACCATCGGGCACACCCAGCCGCGGCGCATCGCGGCCCGCTCCGTCGCGGCGCGCGTCGCCGAGGAGCTGAAGGTTGAGCTGGGCGGCGTCGTGGGCTACAAGGTCCGCTTCGGGGACCAGGCCTCTCCCGAATCGCTTGTCAAGCTGATGACGGACGGGATCCTGCTCGCCGAGACGCAGGGCGATCGGCATCTCAACCAGTACGACACGATCATCATCGACGAGGCGCACGAGCGGAGCCTCAACATCGACTTCCTGCTCGGGTACCTGCGCAACCTGCTCCCGCGCCGTCCGGATCTGAAGGTGATCGTCACGAGCGCGACCATCGACCCGGAGCGCTTCGCCCAGCACTTTGACCTCGGCTCCGGACCGGCGCCGATCATCGAGGTCTCGGGGCGCACCTACCCGGTGGACGTCCGCTATCGCCCCCTGCTCGATCCGGAGGCCGTCACCGAGGAGACCCCCGATCTGTACGACGCGGTCGGGCGGGCGATCGACGAGTGCGAGCGCGATTGCCCGGGGGATGTGCTCGTCTTCATGCCCGGCGAGCGGGAGATCCGGGAGACCGCCGAGGCTCTGCGCAAGCGCTACCTGGGACAGGGGGGGACGGAGATCCTCCCGCTCTACGCGAGGCTCTCGCCGCAGGATCAGCAGCGGGTCTTCAGGGCGCACCGGGGGCGGCGGGTGGTCATCGCGACGAACGTCGCCGAAACCTCGCTGACCGTGCCCGGGATCCGGGCGGTGGTCGATCCCGGAACGGCGCGCCTCAGCCGGTACAGCGCACGCTCGAAGGTCCAGGGCCTGGAGATCGAGCCGATCTCCCAGGCGAGCGCCAACCAGCGGGCGGGTCGGTGCGGGCGCGTCGCGCCGGGCGTCTGCGTGCGTCTGTTCTCCGAGGAAGACTTCAAGGCCCGCGACGCGTTCACCCCGCCCGAGATCCTGCGCACGAACCTGGCCAGTGTCGTGCTCCAGATGGCGGCTCTCCGGCTCGGGCGCCCGGAGGACTTTCCCTTCGTCGAGCAGCCCGACGCCCGCCTCATCCGTGACGGGTACGAGACCCTGCGCGAGCTGGGCGCCATCACGGACGAGAACGAGCTGACCCCCATCGGACGGGAGATGGCCCGCCTGCCCATCGACCCCCGGATCGCCAGGATGATCCTCGCGGCCCGTGACGAGGACTGCGTGCGCGAGGTGCTCATCATCGCCAGCGCCCTGGCCTCGCAGGATCCCCGCGACCGCCCCATGGACAAACGCGATCAGGCGGACGCGGCTCACGAGCGCTTCCGGGACGAGCGCTCCGACTTCCTGGAGTACCTGAAGATCTGGGAGTTCTACCACGCGCAGAGCAAGAGCCTGTCGCGCAGCAAGCTCGAGAAGGCCTGCCGCCAGAACTTTCTCTCGGTGAGACGCCTGGGGGAGTGGCGGGAGGTCTACCGCCAGGTTCGGGCGCTCGCGCTCGACATGGGCGCCCAGCCGAAGCATGCCGACGCGGACTACGACCGGATCCACCGGGCCCTGCTCACGGGCTTGCTCACGAGCGTGGGGAAGAAGGGGGACGGGTTCGAGTACGAGGGGGTCCGGGGAGGGCGGTTCCACATCTTCCCCGGCTCGGGGCAGTTCGAGGCCAAGCCCAAGTGGATCATGAGCGCCGAGATCGTGCGCACCACCCGGACCTACGCCCGGTGCGTCGCCCGGATCGAGCCGGAGTGGATCGAGTCGGTCGGGTCGGCCCTCGTGAAGCGGACGCACTCGGAACCGCACTGGGATGAACGCACCGCCCGCGTGCTCGCTTTCGAGAAGGTCACGCTGCTCGGGCTGGAGGTGATCCCCCGGAAGCGGGTGCACTACGGCCCGATCGATCCGGCGAGCAGCCGCGAGCTGTTCATCCACCATGCCCTGGTCGAAGGGGAGTACGCGAGCCGGTCACGCACGCTGGCGCACAACCGGGCGTTGGTCTCGGAGTTGCAGGAGTTGGAGGAACGCGCCCGTCGCCGGGACATTCTCGGCGACGCGCAGGCCCGCTACGCGTTCTACGACAAACGCCTGCCGCGCGATGTCTACTCCGGCCAGACCTTCGAGCGGTGGCTCAAGAAGACGGAGGCGAAGGACCGGGACGTCATCCGGATGACCCGGGAGGACCTGGTCATCGGGGACCCGCGCGACGCCTCTCCCGAGCGGTTCCCTGACGCGATCGAGGTCGATGGGCGGGCGCTCGAGCTGGACTACCTCTACCAGCCCGGCGACGCCCGGGACGGCACGACGCTGCAGATCCCGGTCGAGTCGCTGGGGCAGGTCCGACGCGAGCAGACCGACTGGGTGGTGCCCGGCCTGCGTGAAGAGAAG
The DNA here is from genome assembly GCA_044439985.1 of Phycisphaerales bacterium JB059. GTDB lineage: Bacteria > Planctomycetota > Phycisphaerae > Phycisphaerales > UBA1924 > JAJRXR01. Next base: position 17,358 of record JBITAG010000054.1, on the reverse strand, counting down.
ATCGCGGCGATGATCCGCTCGCTCCCCAAGCCGCTGCGCCGCCCGTTCGACGCGCAGGCGGTGGCGAGGGAGCTTGCGGCGACGCTGACGCCCGGCGCACGCACCATGAGCGAGGAAGTCGCCGAGGCCCTTGGGCGACGGGCGGGGGTGTCCATCCGCCCGGAGGACTTCCGGCTCGACCAGCTCGACCCGCACCTGACGATGAACTACCGCGTGGTGGACGAGTCGGGCAAGACGCTCGGGGAGGGGCGCGACCTGGGTCGTCTGAAGCAGGAGCTTGGGGTGAAGGTGCGCGCCGGGTTCGCGGCGGCGGCGGGGGACACGTTCCGACGCGACGACCTCACGGACTGGGACCTGGACGAGCTGCCCGAGTCGGTCGAGGTCAGCCGGGATGGGCGCACGCTGCGCGGGTACCCGGCGCTGGCGGACCTGGACGGGCGTGTCTGCCTGCGTCTCTACGAAACGAAGGAGAGCGCCACGCGGGCGATGCGCCGCGGGCTGGCGCGACTCTACGTGCATCACCTTCGGGACGAGATGAAATACCGCGAGTCCCACCTGCCCGGGATCGACCGCCTCTCGATGCTCTACGCCCCGATCGGTCCGGGGGAGCAGCTCCGCTCGGACCTGATGCTCGTGATCGCCGGGCGGGCCTTCGTGGGCGCCCGACCCTGGGTGCGCACGCGGGAGGCGTTCGTCGAGCGGGTGGACGACGGCTGGAACGCGATCGGGAACGCGGTGGATGAGGTCTGCACGGTGGCGGACGCCATCCTGGCGCTGGGGAACGAGGTCGCCGGGCGTCTGGATGAGGCGAGGGTTCCGGCCTGGGCCCACGCGGTCGCGGACATGCGCCAGCAGCTGGCCCGGCTCCTCCAGCCCGGTTTCCTGGGCGCCACCGAGTGGGATCGGCTGCGCTGTTTCCCGCGCTATCTGCGGGCGATGCTCAAGCGGCTCGAGAAGCTCCGGACGGTGGGGCCGGCGCGGGACGCCGAGTGGACCCGCGAGGTCCGGGCCTGGTGGGCCAGGCACGATGAGCGGCGCGAGAAGCACGAGATCGACGGCACGGACGACCCCGAGCTGGATCGGTTCCGGTGGATGATCGAGGAGCTGCGCGTCTCGCTCTTCGCCCAGGAGCTGGGGACCAGCGAGCCGGTCTCCCCCAAACGCATGCAGAAGCAGTGGGACCGTGTGCGTCCCTGAGCACCGCGCGAACCCGGCGCAAAACGACCACGCCCCCGCGCGGGGCGGGGGCGGTGGTCTTGGGGGGGGAGTCCGGGGAAGGCGTGAGCGGGGTCAGTCGTCGGCGTCCTGTTCCGCGTTGATGGCCTCGAGCGCCTTGAGGATGTCCTTGGGCTTCGCCCGCTTCTTGTAGTTCTCGTCCACGAAGGCGAAGCGGATGACGCCGTTGGAGTCGATGACGTAGGTCGCGGGGATGGGCAGCTCGTGCTTGCCGGTCCCGTTGTGGGTCGCGACGTCGATGCCGTACCCCTCGTACCGATCGACGGTGCGTTCGTCGAGGGTGAAGGCCAGCCCGTAGCGTTTGGCGGTGCGGTTGTCGTCATCCGAGAGCAGCTCGAAGGAGAGCTTGTTCTTCTCGAGGTTCTCCTGGACGTGCTCGCGGGTCTCCGGGGAGAGCGCAAGCACGGTGGCGCCGAGTTCGTGGATCTGGGGGAGCACGCGTTCGAGGCTCTGGAGTTCGTTGTTGCAGTAGGGGCACCAGACCCCGCGGTAGAAGGTGAGCACCACCGGGCCGCGCTGAAGCGTGGACTCGAGATCGACCCAGTCGCCCCCGGCGTTCCGGAGCTTGAAGTTCGGCGCCTGGGCGCCCACCTCAAGCGGCTCCTCCGGGAGGATCTGTTCAACGTCCGCCTGGGCCGCCCCCGACGGGGGGCGGGACTCGGGCTGGGCGGCGCCCGCCAGGAGGGTCAGCGAGGTCAGGGCGCCCGCCAGGGCGAGGGAAGGGCTCAGATTGCGTCTGTTCATCTGGGGGGGGCTCCGGGGTGGGTTCTGGCTGGTTCTGGTCCGTCCGGGGAAACAACGCCAGCCGGCGGCGGTTGCTTCCCACAAATCTCGGATACCATGGCGGACTTGGAACCTGCCCGGCGAGGGATCACGGACGATGCGGATCGCGGCGGCTCGAGAGATCGATCACGGGGAGACGCGCGTCGCGATGACGCCCGAATCGGTGGCCCGTCTGGTCAAGGGCGGCGCGAGCGTGGTCGTCGAGTCCGACATCGGCGAACCCTGCTTCTGGGGGGACGAGCTGTACCGGGAGGCGGGGGCGGAGATCGCCCCGGACCGGCGATTCGCCTTTGAGAAGGCGGACGTGGTTCTCGCGGTGCGGGCGCCTTCGAGGGACCAGGCCTCGCAACTCCCTTCGGGGAGCGTGCTGATGGGCTTTCTCGACCCGTTCCGGGAGGAGGCGCTGCTGATGACCCTCGCCGAGCGGGGGGTGAGCGCGCTGAGCGTCGAGATGATGCCACGCACCACGATCGCGCAGAAGATGGACGCCCTCTCGAGCCAGCACTCGATCGCGGGGTACTACATGGTGCTTCTGGCGGCGGAGCGTCTGGGCAAGGCGCTGCCGATGATGGTGACCCCCTCGGGGGCGATCCAGCCGGCGCGGGTGCTGGTCATCGGGGCGGGCGTGGCCGGGCTGCAGGCGATCGCGACGGCCAAGCGGCTCGGGGCCCGGGTCGAGGCGTTCGACACCCGACCGGTGGTGAAGGAGCAGGTCGAATCGCTCGGGGCCCGGTTCGTGGAGATCGACCTGGGGGACACCGGGCAGACCGAGGGCGGGTACGCGAAGGAACTGACCGAGGAGCAGAAACGCCGTCAGCAGGAGGCGCTGAGCGAGCGGTGCGCCGCGGCGGACATCGTGATCACGACGGCCCAGCTCTTCGGGCGTCCCGCCCCCGTGGTGGTGACGCGTGAGATGCTCTCAAGGATGCGTCCCGGCTCGCTGGTGGTGGACTACGCAGTGGAGAGCGGGGGGAACGTCGAGGGCTCCCGGGCGGACCAGGAGGTGGAGATCGACGGGGTACGCGTCCTCGCGATGCGGAACTACCCGGCGATGGTGGCGATCGACGCGAGCCGGATGTACGCCAACAACCTGGCCGCCTTCGTCGAGGAGATCCGGGACAAAGAGACCGGGGAGGTCGCGCTCGATCTCGAGCGGGAGATCGTCGCCTCCACGCTGATCACCCACGCCGGTCAGGTGGTGCACCCGATGATCCGGGAGCGTCTGGGCCTGGCGGAGGCGGAGTAGCCCATGGAACGATTCCAGATCCTCGCCTTTGTCTTCATCCTCGCGATGTTCCTCGGGCTGGAGCTGATCCGGAAGGTCCCGGCGCAGCTCCACACGCCCCTCATGAGCGGATCGAACGCGATCAGCGGGATCACCCTGATCGGCGCCATGCTCGTGGCCAGCCAGGCGCGATCGCCCCTCGGGCTGGGGATCGCGGCGGCCGCGGTCGGGTTCGCCGCGGTCAACGTGGTGGGGGGGTACCTCGTGACCGACCGGATGCTGGCGATGTTCAAGAAGAAGGGGAGCTAGGGCGTGGAGGCGTTGGCCACCATCCTGTTCGTGCTCTCGGGCGTGGGGTTCATTCTCGGCCTGCGGATGCTGGGGCGCCCGGAGACGGCGCGCCGGGGCAACCTCGTTTCCGCGGCCGGCATGGGGGCCGCGGTGCTGGGGACGCTGGTGACGATTCTCGAAGAACGCCGCGGGCTGACGCCCGAGGCGTTGGACGGTGTCGCGGGCGCCTCGCCCGACGCGTTGCTCTACGTCGCGGGGGGACTGCTGGTGGGGGTGATCGTGGGGATCCCCGCGGCTCGCCTCGTGAAGATGACCTCGATGCCCGAGATGGTGGCGATCTTCAACGGGTTCGGGGGCGCCGCGAGCCTGCTCGTCGGGTGGGGGACCTTCCAGCGGGCGGCGGAGGCGTACCGCTCGGCGCGGGCGGGAACGGCGGGGGACCTGTCCGAGACGTCCCTCTCGCTGACCGAACTGCTCGGCGCGTTCGGGGGGGGCAGCGGGGCGTTCGTGAGCGCAACGATTTTCCTCGCGGTGCTCATCGGGGGCGTGACGTTCACCGGGAGCCTTGTCGCGTTCGGCAAGCTCGCCGGGGTCATCTCGACGCGTCCGATCCTCTACAAGGGCCAGAACCTGATCAACGGGTTGCTGCTGCTTGTGGTGGTCGGCGCGGGCGTGCTGCTGGTGATGAACCCGGAAGAGGCCTGGGTGCTCCCGGTGTGCATCGGGCTCAGCTTTGTGCTGGGCGTGGCGGCGGTGATCCCGATCGGGGGCGGGGACATGCCCGTTGTCATCTCGCTGCTGAACAGCTATTCAGGCCTGGCGGCCTGCGCCGCGGGGTTCGCGACCAACAACCTCCTGCTCATCATCGTCGGGGCGCTCGTGGGCGCTTCGGGGATCATCCTGACACGGATCATGTGCCTGGCAATGAACCGGAGCCTGACGAACGTGCTCTTCAGCGGGTTCGGCGCCGTGACGACGCAAGGCGCGGGGGAGCAAGGGGAGCGTCGGGAAGCCCGTTCGATGGGGGCGGGGGAGGCGTACTACGTCCTGGAGGCCGCCTCGAATGTGGTGATCGTGCCCGGGTATGGCATGGCGGTCGCCCAGGCGCAGCACGCGGTGAAGGAGCTGGCCGACCTGCTCGAGGCGAACGGGTGCGAGGTCCGGTTCGCGGTCCACCCGGTGGCAGGGCGCATGCCGGGGCACATGAACGTGCTGCTGGCGGAAGCGAACGTGCCCTATGAGCAGCTCGCGGAGATCGACGACGTGAACCCGTCGATGGAGACGGTGGATGTCGCCCTGGTCATCGGCGCGAACGACGTGGTCAACCCGGACGCGAAGGAGGAGCCCTCGAGCCCGCTCTACGGGATGCCCATCGTGGAGGTGGACCGGGCGCGGAACGTCTTTGTCCTCAAGCGGTCGCTGCGATCCGGGTTCGCGGGGGTGGAGAACCCGCTCTTCTTCCGGGAGAACACCACGATGATCTTCGGGGACGCGAAGGCGACGCTCGAGGCGTTGGTCGGCGAGTTCAAGAGCGCGGACTAGCGACGAAACGCCCCGGCGGACAGGGCCACCGGGGCGTTGGGGGGTGGTCGGTTGAAGAGGGCTCAGCCGCCCCGTCCGCCGGACTGCTCGCCTCCCTTGGCCAGAAGCGAGAGGGTGGGGGCGACCATGCCGCCGCGCCCGCCGGACTGCTCACCACCCTTGGCGGTGACGTCAAACATGGCGGGTGCGGTCATCCCGCCGCGCCGTCCGCCGGATTGCTCCCCGCCCCGGGCGGGAGAGGTCGCCAGCGAGAAGACGGAAAGCCCGGCGATCGCCATGATCAGGGTCGCGTGCCGACGGGCCTCGGCGAGAACTTCCGCGGCGCGCTTCCGGGCGCGGCTTCGCATCTGCTGCACGGTGTTTTCCTTCATGTCGCCGCTGGTGGCGCGGTCGATCAACTCGTCGGTCTCCTTGTCCGTGACGCCGAGGGCCATCGCGATGCGGTTGCGTTCGCTCTTCTCGGGCCAGGAGGCGGCGAGCTGGGCGCTCGTCCTGGTCCCCAGGCTCTTGGCGATCTGGGCCAGATCATCCTTGATCTGCTCGGTCTCCTCGAAGGAGCCGCCCGCGTCGCTGACCATCGAGAGGCGTTCGGCGCGGGACATGCTGTTGAGGTAGGTCCGCTGACGCTCGGCGCGCCGGAAGTGCTTCCGGGACATCGCCATGTACGCCCAGCGGGCGAGCAGGCTCGCCGAGTTCACGACCCGCTCGATCGCCTCTTCGGGGGTGGGGTCGTTGTCGAAGAGGGGGGCGGCCTGCTTCTCGAGCAGGCGCCAGACACGCTGGTCGATCCATGAGCCCATGTCGCCGGCGTCCATCGTTCCGCTCGTCAGGCGGCGCGAGGCGCTGCGGCAGGCCCGCATCAGCGCGGGTCTCGCCTGCTTCTCGTAGAGCTGCCAGAATCGTTCTTGGTCGTTGGCGTTCATGATCGACCCCTTCCGGTCGAGGTGCTTGAGTCGGTGGTTCACGTCCGGGCACGCGGCGGCGCTACGCCGGGCGGGAACGGTTCCAGCGGACCATCAGCTCCCGTAGGGCGGGCAGGTCCAGGGCCATCTCACGCAGGCGCGTCTCGCAATCGAGGTAGGCGGTCAGCTCCGTCCCCGGGGCGAGCATCTCCGGGCGGTCGAGGAAGGCGGCGAAAATGTTGTTCGCGGCGTCCGCGTGCCCGAGGAGGAAGAGGGCCTGCGCCCCGGTGAGCATGACGGGCACGCTCTCGGGCGCCGCCTGGCGGGCCTGGAGGAAGAAGCGGACGGCCTCCTCGTAACGTCCGAGCCGGATGCACCGGTCGGCGAGGTTCCCCAGGCTGATCTCACGCCGACGCGGGGTGTCGGCGTACTTGAGGGCGATGAGTTCGGCCTCGACGGCTCGCTCCACCTCGCCGCAGGCGCTCAGCGCCAGGGCACGCTGGTTGGGGCGGGCCCAGGCCGCGTTGGGGTGACCCTCGGCGTCGGCCTCGTCATACCGATCGACGAGCTTCATGAGCAGCGTCCGGACGCGCGAGGCGCCCTGCGCGTCGCCCTGCTCCCGCGCCTCGTGCATCTCGTTGCACGCGTCCATGATCGCGGCCTCGAGGGGGGAGAAGTCATCCGGCTTCGGGCAGGTCACCAGGGTGGCGTCCATGCTGGCGTTGGGCTTGGCGTGTGCCATGGTCATGCTCCTGCAGGGGCCGGGGTCGGCCCCCTTCACTCCGAGGAGAACCGCTCTTCAGGCCCCCGTATGACACAAAAGTGGCGGATTTCTCCCAGAAGTGTTCGGAAAGTGGCTGGTTCGGTTCCATTCAGGGGCGTTTCCGGGTCCGTAGGGGCGTTTTTTCTATGTTTGTGTCAGCAAACATATTTCGGGGGCGGCTGGGCCTCGGGACGCGGGTTGCGTCCTCCGGGCCGGCGGGAAGGCGCGCCCCCGCCGGCTCGGCACGTGGTTCAAAGAAGCAAGGAGGTCCACCATGCGGACCAAGACCGGACAACGACTCGGCGCGCTGGGTGTCATCGTCGCGAGCACGGCCCTCGCCGGGTTCGCGCAGGGTGCGAACGCGAGCGAGGGGCGCCGACACCGTGGCCCTTCGGCCCGCCAGCCCGTCGTCGACGCCACCCACGCGGGGACGCTGCGCATCGGGAGTCACCGGTTCGCGCTGCGGAACTACACGTTCGTGCGCGACGAGATCGCGGCCCGGTTCCGGCGCCTGGGCTACCAGGCATGGGGCGCGAACGAAAAGGTGTATGTGCGTGTGGGGCGTCGCCATCGTCCTTCCGTGGGGTGGTCCTCGGGGACGCACCGGGTGGTGACGTGGTACGAGGGGGACTGCCTGGTGATGAAGGTCATTCCCCCGACGCCGGCGCGCGTCGTCGTGGAGGTCTGCCCGCCCCAGCCGGTCTGGCGACCCGGGCGGATCCACGTGCAGAAGACCTGGCGAGCCCCGCGGGGTCGGCGGGGCGCCAACGGACGGTGGTAAGCCCCCGGTGCGGGGGGAGAGCCCTTGAGATTGAACCAGACCCGGGCGGGGGGCGGTCCAGCGATCGTCCTCCGCCTTTCTGTGCCATAGACTCGCCCGAGGAGGACGAACCATGGCGAAGTTTGGTGTGATCCTGAGCGGGTGCGGCGTGTTCGACGGCGCCGAGATTCAGGAGGCGGTCGCTTGCCTGCACGCGATCGACAAGCGGGGCGATACCTACGCCTGCCTGGCGCCGGACCGTGAGTTCGACACGGTTGATCATCTGACGCAGAAGCCCACCGGGGAGCGGCGCAGCGTGCTCCGGGAGGCCGCGCGGATCGCCCGCGGTGAGATCACCAGCCTCAAGGACGTGAAGGGTTCGGACTACGACGCGATCGTCCTGCCCGGTGGGTTCGGAGCGGCGAAGAACCTCTGCACCTTCGCGGTGGACGGGCCAAGCTGCTCGGTTGACCCCGATGTAGCCCGGGTACTCAAGGAAGCGCACGGCGCGGGGCGTCCGATCGGGTTCGCGTGCATCGCACCCGCGGTCGGCGCGGCCGTCTTCGGAAAGGAGCTGCACCCCCACCTGACGATCGGGACGGACGAGGGGACGGCGGGGGGGCTGGAGCAGCTCGGGGCGGTGCACGAGCCGCGCGAGCCCACCGGGGTCGTGATCGACGAGGCGAACCGGATTGTCTCGACCCCCTGCTACATGTCGGCCAGCCGCGTCAGCGAAGTCTTCGAAGGGTGCGACAAGATGGTCGGGGCGATCAAGGACATGCTCGGCTGAGAGCGCAACGAAACACCCCCGCCCGGAGGTCCGGACGGGGGTGGCGAAGGGTCTGGTCACATCGGCTCAGTCGCGCCGGATGTACGCGGCGTCGAGCGCCCGGTCGATGCGTTCCTTGGTGTCAACCAGGTGAGCGCGGCTGTAGGAGTCCATCTCGACGGTGGAGGCCTCGTTGATCCAGGCGCGGATGTCACGCAGTTCCTGGCGGGCGAGGCTCGCCATGGTGCGTCCGGAGGCGCCCCCCCAGGACTGGCCCGTCGCCAGAGAGATCAGCCGATCGACGTGCTCCCGCTGCAGGTTGCGGTCGAAGGGAGAGATCATGGGGTTGCGGGCGGTGTAGCGTCCGGTGGACCCGTCGCTCTCGGCCCAGATCGCGTCGCGCAGCGCGCCGAGCACCTCGGGGATGGTCAGGGCGTCCTCTCCCTTGGGGGTGCGGACCTCGTTGTCCATGATCCGGCGCAGGCGCATCGGGTTCATGATCTGGGTGAGGGCGCTTGACTGCACGCCCAGGATGGTGTCCTGGACGGGCAGGTCCGCCTCCGAGCCCCATCCGGCGTCGAACCACCGGTCCGCGCCGAGCTTGGCCAGGAGTTCGGGCGTCAGCCAGTAGGCGTTCTCGTCGAAGGCGTTGTCGATTATGAACTCGAGCGCACGGCGCTGCTGGTCCACCTCGACGGGGCGGACGGGGTCGGGGGCGTTCTCGTCCCCCTTGTGGAAGCGGTTGACGTAGGCGCCACCGATCCAGTGGGCGGCCTTGCCGTTGGCGCTGGCCTGCTTCCAGAGGGTCTTGTTGTAGGCGGTGCGGGCCTTGGACCAGGACTCCCCGTCCTCGACGATCTTGTCCACGATCCGCTCGCGCATGTAGTTCGCCCACACGACGTCGGCCTCGGCCTGGTCGATGGAGTTTCGCCCGAGGAGCCAGGTCTTGGCGGTCGGGTCGGGCGTGGAGTTGGCCTCGTCGGACATGAACCAGTGGTCCGGGTCGGCGGCCTGGGTGGCGACCTTCTCCGGGTCATCGAACGTGTAGCCCCACTCGATGGCCCACATGTCGTACGTGCCGATGTCCATCATCGCCCAGTCGCCCTGCTCGAGGTCCCCGTGGTCCACGATCGTGTTGGTGGGCATGTAGTCCATCACGGAGACGCCGATGGGGGTGGAGTCCTCACCGTTGTTGATCTCGGCGAAGGTGTAGCGGCTGGTGCCCTTGTAGTTGTGCATGAGCCCGAGGGTGTGACCGACCTCGTGCATGATGACGTCCTTGAGCAGCGGGCCGACGTAGTCCTCCGGGAGGCCGTCGATCATCGAGCGGTCCTCGTCCTCCCCGTCGTCATCGAAGAGGCCGGCCTCCATCGAGAGGCGGTGGGTCGCGATGGAGAGGGCCTGGGCGGAGGCGCACTCACACCGGAAGCTCGGCGCGGAGGTCGGGTCCGCCGCGTCCATCCAGAGCGCCGGGTCCATGGTGCGGGGAACCTCTCCGGTCCACTCGCGTCCCTCGGCGACCGCCTCGCGGTAAGCGAGCACGGCGGGGCGCAGGCTCGGCTCGGCGAGGCGGACGCGCGGGTCCCATTCGGGGTTCTCGTCGAGCCAGGCGATCGTCTCGGCGTCGAAGCCGCGCATCGCGTCGCGGGCCAGCTCCACATCGAGGAAGGTGTTGGCCCAGCCGGAGATGAAGCTCTCGTCCATCACGATGTCCGCCTCGTAGATCTCACCCGTCTCGGGGTGGGCGTTGGAGGGGCCGATCGCGTATCCCTGGTGGGAGTTGGTCCAACGGACGAAGGAGTAACGGATGTCCTCGGGGTCGATGTCCATGTAGGCGCCCGTCTGGGCGTCCTGCTGGCGGACCTCGATGGCGTTGATGATCCCGATCTGCTCGAAGGCCTTGTTCCAGGCGAGGATGCCCTCGCGGACCCAGCGCCGGTACCGGATGGGGGTCGTGTGCTCGATGTAGTAGACGATGGGCTCCTTGGGGGGGCTCATCCGGAGCTTGGGATCGCGCTTCTCGAGGTTCCAGCGGTGGGCGTACCGGATGATCTGGGACTCGCCGTCGTTCTTGGCCCGGTCGGTGTAGTTGGTGTAGAAGAAGCCGACGCGCCGGTCCGCTTCGCGGGGCTTGAAGCCGGGGGACTTGTCGGGCATGCCGAGGGAGTAGTGGACCTCGGTGAGGGCGCCGCCGGCGCGGGGGAGGCGGAAGCGGACCTCGACGTTCTTGGGGAAGGCCTTGCACATGGCCAGCTCGGTGAGGCCGGTGTTGGCGCCGCGCAGGTAGTTGCCGAAGAACGCGTTGGCGCCGCCGAGGAGCATCTTGTCCATGTCCACGACGTAGCCCCCGCTCGGCCCCTTGGCGATGATGGGGACGGTCAGGAGGACGCGGTCGGTGTACACGCGCTTGGTCGCGGCCTTGGATTCGGAGTCGCCGCTGGACCGGGAGTCCATGTTCGGCTCGATGAGCGCGAGCTTCTTGTCGTACTTCTTCCAGTAGACCTGGCGGGTGCCCGCGGCGCCGGGAACGGCGTATTGGGTGGCGGTGCCCGCGGTGGTGAACCCCGAGACGATCGTGGGCACCATATAGAACCGCTTGCCGATCATGCTCTTGGGGATCTCGGCCAGGACCTGGGCGTCCCGCTCGCGCGTCCAGACGCCGAGAAGGGATTTGCCCTCCGCGGTGGAGACGACCTTCTTGTACCCGTCCGAGACCTTCTCGAAGGCGGGGAGATCATCACCGGCGAGGGCGGCGCCGGCGGACATGGTGAGGGCGGCGATCGCCGCGGCGGTGATCCGGGAGCGGGGACGTGACATCGATCGGGAACCTCCGTGCAGGAACAGATGAGCGCGTGAGAACCCTTGTTCTACGCGCCGGCGGGCGGTCAGTTGCACGTGAAGGTAGCAGGCGAGCCTGCCCGGTCCGAGGGCCCTTTCGTGCCTATGCCCAATCCAGGCCTTCGTGCAGGGTGTTGAGGTTCTCGCAGCCCTCCGGGGTGACGATCACCATGTCCTCCACCCGGACGCCCCCGATCGCACGGGCGTAGAGGCCCGGCTCGATGGTCAGGGCGTCGCCCTCGACCAGGGCGGGTCCACCCCGGTCGATGAGGGGCTGCTCGTGGACCTCCAGCCCGATCCCGTGCCCGGTACCGTGGACCATGGCGAACTCCGTCTCCGAGGTCACGTCCACCGGGGCGCAGACGCGGTACCCGTCCTTCTTCAGGCTGGCGATCGTCGCCTGGTGGACGCTGTCGGCGGTGACGGAGGCGTTGACGCCGGTGGTCGCGGCGGCCTTGGCCCGGACCACCGCCTCGTGCGCACGCCGGAGGTCGTCCGGGACCTCGCCGTGCACGACCGTGCGCGTGCAGTCGCCGTTGTAGAGCGTCTCGCGGTTCTGCGGGAAGATGTCCACGATGACGCTCGTCCCGGTCCGGATCGGGCCCTCTCCCCGGTTGTGGCAGTCGCCCCCCTCGGCGCCGCAGGCGACGATGCACAGTCCATTGGTGTACCCCATCCGGAGCAGGTGGATGTCGATCATCGTCCGCACGCGATCGCTGGTCAGGTCGGCGCCCTCGTGCTGGAGGACGCCCTCGGCGTTCGGGGTGGCGCGCGCGATGGTCGTGCAGGCAAGTTCCATCGCGGACTCGGTGGCGCGTTGGGCCTCGCGCAGCCAGCGGATCTCCTGCTCGTCCTTGGCCCGACGCTCACGGACGCCCATCTCCGGGTCGTACTCGATGGCGACGCCCCGCTCCCGCAACGCTTCGGCGTAGACGAGCGGGAAGGTCCGGTCCGCGAGCACGGTGGTCTCATCCTCCCGGATGAGCAGTTCGGCGAGGGCCTGGGCCGTCGCGGTTTCCCGCTCGGCGGCGAGGCCCCCCGCCGGCGTGAGGTCGGCGGGAACGAGCACCCGCGCCGCGTCGGTCTGGGCCCGCGCCCGATCCGCCTCGATGTCCCGGATGATCAGCGTCTTGCCCCGTTGGTCTGGGAAGAGGACGAGCGCGGAAGGATCCCCGCACTGAAACCGGGTCTGGTGGTAGAGCGTCAGGTTGTGGCTGGGGGCGCCCGCGATGACGCGGGGCAGGGGTCTGGTGTGCGGCACGCTGCGCCTCCTTCGGGGTCTGCAGATGGTATCGCCACCCCCGGTCCCGCAGCGTTGACCCCTCGCGGAGGGGGTGAGTACGCTCGCTCCATGTGCATCCCAAGACGAATCGGCGCTCTGGTCTGTCTGTTGGTGGCGGCGTCGGCCCTCGGCGGACCGGAGAGCGAGGTGGGCGCCGATACCCACGGCATCACGCTCGAACTGATCATGCGCGATCCGGCGTGGATTGCCCGCTCGCCGGAGCGCGCGTACTGGTCAGATGATGGGGCGTCGGTTTACTTCAGTCGGCAGCGGGAGGACTCGGACCTGCGTGACCTCTACCGGGTCGACGCCCGGGGCGGGGAGGCGGTCCGCGTGGAGGACGAGCGTCTGAGCGGCGTGGACGTCCGCGGGGGGGACTGGCGGAGCGATCGGGGCGCGAAGGTCTTCGCCCGGGACGGGGACCTCTTCGTGCGCAATCTCACCACCGGCTCGGAGCGTCAGCTGACGCGGACCCGGGCGAGCGAATCGAGCCCGGCGTTCATGCGCAACGAGCGTCAGGTCCGGTTCTGGCGGAGCGGCAAGCTCCTCGTCCGGGATCTTGACTCCGGGCTGGAATGGGAGCCGGCGGAGGTCCGGTTCGCCCCGACGCCGGAGGAGGCCCGCGAGAAGCGTGACGGAAAGCGCGAGTACCTCGACGAGCAGCAGGAGCGGTTCTTCGACGTGCTGCGCGAGCACCGTGCGTCCCGTGAAGAGCGCGATGATCGCCGGCGGGCGTTGCGTGAGATCGATCGGTCGGACGTGCCCGGACCGTTCTACCTGCCCGTGGGGCTCGAGGAGCGACGCCGCCATCTCTCCCCGGACGGTCGGTGGATGATCGTTGTCGGGGCCAGGCCCATCCGGGGTGACAAACGGGACGAGATGCCCAAGTACGTCACGGAGACGGGGTACGTGGAGACGGTCAACGTCCGTCCGAAGGTGGGGGAGGAGTCGCGACGGGACGACCGGATCTTCCTGCTCGATCTGGAGAAGGAGACGTGGGTCGAGCTGAAGCGCGACGGGCTGCCCACGATCAAGGAGGACCCGCTCGCATGGCTGCGGGAGCGGGACGAGGCGGACGACACGCCCGATCCGGGCGAGGAGAAGGGGGCGACTGCGGAAGAGGCCGAGGAGGCGGAGGTAGGTGAGGACGCCGAGGATGACCAGGCGCAGGGCGGTGGAGGCAAGCCGCGTTCGGTGAGCGTCCTGAACGTGCGTTGGCGCCCGGACGGTTCGATGGCGGGGGTGATGCTCCGGTCCGACGACAACAAGGACCGGTGGATCGCGATCGTGGACCCCGACGCGCCGACGCCGGGGCTTGAGCCGGTCCACCACCTGCGCGATGAGGCCTGGATCGGGTGGCGGTTCAACGAGTTCGATTGGCTCCGGGACGGCTCGACGCTCTGGTACCTCTCTGAGGAACGCGGGCACGCCGATCTGTTCGCATGGGACCCGGAGACCCGAGAGGTGCGCGTGCTCGCGGCGGGGGCTTGGGAAGCCTCGGACGTCGCGGAGTCACCCGACGGCGCGTGGCTGTACTTCCGGGCAAACCGGGAACGCCCGATTGAGTACCAGGTGTACCGCGTCGGCGTCGACGGGGCGGGCCCCGTGGAACGTGTGACGGATCACGCGGGCTCGGTGAGTTCGTTTCACCTCTCGCCTGACGGCGAGCGGGTGCTGTACACCGCCTCGAGCGCGATCCACCCCCCGGAGATTTTCGTGGGCGAAGTGGAGACGGGCGACGTGGTGGCGTTGACCGACACCGTGAGCGAGGCGTACGCGTCGATCCCCTGGGTCGAGCCGGCGCTGATCCCGATCGAGGGCGCGCACGGCGAGATGATCTGGACCAAGGTCTACCAGGTGGAGGGCGCCTGGGAGGGTGAGGGACGCCCGGGCGTGGTCTTTGTGCACGGCGCCGGGTACACCCAGAACTCCGATGACGAATGGCCGTACTACTTCCGCGAGCAGATGTTCCACTCCATGCTCGCCTACCTCGGGTACGTGGTCATCGACATGGACTTCCGCGCCTCGGCGGGGTACGGGCGAGACTGGCGCACCGCGATCTACCGCAACATGGGACGCCCGGAACTGGAGGACTTCGCCGACGGGATCGACTGGATGGTGCGCACGCACGGGGTCGATCCGGAGCGGGTCGGGATCTACGGCGGGTCATACGGCGGGTTCATGGCGCTTATGGCGCTCTTTCTGGAGCCCGAGACCTACGCCTGCGGGGCCGCGTTGCGTCCGGTGACCGACTGGGCCCACTACAACCACGGGTACACCTCCAACATCCTCAACACTCCGGAGCTGGACCCCGAGGCGTTCGAGCGGTCCAGCCCGATCGAGCACGCCGAGGGACTGGCGGACCCGCTGCTGATCTGCCACGGGATGCTCGATGACAACGTCGTCTTTCAGGACACCGTGCGACTGGCGCAGCGTCTGATCGAGCTTGGCAAGGAGGACTGGGAGGTTGCGATGTACCCCCTCGAGCCGCACTCCTTCACGGAGGCGAGCAGCTGGCTCGACGAGTATCGCCGGGTCTTCCGCCTCTTCGAGCGCCGCCTGCGCGGGCGTTGAGGGCGTGGGTCAGTCTCCGGTCGGATCCCCCGATTCGGCCTCGATCGGGCGGAGGGGGATCTGGATCTCCCACCACTGGAGGTCGCGGGGGACGTACGGCCCGTTGTAGCCGAGGGTCCGGGCGTGTCCGGCGATCTCGAAGCGCCCGTCGGACTCGATCCACGCCATCAGGCGGGTCAGGCCCGCCTGGGTGGCCGCCTCGTCGAGACGACCGCGCACGCCGAGCGCGAGGACCGTGACGGCCTGCGCATCGATGATCTCGACGCCCGCGTCGGTCCCGGTCGGGCCGAGGTCGGGCGTTCGGTAGAGGAAGGACATGGTCCAACCCTGGCCTTGCTCGTTGGTGTGCGTGTCGAGGGCGTCGCCCTCGGGCTGGGGGAGCCCCTCACCGGCGAGGATCATCTCGACGGGGGCGGTCATCGCGATGTCGTGCTTCTTGATGTGGTTGAAGAGGGGAAAAAAGCCCCGGGCGGGCGACGGGTTCGAGCCGCGAGGCCCGGAGACCTGGGCCCGACGGACGGGGGGGTAGGTCTTGATCTCGACCGCCTCCGGGTGCGTCGGGGCGGGGTACCCCTCGGGGAGGGCGGCCTCGGTGAACGAGTCGCCCGCCCGGTACCGCTCCCCATCCCGGATGACGCGGAGGGCGTCGGGATCTCCCTCGACGCGGACGACCTGCGGGGCGGGCTCCTGAGGGGCGTCGGTCGCGATGGGGGGCGTGGGGCAGTTCAGCAGCAGGAGGGGCAGGGCAAGGTGCACGCAGGGAGTCGGCATGGCGGGTCCTCGGGTGGGGGGCGGGTCGTCCGGGGGTTCGAACCGGCCCGCCGCCCGGATTCGCCGAGTCGCCGGAGGGGAGCCGGCCGGAATCCCGGAGTTGGCTTTTTTGGGGGTTGTTGATGAGAGATCCGCCCTCTGACCGCAGAGAGGGGGAGAGGGAGCCTCCGGGCAAGGTGCCCGGACCCTTCAGAAGGCACATCCGATGTGCGTCTGACATGGAGAAGAACCAAATGACACACCTGATGATGAAGGCTGGCGGGGCGATGGCGGTCGCGCTCGCCGCAGGAACCGCGGCCGCCGGGCCGGTCCAGAACGGGCGGGCGATTCTGCCCGCGGCCCAGCCGGCATCCGTGGATCCGGTGCAGACGGGCGACACGACCCCCCTGCCCCGGATCGGCCAGGAGCAGGTCCGCGTGCGTCGCTCGCACCCCCCGATCGACCAGATCCCGCCGATGCCCCTGTCGCACGTGCTGGACATGCCCCCGCTGAACGCGGACGTGGGCGAGGGTCAGCCGGTCTTCTTCGACATCGAGACCCGCGAGGAGCGGGTGATTGACCTGCCGCGCTCCAACGCGCGGGCGACCAGCGGTGGGGGCGAGGGGTTCAACGGAGCGGATCTGGCCGTGTCCAACGAGGACGGCCTGGCCCGCAGCTTCGGCACGATGACCGAGGTGGACCCCGGGGGGTTCCCCTGGCGGATGAACGTCAAGCTCGTCATGCGATTCGTGGACGAGGGAGGCGTTGATCGGTACTTCGTCGCCTCGGGTTCGATGGCGGATGCCGAGACGGTGCTGACCGCGGGGCACTGTGTCTACGCCCACTCGCCCAACGGCATCGCGATCAACGACTGGGCTTCGGAGATCTGGGTCTACCCGGGGTGGGACGGCGACGGCGCCACCGACGAGTTCTCCGGAAACTTCGGCGAGGCGTACAGCACCGGCCTCGGCTCGTGGACCGGCTGGACAGTCAACGGGTCATTCGAGAACGACCTCGGGTTCATTCGCGTGAACCGGGCGGTGGGCATGCTGACCGGGTGGTACGGCTGGTGGTGGGGAGGCGACTGCGCCTCCGTGCAGTCCCGCCTGTACAACGTCGGGTCATACCCGGCGGAAGGGTGCGGGGTCTCGGGCCTGCACAACGGGCGTGACCAGTACTACTGGTGGGGCAGCTACGACAGCTGCCCCGGGCAGCAGCTCGAGACGACCACCACGCCGGGGTGCTTTACCGCCCAGTGGGGTGGGATGAGCGGCGGCGGCTCGTACTTCATCGACGGCGACTCGCGATACGTTCACGCCGTCATCTCCAACTCCAACAACGCGACCTACGCCCGCCACGTGAAGCAGTGGGAGGGGTGGTCGGACTATCGCGTGGACTTTGTGAACGGGAGCCGCGGGGACACCTTCGATCTTCAGGCCCTGCAGGCGCGGTACTCGGACAGCACCCCGACCGCGGGCCAGACCATCATGGGTGAGTTCGACGCGCCCAACCCGACGAACGCCAACCCGGGCTCGGCGACCTACTACTTCCGCCACTACCTCTCGACCAACGATCTGATCTCCGAGTTCGACACCCAGCTCGGTGGGACGTACTCGTACATCTACAACTACGCACCGATGCAG
>JBITAG010000053.1:0-12740 GCA_044439985.1 Phycisphaerales bacterium JB059 | reverse complement strand
TAGTTACTAACGCGTTATGGCGAGGACTCTAGCGAGACTGCCGGTGTCAAACCGGAGGAAGGTGGGGATGACGTCAAGTCCTCATGGCCCTTACGACCAGGGATGCAAACGTGCTACAATGGTACGGACAGAGCGACGCGATACCGCGAGGTGGAGCAAATCGCAAAAACCGTGCCCCAGTTCGGATTGCAGGCTGCAACTCGCCTGCATGAAGCCGGAATCGCTAGTAATCGGAGATCAGCTACGCTCCGGTGAATACGTTCCTGAGCCTTGTACACACCGCCCGTCACGTCATGGAAGCCGGGAGCGCCCGAAGTCACATCGTTTCAGGTGTGCCTACGGCGAGATCGGTGACTGGGACGAAGTCGTAACAAGGTAGCCGTAGGAGAACCTGCGGCTGGAGCACCTCCTTTCTAAGGGATTTCCTTGGACTCGGTTGTGAGTGACCACAGATGTGGAAGCTCCCCGGTGAGAGCCGGACCGAGAAACGTGAACGCACTCTCGCCCACCAAATCCCCCACTGCCTTCTCATGAGATGCAGTGGATGGTGGATAGAGGCCGAGTAATCGGCATCGAAGGCTGGACCCAACTGTTCAACTGTCAGGGTGACACCAACGCCCCCTCCAACGAGGCGGGCGTTGTTTGTTTTTCCACCCACCCCGTCTCCATCCCCCCCACGCTCCGCGACGCCCCTTCAAAAACAAAACCCCGGCTCCGCCAGGGTCCACCAGACCGATTGGTTGGACGCGGCCTCAGGCCGCGATATCGACCAGGCTCCCGCTCGGGAGCCCCTGCAGCCGTTCAAGCAGCGAGGCGAGGTCCTCGGACGAGGAGCCGTCCGCCCCCGCGTTGAGCGACTCGAGCAGCGACTGCGGGGCGATCGTGGACCCCAGGGACGAACGCCCGGCGTCCCGACCCGAGGCCCGGACCGCCTCGGAAGCCGAACGCAGCTCCGACTCGAACGCCTCCGGGTCGATGCCGAACGACTCGAGCACGCCCGCGATCGCCTCACGCGCGCCACCCGGGCCTTCGCCCGACGCGCGGGACTCCTCGATCGCGGCCTCGATCGCCGCCTGGAGTTCGGAAACCTCGCTCTCGTCGAGGCCGGCGCCCTCCGCGCTGCTCTGGAGCGCGGCCTCGAAGCCGGGGGGCGGTCCCGGGGGTCTGGGCGGGCGGGCGCCCTGCAACTGCTGCGCCGGGGACGCGGCGGTCGCGCCCCCGATTCCACTGACTGCACTCATCTGAAAGTTCCTTTCCGGTATGGGTGTTGCAATCCCCGCGGCGCCACGCGCTGCCGCGTTCGTGCCCGAACCGACGCAACACGGGCGCCGGTTGCGCACCATCGCGCAGAGATTGTCATGGCATCGGGACCGAGGTAACCCGGCGGACCGGTGCGTACCCGATGCGCGATCAGGCGGAGTTGGCGTCCCCGAGCGTGTCGCGTTTGCGCTTCTTCTCGTGCCGGACGATCTCGCCGGTGACCAGGAAGACGACGTCCTCGGCGATGTTCACCATCAGATCCCCCACCCGCTCAAGCTCCCGCCCGATCCGGTGGATGCGTAGGACATCCGCCTTGCGGCCTGGCTCGATGTCGAGCATCTCGAGCACATCATCGAAGAGCCGATCGTCGAGTCGATCCACGAGCTTGTCGCTCGCGATGATGTCCCGAGCGCTGTCCACATCCTCGGTGAGCACCGCCCGGAGGAGGTTGTGGCACATCACCGGCACACGCTCGCCCATCTCGACGAGCGAGGTGGGCCAGTTCGGCGCCGGGTTACCGATCTTCGCGGTGAGCTTCGCGATCGAGCTGGCGTGGTCCGCAACCCGCTCGATGTCCTGGTTGACCTTGATGCAGAAGGCGATCTGGCGCAGGTCCCCGCCGAAGGGCTGCTGGAGGGCGAGCAATCGGAAGCACTCGACCTCGATCGCGACCTCCTCGCGGTCCACCCGGTCGTCGCGCCGGCGCACCCGCCGGGCGCCGTCCTCGTCGAGCGTCCAGAGGGCCCGGAGCGCCGACTCGAGCAAGTCAAA
This sequence comes from Phycisphaerales bacterium JB059, assembly GCA_044439985.1. Taxonomy (GTDB): domain Bacteria; phylum Planctomycetota; class Phycisphaerae; order Phycisphaerales; family UBA1924; genus JAJRXR01. The sequence continues at coordinate 10,709 of JBITAG010000053.1, read as the reverse complement.
GGCCATGGACGCCTCGCGCACGATCCGCCGACGCAGCGCGATGAGTTCCTTGTCGAAGCTCGTCCGCCCTTCGACGCGTCGTCCGATCTCCTGACTCCCGCTCTGGCTCATGCCGTCCGCCCCTCCTTGGGTGCAAACGCTCAGTATACGCGACTACCGGGCGAGTCTCGCGGGCGCCGGCCCGGCCCCCTCCCGCGGAGCCAGACGCCGGGCGAGCACCCGGACGAGCGTCGGCGTCTCGAGGTAGGACGCGGGCGGGCGCCAGTAGACCTCGGAGAGGGGCGTGCCGGAGGGCGTTCTCGCGTTGGTCTGCGCCAGGGCCGCGTCGATCACGCGAACGCTCCCCTCCGCGTCCCTGAACCGGTCCCCGACGGGCCCCGGACGTTCGGTCTGAAGGACGATATCGCTCCCCCGCCGGGAGATGGTCCTGACGCCCAGAGGCGTGGCGCCCACCCGGATCTCCGCCAGTTCGATGAGCCGGCGCACCGGGGAGGGGATCTCCCCGTAGGCGCTGACGAGGTCCGCCTCGACGCGGGTGAGTTCCTCGGCGTCGCGGGCGGTCGCCAGGCGCCGGTACGCCTCCAGGCGGCGGGTGTCGCTCGGGATGTAGGCGCGGGGGATCAGCCCCGAGACGCCGATGTCGATCACGCAGTGCTCGACCAGCTCCGGCTCCTCGTTGCGCGTCAGCTCGTGCACCGCCCGGTCCAGGAGGCGGCAGAACATCTCGTACCCGACCGCCGCGATGTGTCCGCTCTGCTCGGCGCCGAGGATGGTCCCGGCGCCCCGGATCTCCAGGTCGCGCATCGCGATCTTGAACCCCGCGCCGAGCATCGAGTACTGCTCGATCGCCTTGAGTCGCGTGTTTGCGTTCTCCTTGATCGTCCGGTCCTCCGGGAGCAGCAGGTAGCAGTACGCCCGGTGCTTGCTCCGCCCGACCCGCCCGCGCAGCTGGTGGAGGTCGGCGAGCCCGAAACGGTCGGCGTCGTTGATGATCATGGTGTTCGCGGTCGCGATGTCGATGCCGGACTCGATGATGGTGGTCGCGACCAGGATGTCCGCCTCGCGGCGCATGAAGGTGAGCATGACCTCCTCGAGCTCCTTGGGCGCCATCTGCCCGTGCCCGACGACAATCCGGGCGCCGGGCGCCATGCGCTGCACGTCGTCCGCCACCGTCTGGATGCCGTGGACACGGTTGTGGACGAAGTAGACCTGCCCCTCGCGGGAAAGCTCCCGCTTGATCGCCTGGGCCACCCGGCGCGTGTTGTACGGGATCACCTCGGTGACGATCGCGCGCCGGTCCAGGGGGGGCGTGGTGAGGCTGCTGATGTCGCGCAGCCCGAGCATCGACATGTGCAGCGTGCGCGGGATCGGCGTCGCGCTGAGCGTCAGCACGTCCACCGTCATCCGCAGCTGCAGCAGCCGCTCCTTGTGCTCGACCCCGAAACGCTGCTCCTCGTCGATCACGACCAGGCCCAGGTCCGCGAACTTCACGTCCTTCGAGAGCAGCCGGTGCGTCCCGATGATGACGTCCACCTCTCCCGTGCGCAGCTTCTTGAGCGTCGCGTTGATCTCACGCCCCGTCTTGAACCGGCTGAGGGACTCGACCCTGAACGGGTAGTCGGCGAACCTGGCGCGGAAGGTCCGCTCGTGCTGCTCGGCCAGCACGGTCGTCGGAACCAGGATCGCCACCTGGCGCCCGAACTCGCACGCCTTGAACGCGGCCCGGATCGCCAGCTCGGTCTTGCCGAACCCCACGTCCCCGCAGAGCAGGCGGTCCATCGGGCGGGGAGAGGACATGTCCCTCTTGATCTCGGAGAGGGCGGCGAGCTGGTCCTCCGTCTCCTCGTACGGGAACTCCGCCTCGAACTCCGCCTGCCAGGGGGTGTCCTGCGGGTACTGCACCCCGGGCATGTGCTCCCGCGCCGCCCGCACCCGGAGCAGCTCCCCCGCCAGGTCCCGCACGGACTCGGCGACCTTCGCCTTCTGGTTCTTCCACTTGCTCCCCCCCAGGTGCGAGAGCGGCGGCTTGCCCTGGAACCCCCCCACGTACTTCTGCACCAGGTCGATCTGCGAGCAGGGCACGTGCAGACGCGAGCCCTTGGCGAACTCCAGCGTCATGTACTCCTCGGCGTCCGACTCCGACTCCCCGCGTTTCGTCGAGCGCTTGGTCGAGGCCCGCAGCACCTGCAGCCCGCTGAACTTCGCGATGCCGTGGTCCGCGTGGACCACGTAGTCCCCCGGGGACACGTCCAGGAAGGTGTCCATCGCCCGCCCGGCGCGCAGGCGGGAGGCCTTGCGCCGCGTGTCGTACCGGTGCAGCAGCTCGTGGGACGGGACGACGCTCAGCCGGTCGCGCCCCTCGCCCCAGACGAACCCCCGGTGGATGTACATCACCTCCCGCACGATCGAGGAGGACCGCTGCGAGGCGTGCTCGCTGATGAGTTCGCTCAGGCGCGCGCGCTCCGCGTCGTTCAGGCAGGTCACCAGGGCCTCGCCCTCCTCGGCGAGCCCCCCCAGCTCCTCGATGGCGCGGGCCGCCTCCTTCTCGAACGGGGGGAGGGGGGAGACCGGGAGCGTCACCCGTGAGTCCGCCTCCGAGGCGCCCGCGGAGAACTGGTTCACCTCCGCGAGCGCATGAAAGCGGCCCTCGAGGATCTTGAGCACCGCCGGCGGGCCCATGATTCCCGTCGGATCGATCACCCGCTCGTAGTACCCGCGCCCCTGCTCGACGACCTCCATCGTCTCGCTCAGGATCGCGACCGCCTGTGCGGGGATCAGCTCCAGCAGGCAGAGCCCCTCGTCGCTGACCTGGAGACGCTCCGGGTCGATCGCGACGAGCTGCACCTGCTCGAGTTTGCGGTCCGAGCCCATCGTGTCCAGGTCGATCTCGGTGATCTTCTCGATCTCGTCCCCGAAGAAGTCCAGACGCACCGGGGCGCTCGCCCCCCCCACCGCCCCGGGGGGGAAGACGTCGAGAATTCCGCCCCGGATCGCAAAGTCCCCCGGCTCCTCGATCGCGTCCAGGCGCCGGTACCCCGCGTCGGCGAGCCACGCGGCCAGCCGGGTGGGGTCGATCTCGTCACCCTCGCGCAGGCGGAGGAGCAGGTCGTCGAGGCGCCCCGGGTTGGGGACGCGCTGCATGAGGGCCGAGATCGGGCAGACGAGCACCCCGGCTCGCTCGGGCGCCGGATCGTCCGCGAGCGCGCGCACCAGGGCGGCGCGTTCGGCGAACTGCTCGGCGCCCACGCCCCCGTCCCCGGGCGAGCTTTCCATCGGGACCGCGCGCCGGGCGAGCCCCGGACGCAGACCGTTGAGCTCGTCGCAGGTCTCCTCCGCCTCGTCCGCGTGCGCGACAACAAGGACCACGGGGCGCGACAGCGCCTCGCTCACCACCGCGCTGACGAGCGAGGTGGAGGACCCGACGCTGCCCGCGGCGACCACGCGCCGACCCTCGCGCAGAGAGCGCACGAGCGAGCGCACAGACGCGTCCCTGGCGATGTGGGCGAGCGGATCCAATCGGCGGTCCTCGGTGCGCGCACGGGCAGGCCCGGAGAGGCGACACCCGCCCGCTCCCGGCTCCTGGTTGCTTGGCTGTTGTATGGTAGCTCCGCTCAGTCGAAGCGAACGTGGGGCGCCAGACGCTCGGCGGTCTTCGGCCCGATCCCCTTGACACGCTGCAGGTCGCGCAGGTCCCGGAAGGGTCCGTTGGCCGCCCGGTCATCCGCGATGCGCCTGGCGATCACGGGTCCGACCCCCGGGAGAAGCTCCAGTTCCGCGGGTGACGCCGCGTTCACACGGAGGCGGATCGCGAGGGGGAGCGGGCCGGCCTGCTCGGGCGGGGGCGGGGTGTCGCGGAGGACCGACGCCTCCGAGCGTTCCCGCCCTTCGGCGTTCGGGAGGGGGACATCGAGGCCCTCCATCGGAGCGGGCGCGGGGGATGGACCCTGGGCGCCGGCCCGGCGACCCGCCTGCGCGAGCAGGGCGAATCGACCGGGAACGAAGCGAGCGGGAGTCGGGGAGGCCTCGGGCTGGGGCCCGGATTGGGGCTCGGGTTGGGCTTCGGGAGAAGGGGCGGGCTCGGCGGGGCGCTTCGGCGACGTGGTGGGCGCGTCGATCGCCTCCGGGGGGAGGGTGACCACGGCGGGGGCGCGCTCGACAAGGGGGGCCGGCTCGCGCGCGGTCAGCACCCAGAGCATCCCGATCAGCGCGGCGCCCGCGAGGAACCCGGAGCAGACCCACTTGACGGGTCCGCGCGTCCAGTCGGACGACTCGATCGGGGTGGGCCGGATCGAAGCGTCATTCCCCATGACGGGGGCAATGTACCGCAAGGTCCGCGCCGAGGGAAGGCGTGGGCGTCGGGCGGGGGCGTCAGGCGGGGGCGGTGGACCCCGGCGCGTTGGCCGAGAGTGCGGAGAAGGCGCCGAGGCGTGGCGGGGCGATGGCGACGCGGGCGGCGTCCCGGAGTTCGGCGAGGCGCGAGGCGGCGGGCTTGGGCACGCCGTTGGCGTCCACGAGCCCGCCGTTGGGCATCTCGGGGCGGGTGGAGGCGTCGCCGAGTTCATGCCAGCAGACGCTCTGGACGTAGGGCTTGGCGAGGGCGACGCTGAGGGCGGCGGAGAGCCAGTCGGCCTGGACGTCCGGGTTCCAGTCGTTCCACCAGGCGCCCGGGTCTGGCGCGGGGACGCCGTCGAGCATGTCGGGCGGGGGGACGAGCGCGCTGGGCGCGCCGATGGCGGAGACGCAGAGTGGCTTCTCGAGCGCGGCGTATTGATCGAGCAGGGCGCTGATGGACATGAGGTCGCGGGCGCTCTGGCCGATGACGGGGGAGCCGAGCTGGAGGCGGATGGCGTAGGCGTCGATCTGGATGCCGGCCTGGGAGAGCATCTCGGCGTAGAGGGTCGGGGGGAGGGAACGCCGGTTGTTGGTGTGGTACTCGCCCCAGGGGCTGGCGATCTCGACCTGGATCTTGGACTGCGGGTGGAGCTTGCGCACGACGTAGACGCAGACGCGCGTGAGGTCCATCATCTGCTCGAAGCTGAGCTGGAAGTTCTCGTTGGTGTGCAGCCCGGAGACGACGGTCCATCGCGTGATGGTGCGTCGGTAGCGGGTGACGAGCGTGCGCACGTGCTCGTAGACGAGTTCGCGCAGGGTCTCGTAATCGTTCTCCCAGATGTAGAGCCAGTCGGGAACGCAGGAGGCGCGGAAGTCGATGAGCGGCCCGGCGACGACGGGGAGCTTGGCCCGGCGCACGGCCCACTCGATCCAGCGGTCGGTATCGGCGTAGGCGTAGCGTCCCTCGCTCGGCTCCATATCGACCCAGCGCATGGGCACGGTGATGAAGTCGCAGGCGTTCTTGACGATCTGCTGGAGGGACTCGGACTGGACGCCCGGGGAGATGGCGCACCCGATCGCCGGGCGGGTGGGCAGGATCACGCCCGCGCGATCCTGGCTGGAGACCGGGCGCATCTGGCGGGGCTTGGGGGGGGCGCCCGTCTGGCGTTCGACCGCGCCGGCGTACCCGCTCCCGGTGGCGCGCGGGGTAAAGGCCTCGGCGGCGTCGTGCAGGGCGAGGAACTCACCGGCAAGCACGCCGAGGGTGAGGGCGCGCATCGAGAGCGCGTTGGCCCGGTCGGTGTACGGGGAAGGGGCGGCGGGGTCGGAAACGCGCTGGGCGACGAGGGCGTGGGTGAAGGCGGTGCGCGCCCGCTCGAAGAGACCCATGATCGGGCTCTCCGGGGGGAGGTCGAAGAGCTGCCACTCCTCCAGGCAGTTGAGGAACATCATCAGGCGCTTGCGCGCCAGCTCGAGGCTCAGGAGGTAGGGTCGCTCGCGCTCCGGGAGGAGACAGGTCTCAAGGGTCAGGCGACCCGGGGCGAGGCTGAGGGGGACCTCGTCGGCGCCCTGCGCGCTGAGTTGGCCAAGCACCCCCTCGGACATGGAGGTCTGCGAGATCGCCTGCTCGACGTTGAGCAGCCTGCACAGGTCGATCTGGAGGGCAAGGCCGGCCGCCTCGCGGGTGGTCTTGACGCACCGGACCACGTCACCTTCGGCGCTGATCTCTCCGGCGATGGGCACGCTGTCCGGGCGTACCAGGTGCGCGGCGCGCAGGCTCCGCGCGAGCGACTCGGCGTCGGATTCGAACGCGACAAAGCTCAGCATCGACCCGTCGGACCTCCGGTGGTGGGCCGACGCGGGCCCGCGCGGTGCTCCCCGTCGCCCTTGGCGGGCGGGCGGGGGCTCTCCATTGTCTGCGCCCCGGACGGGAAGGCAAATCAGATCCGTGATTGGGGGCGGGGCGGGACGGGCGAGGCACGAGCGGGCCACGCCCCCGGCCCGGGCGGCGATACCCTGTGCCCATGAACGCCACGCCTTCTTCCGCTCCATCTCCTGGTTGCTCGGAACCGGGGGACGCCGTTTTCGAGACCCGGCTGGATCTGCCCGAGCGCCGCCGGGGCAAGGTCCGGGATGTGTACCGGGCGCCGGTGCTCGGCGCCCCGGATCGGGTGCTGATGGTGGCGACGGACCGGCTCTCCGCCTTCGACGTGGTGATGCCGACGCCGATCCCCGGGAAGGGGCGGCTGCTGACGGAGATCGCGACGTTCTGGCTGCGCTGGATCGAGTCGCGCGGGCTTTCGCAGACGCACCTGATCTCCACCGACGCGGGGGACCTCCCGGACCAGGCGTTCCGGGAGGGGTGGACGTCGCGGGAGCAGCTCGAGGGTCGGGTGACGATCGGAGCGCGTTGCCGGGTCATCCCCGTCGAGTGCGTGGTGCGCGGCTACATCGAGGGAACGGGTCTCAAGGACTACCGGGCGACGGGGACGATCTGCGGCGTGGAACTCCCGGCGGGACTGGACCAGTGCGACCGGCTGCCCGAGCCGATCTTCACCCCCGCGACGAAGGCCGAGGCGGGGCACGACGAGAACATCGATTTCGAGACGGCGTGTGAAATCGCGGGCGAAGGGGTGATGGAGACGCTTCGCGACCGGTCGCTGGCGATCTACCGGGAGGCGTCGGCGTACGCCCTCGAACGGGGGATCATCATCGCCGGCACCAAGTTCGAGTTCGGCTTCCGGGTGGACGACCGGGATCGGCTGATCGATGAAGATCCAGTTCTGATCGACGAGGCGCTGACCCCGGACAGCTCGCGGTTCTGGCCCGCCGACGACTACGCGCCGGGGCGCGCGCAGCGGAGCTTCGACAAGCAGTTCGTGCGGGAATACCTGCAGGGCCTGGTGGACCGGGGGCGGTGGGACAAGACCGACCCGGGCCCGGAGCTGCCCGAGGAGGTGGTTTGCGGCACGTTGGCGCGGTACCGCGAGGCGCGGGACCGGCTGCTCGGGGCGTGAGGGTCCGGCCCGCGGACTACTTCTGTTGCAGGCCCTGGTTCTCCCGGGCCCGACGCTCGGCGAGCTTGCGTTCGATGGCGGCCCGGAACCGGTCCATGCCCTCCGGCTCGGGGAAGACCTCTTCGAAGGTCCGCCCCTCGAGGTCGACCGGCTCCTCGCCCTCGGCCCGGGCGACGAAGAGCGGGGCGTAGCGGCTCCGGATGGGGTCGTAGGCGTACTTGCGCAGCGCCTCGGGCGCCCGGTAGTACATCAGCTCCGCCTCTTCGGGCCCGACCATGGAGACGACGGTGGCGAAGATGGAGCCGGCGACGAACCCGAAGTCGGGGTCAAGGTACTGCATGCGGGCGTCTCCCCCGGAGGCGATGACGTCGCGCAGCTGCTTCTGGATGTAGTGGGCGTGGAGGCGTCGAGCGAACTCGGTCTGTCCGTCGAAGAGTTCCTGGTTGTTGCCGAGGAGGCCCTGCATGAAGGCGCTCTGGAGGGCGGCGGTGACCTGGTTGGTGACGACGTAGGGGGAGTCGAGGCGGTCTTCCTCGAAGATCTCCTTCTGGGCGAACTCCTCGAGGGTAAGGGCCCAGCGTTCGATGCGCCAGTCCATGCCGGCGTTCTGGCTCTCGAAGTTGCGACCGATGGAGTACCAGTGTTCGGCGCGCTCAATCTCGCCGCGTCGATAGAAGAAGAGGACGGCCTGGGCGACGAAGTTCTCATAGCCCGCGGAGAAGGCGCGGACGGCGCGACGCTCGGAGCCGAAGATGCCGACGGCGTCGTGGGCGTCCTCGAGCACGGCGCCGTACGCCTCGACGAAGTAGGGGTTGGGCATGGGCTGGTAGACGCACTCGCCGGTCTCGACCCAGTCGAGGAAGTTGAAGTAGAGGTCGCCGTAGCGCCAGAGTTCCTGGATGGACTGCATCAGGATTCGGTACCCGTTGACGAAGTCGACGGACTCGGAGTTGTGCTCGTCCACGATCATGCGTCCGACCTCGACGCCGCGTGAGCCCCAGTAGAGGGAGTGCGCGGTGGGGAGGCGCCAGTCGATGGGGCCGGTGTCGCGGGTGAGGCGGAGCATGCGGACGGGCTCCATGCCGCGCTCGTCGATGAGGACGCGCTTGCGCACGTGAGCGACCAGGTCGTCCCAGGCCGACTCCCACTGGGGGTCATCGAGGAGGGCGGCGAAGGCCTGGCCCCGCGGCCCGAAGGGGAGGCGTCCGATCCCGCCTCGGTCGCGCCGGAGGATGGTGTGGAAGGTGTACCGGCGGAGGAACTCGTAGCCGACGGGCTCCCCGATCTGACGCTCGTAGGCGCTGGCGAGTTCGGCGGCCTTGGGGTTGCGTTCGCGCAGGGCGTTCATGGACTCGGGGGCGTCGATGATGGGGCGGAGCCAGGACTCGGCGTACAGCTCGATCATCGCGTCGCGCGAGCGTTGGTCGGGGTTGGGGCGCGGGGGCTCGCCCATGATGATGGTCCACTCTTCCGCGACCTTGCGCTTGTAGTACTGGTTGGCGTCGTCGGTGTACCCGGCGATCTTGTGGAGGTAGATCCAGCCGAGTTCCTTGTGGATGAGCAGGTTGCGGGGGTTGGCCGCGAGTCCCTCGTCGCGCAGGAGGCGGACGCCCGCCATGACCCACTGGTAGCGTTCTTCGGGCGTCTGCGTGGTGACGGAGATGTTGTACGCCATGTTCCAGGAGTGGAAGGCCCAGACCTGGGGGAAGCGGGGCTGGAGCTTGGTGATCGCGCGGGAGAGTTCGATCGCCTCGTGGAACTTGCCCTGCTCCTTGAGTTCGTTGGCGCGGATCCAGAGGATGTTGACGAAGAGCCCGCGGAAGGCGCCCATCGCGACGCCGAGCGCGACCTGGGGCGGATCGCCCTTCTCGGCGGTCTCGGTGAAGCTCAGGTCGTGTCGCCCGACGGAGGCGGCGATCCGGGGGTTGAGGTAGGCCGAGGCGGCGACCGAGGCGATCATGACCAGGGCGGCGATGAGTCGGACTCGTGTGTCGTGTCGCATGTGCACGCTCCGTAGACCCACCTCAACGCCGGGCGGGACGGTCGGGTTCGGTCAGTGCCCCGAGTAGATGGCCAGCTCACGCCGACGGAAGATGAAGACGCCGGCGAAATACAGAATGGCGGAGGCGATGGCGAGCACGCTCACGCCCTTCGCGGCGTCACCCCAGCCGAGCAGGCGCCCGTCCACGAGGCGACCGGTGGGCCGGAGGTCGGCGTAGACGCTGAAGAGCGAGCTGACCCCCTGGGCGATGGCGACGACCAGGACCTTGATGGGGTTCACGTCGCCGTCGTGACCCTTCACGGAGTAGACCTCGATGGAGGAGGCGATGAATCCGGCGCCCTCGGCCATCAGGAAGACCCCCACCGCCACGAGGCAGGCGACGGGGAAGCTCATGAAGGTGGCGGCGAAGATCGCGATCATCGCGAGGAAGGCGAGCTTGACCCAGAGCACGCCGATGACGCGCAGGAAGTTCATGTGGTAGCTGCCGGCGTTGTACGAGACCTGGACCCCGCCGGGGGGGAAGCTCATGGTCTGCTGGATCAGGCCCTCGTCATCGACGAAGACCGCGGCCAGTCCCCCTCCGCTCGGCACGAGCTTGCCGTTGACCACCTCGACGAAGAGGCGCCCCTGCGGGTCGATGAACTCGGGAGCGATCTCGAGGGTGTGGGTGTACCCCAGGCCGATGGTCCGGGTGACGATGACGTTGCCCGGCAGCACGAAGCTGACCTCGTAAAAGCGGTCGGGCCGGTTGCCCTCCGCGTCCACGCGGTAGGCGAGCTGGAGGGGGCGTCCGGAGTCGCGGGCGGCGCCGAGCCCCTCGAAGGTGTACAGCTCGCCGCGTCCGGCCTCGATGGAGAGGAACTGGCTGATCGCCTCGTTGTACGCCTCGGTCCGCCACTTGTTGATCTCGCTCGCGGAGGGGCGCCACCCGGGGGGCTCCTGGCGGGCGAGGCGCTCCTCCTCGATCCGGGCCTCCACGGCGATGCCGAAACGCTCGTCGTTGATGTTGAACTCCAGGCCGGGGTTCACGGAGGTGCGGGCGGCGAGCACCTGCGTCTCCAGGATCATCCGGTCCTCGGAGACCTCGCCCGAGCGGGTCTGGTAGGGGGCGAACTCGCCCGCGGCGGGCAGGCGCCGGAAGTATTCCGCGGCGAGGAAGACGCCCGAGGCGGACACGGCCAGCAGGACCGCGACGAGCCCGGCCACGCCGAGCCACTTGCCGAGGATGTACTTCCAGGGGGCGACCGGCTTGGTCATCGTCTGCCAGATGATCTTGTCGCGTTGCTCGAAGGCGACGGTCCCGGCGCTGAAGAACAGGGTGAGCAGGGCGATGATCCAGAACGAGCCGCCCGTGGAAT
>JBITAG010000052.1:0-14736 GCA_044439985.1 Phycisphaerales bacterium JB059 | reverse complement strand
AAACCAACGGTCGCCGGTTCAAGTCCGGCAGGCGGCTCCTGATCGGCGCACGAAAGAGGGCGGAGCCGTCACGGCCCCGCCCTCGTCGTTGCTGAGCTGGTCGGGCCCGTCTACGGCTGCCCGGCCTCAAAGCGTCGGATGAACTCGGAGAGGTCGGCGCTGTCCACCACGCCCGCAGGGGGGGCGAGGTCGGCGCTGAGATCCCCCCGGGTGAGCAACTCCATGAACCGGGTCTTGTCCTGAAGGTCGAGGACGCCGAAGGGCGGCGCGACGTCTGCGCTGGGTGGGCGGGCCTCGATGCTCGCGACGAGCGTGAGGCCCTCACCGGAGAGCACGGTGGGGGAGGCGGGGAGGGCGCGGCCCTCGAGCGAGAAGCCCTGCCCACGCAGGAGGGTCTTCGTGGCGGGGGCGGCGCCGGGCGCGGTCGCCAGGGCCACGGAGGCGCCGGTCAGGAGCGTGATCAGTGCGGTTCGTCTCACGGGGTCTCTCCCATCAGCAGGGCCTCGAGCGCTTGGAGTCTGGCCTCAAGCTCAAGGATACGGAGGTCACGCCGGTCGGTTTCGCGCGCCGGGGCGGCGCCGCCGAACCACCCGGGCTGGACGAGGACGGTGATCTTGCCCGTGCCCGCGTCGAAGTCCTCGAGGGCGATGCCGATGGTGGGGCCCGCCTGAGTCTGGACCATGGCGTGCCCGGGGGTGGCGCTCGAGGTGAGGTGGTCGCCGGCGCGGACGGCGCCGTACGACGCGTCCACCTTCACGGGGACACGCCCGGCGAGGGCGATCGGGCGGGTGCGTTCGCGCTCGACGCGGAGGCGACGACGGAACTCCTGCTGGATCTCGCGGGAGGCGTACCCGGTGGCGCGGATGGCTTCGCGTCGCCAGTTCTCGACGCTGTCGGGGATGGGGTTGCCGGCGATGAAGCCGGGATCGGTGGAGATGACGCCGACGAGCAGGTGCTGGTAGGGATCGGTGGCCAGGTGGATCAGGTCGGTCTCGCCACGGGCCATGACGACGACGTCGCCGGCCTCGAGTCCCTCCTGCCCGATGGTGAACATTTCGGCGTAGTCGAAGCCGTTGGCCGTGACGTCCCCGTCCACGGCGAGTTCGGCCTCGTCGCCGTCGGCGCCGGGGCCGTCGTCGAGGATCATCTGGGTGTTGGAGCCGTTGTTGCTCTCCCAGGTGAAGAGGCTGCCGGCCTCGTCGTCGTTGTAGTCCTTGGAGAAGGTGATGTCCCCGTCGGAAGCGATGAGGGAGGGGCTGGCCTCGTCGAAGAAGCGGAGGTCCCCCTCGTTGATGCAGCGGTCGGCCTCACAGAGGCTGCCGTTGGGCGGGGGGAGGGTGTCGGTGCCGACCGAGAGGGCGCCGGAGTTGGTGAATCGGGCGACGGTCGTGTCGGCGACCTGCATCTCGAAGAGGTCCTGGGAGCCGTCGGAGCTGAGGCTGATATCGGCGAAGACGTCCTCTTCACCCAGGGCGAGGCCGCCCTCGATGAACGAGCCCATGCCGCCGGTGAAGTACCCAGCCCAGGCGTCGGAACTCATCACCTCACCTCGGACGGCGAAGTTGGTCCCGGTGGCGTTGGTGCAGAGGCCACGAACGGCGGTGCCGGAGGCGGCGCGGCTGACGCCGGAGACGCCGATGCCGGTGCCGAACGTGCTGGCGGCCTGGCCGAAGACGCCCGTGCCGCGCGAACTCATGGACTGGCCGAAGACGCCGTAGTTGTACCCGCTGGTGGAGTTGGCGCGGGCGAAGAGGGCGCGGGAGGTGGTGCCGTTGGCCTCGGCCTGGATGCCGAACCCGCCGTTGGCGCCGGACTGGTTGTTGATCGCCCAGATGATGCGATCGCCCCGCTCACGGATGTGAAGGGGGGCGGTGGGGGCGACCAGGCCGATGCCGACGTTGCCGGTGTTGAAGTAGACGTTGTTGCCGTTGGCGGTCCAGCCCCCGCCGCGGGAGCCGGCGCCCGGGTTGAAGGGCGCGGCGCCGTTCTGCCCGGCGTGGCCCTGCCCGCCGGAGGTCACCTCACCCTCAAGGGTGATCGGGGACTCGGGGAACCCGCCCGGGCGGGTGGAGGGGCGATCGAGGTCGGTCTCGCCGACGGTTGCGGGCGAATCGGGGGCGGGCTCACCGGAGGGGGTAAGGGCGACGCGTCCGCCGGAGTTCACCAGGTGCTGGCGTGGGGAGAGGGTGACGAACGAGCCTTCGCCCGCGGGGGAGCGGACGTCGACCTCGATGTAGGCGTTGGTGGGCAGAGCGCCGAAGGCCAGGAGGACTTCAAAGGCGCCCCGATCGAGCGAGACCCCCTCATGGAGGATCTCCGGGCCGACCTGCTCGCCCCCCTGGGGCGCGGTGTACGCGCGGAAGCGGAGGTCGGCGGTGGTGCTGACGGGGATATCGAGGTACGAGAGCGTGCCCTGATAGACGATGGGCGTCGCGTGCTGGGCGGTCTGGGTGGTGGTGGGCTCAGCGGCCCCCGCGATCGCGGGGACGGCGAGGGTAAACGCGGCGCACGCCGCGAGAAGTGATCGAACGACCATGGCAGGGCTCTCCAGTAGGGTGCAAGACCGATCTGAAACAGTGGTGGGATGATCGGACAGACGCGGCGGATGGCGCCAATGTTCGCGTCCTCCTCCCAACTCCCCAAACCCCCACGGTTTACCTTGAAGCGAGGGGGGGATCAAGCCGGGAGGGGTCGGTGGGACGCTGTGGAGTGCTCGGACTTGCCACGATGGAGGAGCGGCGCTAACTTTCCTGTCCCCAAGCGGGGTCCGGGCGAGTACCCAAGTGGCCAACGGGGGCAGACTGTAAATCTGCTGGCATAGCCTTCGGGGGTTCGAATCCCTCCTCGCCCACTCGAGCGGCCCTCCCAACGGGAGGGTCGCGTCGCTTTTAGAGGTGGGAATGAAAAGGGCCGACGGTCTTTCGACCGCCGGCCCGAGCTCTCAAACTCTCAATGCCACCAGTGGGTTACGGGCAGCCGGCCCCGAAGGCCCCGAGGAAGCTGACGACGTCGCTGAAGTCCCAGGTCCCGAAGGGGGAGGCGATGTCGGCGGCGGGCTCCATGGCGCCGAACGCGCCGAGGAAGGCCACCACGTCGGAGAAGTCCAGCGCGCCGAAGGGCTCAGCCAGGTCGGCGTCGTTGCACATCTCGCTGGGCTCGTCGATGAAGACGTCGGAGACGGCCAGGTCATCGATGTACCAGTCGTCGCCCGAGTCGCTGCCGTTGGCCGAGAGGCGGACCGCGAAGTTGTTGTGGAACCCGAGGTCGGGGACCGGGAACTGGTGCAGCTCAAACTCGGACTGGTTCGACCCGTCGGAGGTGATGACGCCGAGGGTCTGCCAGCTCATGAGGATGTCACGCCACTCGACGGTGAGGGTCTCCCCGTTCTCGACCCCCTTGTGCTGGGTGTAGAGGCGGACCCAGTAGGGCGTGGGGAACTCGTTCTGCATCTGGATGCGGTAGGTGGCGATCGAGTCGGAGCCGTCGAGGTTGAGCGAGTTCGAGCCGCTGACCTCGTTGTCGGCCGCGGTGGTCGTGGTCGCGCCCGAGGCGCTCTCGTAGGTGAAGGTGGTGTCGACGCCGGACTCGAAGTCGTCGAGGAAGGGGGGCAGCAGGCCGTCGTAGGTGTCGATGCGGAAGTCGTCGATGTACCAGTCGTCGTTGGAGGCGCTGGTGGCCGCGCGGAGGCGGAACCGGACCTCGTCGTGGAAGGCGAGCACGGGGATCTGGACCTGGGTGAACTCGAACTCGGTCTGGGTGGTCCCGTCGGAGACCCAGGAGGCCATCGTCTGCCAGACGCCGCTGATGTTCTCGTACTCGAGGTGGAGGCTCTCGCCGTTCTCGACGCCGACGCGCTGGGTGTAGAGGCTGACAACGAGGTTCTCGCCGACGTCATCGCTCAGGTCGAGACGGCCGGTGATGATCGAGTCACCCCCGTCGAGGTTGAGGGAGTTGGGAGCGCTGGGCTCGTTGGAGGCGGCGGAGTTGACCACGGCGCCGTTGATCTCCTGCCACCGGTCCTCGTCGAGGGTGGTGGAGGCGAAGTCGTCGAAGACGGGGAGTTCGAGGAAGGGGGGGCCGGCCTTGGTGAGGCAGGGACGGTTGCTGGCGTAGCTGGTGATCGTGTTGATCGAGGAGGCGCCGAAGCCCGCGCCGGTCACGCCGGGGGGGGAGACGCCGCCGCACCCGCCGAGGCCGGCGCACATGATGTAGCAGCTCCCGCCCGAGCAGTGCTGGGCGTTGAGGTTGTGGCCCATCTCGTGGGCGGTGAGGGCGACGCGGTTGTTGTAGTTGCTGGTGAAGCGGGACTCGGAGAGGCCGTAGCCGAGGTTGGTCGAGCAGGTGGCGCCGAGCCAGGCGATGCCGATGGTGCCGCCGGAGATGTTGCGCCCGGTGAACATGTGGAGGAGGTCGCGGGGGTTGGTCCCGCCGGTGCCGAGCCACTCGGAGCGGACCTGGTCGAGCAGGGTCTCGGGGTTGTTGGTGGTGTAGGGGTTGGAGGCGGAGCTGGTGCGGACGATGATCTCGTTGATCACGCAGGTGATGTTGAGGTCACGCTCGTAAACGCTCGAGACGCCGCCGATGATGTTCTCGGTGTCGGCGATGGTGGCCGAGGTGCTCGAGCCGTTATCGATGCTGTAGAACTGGTAGTCGCAGTCCATGACCAGCTCGAGTTCGAGGAAGGACGACCGCTGTCCGGCGCCCGCGTTGACGTCCGGCTGGGCGTGATGGTCCTCGTCGATCAACGCGCCCCCGCAGGTGTGCCCGGTGGGGAGCGAGTCGGTGGTGTTGTACACGAGGTAGGTGCCCTCGTCGATGACCGGGGCGGCCATGGCCAGCGGCTGGACGTCCCAGGTCTCGTGCCCTTCACGGATGACCTGGCCCCCGAAGCCCGCGTCGAAGAGCGAGCCGATGATCGTCGCGGTCCCGTCGGTGCTGAACCCGCGGTAGGTGCGCGGCGCCGGGGCAGGGATCTCCCGTCGGACGCCGTCCTCCCCGATCTCGATCACGCGGAAGTTCTCGGCGCGGTAGGAGTGGGGCTGGAGGACGAAGGTGAGCAGGTCGCCGTCGAGATTCAGCTCGAGACGGACTTCCTCGCCCAGTTCGCCCTGGACCTGCGTCTTCTGCAGGCTGTAGGCGGCGACGTTCACGCTCTGGGTGATCGCCTGGTGGACGTTCGCGTTGGGCGTGACCAGCGTTGGCTCGCCGAAGGCCGACCCCACAACGCCCGCGAGCAGCGAGGTTGCGGCCAAGCCGTTTCGCACAGACATCTTCATCATCATTCTGCCTTTCGTAGCGTGGCGAGTCGTTTCGGACAGCTTCTGACAAGACCCTAACACAAGCCGCCCGTGGCGCCCGATCCGGCACTCGCTGTTTGCGGAAACCCGGGCCAATTCGCCCGAGTTGCGTGATCCTTCGAGAACGAATCTTCCCAATATACCTGACGACGAACGGGAGCCAACCGAACTGGGCAACCCCCGGCGAATCGAGAACCAGATTCAGCCCCTCAGAACGAGGACTGCTGAGTCCGGCCACCCTTACCCAAACAGAAACCGATCCTTGTGGGCACAAGCTGACCTACCCCCCATTCGCAGGGATTGCGCGTCGGGTTCCTGAGGTGAACTCCCGAGATGGTCGGATCGGCGAGGGCGATCCGGGCGGGTTCTCGGGCCTTCGTCGCGGGATCCGGGCGGGGGCTGGGGGAGTCCGGCTTCACCGGGCCCGGTTCTCGGCCGATACATCGCCCGATTCAGCCCCTCGGACCCGCCGCAGGAACCCCCCATGACCTCAGAGCAGTCCACCCAGCCCAGTCAGCCTGCGTCGAGCCGATCCCGCGGGTTGTTCCGCCGGGAGATCGGGCTCATCGCGTTGAGCTGTCTCGGGGTGGCCGGTCTCAGCGCCCTCTGGGCGATCTACGCCTCCTCCAACGCCGTGGGGGGGCGTGCGCCGTCCGCCGACGCGCTGGTGGCGACGACCGCCTCGGCGTGCGAGTCCCTTCTGCTCAGCGACGAACTCTCGCAGGCGCGCCGTCACGTGGTGAACGTGGGGGCGCTTGAGATGGTCGAGTCGTGCGTTATCCGCCTGCCCGACGGGCGGGTGGTGGCGCATTCGAGCCCGATGAGCGTCGCGCTCAACCCGCTCGAGGAATCGTGGGAGGGCGCCGCTCCAGCGGCGAGCGAATCCGCGGCGGACGGACAGACCCGCGTCGTGACGCCGCTCCGGATCGCCGGGCGGGGTGATCTAATTCTGGAGATGGTCTTCCGTCCGGGAGGGGTCGCGGCGGCCGAGCCGGCGCTGATCCTCGGGGAAGTCGTCATTTTCGGCGTGGGGGCGATCGCCTGTGTGGTGCTGGTGGGTCGGCTTCGCGCCGGCGCCCGAGGGATCAGCGCCGTCCGCGCTTCGCTGTTGGACTTCGGCGCCGGGCAGCGATCACGCGAGGCCCTGCTCGTGGATGAGCGGTTCGGGCCCGAGGCCCGGGCGTGGGCGTCGATGCTTGAAGAACTGGAGGCCTTGCGCACGCAGCGGGCGGACGAGGGCCTCGACCACGCGCTCGAGTCGGCGGGGTTCTCCGGCGGGGCGATGGGGGAGGCGCTGGACGCGCTCTGGCAGGGGGTGCTCATCCTGGACGAGCAGGGGAAGATCCTGTACTCGAACGGCGCCGCGGGCGTGCTCCTGCAGGCCCGACGGGACGCGATGCTCGGGGCGCCGGTGACCTCGATGATCCAGGACGAGACGGCGGTCGAGACCATCACGAGCGTGCTGCAGGAGAAGTCGTCGGGCCGGCGCGTGGTGGAGGTCGACCGGGTGACGGGCGAGGGGGAGGTGGGCGGCGTGCTGCGGATCAGCCTGCGATCGCTGCGTGGCGGCGACGGCGCCGAGGCGCTCGTGATCGTCGAGGATGTGACCCAGCAGCGCGTGGCCGACCAGGCGCGCAACGCCTTCGTGGCCAACGCGACCCACGAGCTGCGGACGCCCCTGACCAACATCCGTCTGTACGTGGAGGAGGCGGTGGACGCGGAGGGGGACGACGCGATCCGCGCCAAGGCGCTCAACGTGATCAACTCCGAGGCGCGCCGGCTGGAGCGAATCGTCGCGGACATGCTCTCGGTCTCGGAGATCGAGGCGGGCTCGATGGCGATCCGCGAGTCGGATATTCGGACCGACGCGTTGCTCGAGGAGCTGGAGCGTGACTACGAGGCCTCCAGCAAGGAGAAGGGGATCGAGCTGAGGTTTGACCTGCCGCCGAAGCTGCCCGTGCTGCGGGGTGATCGCGACAAGATCGCCATGGCGCTGCACAACCTGGTGGGCAACGCGATCAAGTACACGCCCGCGGGGGGCGAGGTGACGGTCAAGGTCGAGGACGCGGACGGCGTCTTCCGGGTTGAGGTCCGGGACAACGGGATCGGGATCTCGGAGGAGGATTGTCAGCGGGTGTTCGAGAAGTTCTACCGGGCCAAGGACAAGCGGATCAAGCATGTCACCGGCTCGGGGATCGGGCTGGCCCTGGCGCGTGAGGTCGTCCGCCTGCACGGCGGGGACATCGAGGTTGAATCCGAGATCGACGAGGGCAGCCGGTTCACGCTCAGCCTTCCCGCCCCGGCGGAGGCGGCGTGATGCGGATGTGGGGTCGTATCCATGCGGATTGACGAGACGAAACACGGCGCCGTCACGGTGCTCAAGCCCAAGGGGCCTCTCGGCGTCGATGACGCCGAGGCGTTCAAGCAGCGGGCCCTCGAGACGCTCGGCGCGACGCTGGGCCGGTTCGTGCTTGATTTCTCCGAGGTCCCCTTCGCGGACAGCGCGGGGCTGGAGGCGCTGGCCGATGTCGGCGAGGAGCTGATCGAATCGGGGCAGACCCTCAAGCTGTGCGCCGAGACCGAAACGCTGCGGGAGGTGCTTGAGCTGACCGACCTCAGCGGGCTCTTCGAGCACTACCAGGACGTGTCCGTCGCGGTGAGGAGCTTTCTGTGAGCCAGGCCCCGCCGGATCAACCCGAGCGCCCGGAGCCCGCCGGCGAGTCCGGGGGGGAGCGGCCCGCCGAGCGTTCCCGCTCGCGCCGGTCGCGGACCGTCCGGGTCGGGGAGGTGCTGCTCAACGAGGGGCTGGTCAGCGAGGAGCAGATCTCCAAGGCGCTCACGGCGCAGAAGAGCGCCGGCCTGAAGCTCGGCGAGATGCTGGTCGAGCAGGGGGCGGTCTCCAACGCGACGCTCGTCGGCGCCCTGGCGCGGTCGCTGGGCGTCCGGGGCGTGCAGCTGCGCCACGGTCTGGTGGACCCTGCGCTGCTGGGCGAGATCGGTGAGGACGAGGCCGAGCGTCTCCGGGCGCTCCCGCTTTTCAAGGTCCACGGCGTGATGACGGTGGCGATGGCCGAGCCGCAGTCGCTGCCCACGATCGACCGGCTCCGCTCGCTGACGGGGTGCAAGATCCGTCCCGTGCTCGCCCTCGAGGCGAACATCCGCGAGTTCATCAAGAAGTACGCGGGGGGGAACGTTGACGTCGACGCCTTCCTGACGAGCCTGGCCGAGTCAGACGTCGAGGTCATCGAGCGCGAGCAGGTGGACGACGAGCCCGCGGCGGACCTGGACACGATGGTCGCGGGCAGTCCGATCGTGAACCTGGTCAACGTGGCGCTGCTGACCGCGGTGAAGGACAAGGCGAGCGACATCCACGTCGAGCCGGACAAGAAGGGGACCCGCATCCGGTACCGGATCGACGGGGCCCTGCGCGATCTCATGAAACCCCCGCCGGGGATGCACGCGGCGATCGTCAGCCGGGTGAAGATCATCGGGAAGATGGACATCGCCGAGAAGCGTCTGCCCCAGGAGGGGCGGGTGCGGATTGTTGCCGAGGGGCGGGAGATCGACCTGCGCGTCAGCTCCATCCCCACGCTGCTGGGCGAGAAGCTGGTGATCCGGATCCTGGACAAGCAGAACCTGCACGTGCGGATGGAGGATCTGGGCTTCCGCACCGAGGCGCTCGAGACGTTCAAGCGGGCGCTCAAGAAGCCGCATGGGCTCGTGCTCGTGACCGGGCCGACGGGGTCGGGCAAGACGACGACCCTCTACTCGGCCCTGGATCTGCTGCGCAGCCCGGAGCGGAACATGGTGACGGTCGAGGACCCGGTCGAGTACCAGCTCGATCTGGTCAACCAGATCCAGGTCAACGAGGGCATCGGGCTCAACTTTGCGCGCACGCTCCGGAGCATCCTGCGACAGGACCCGGACGTGATCATGATCGGGGAGATCCGCGACGAGGAGACCGCGCGTGTGGCGGTGCAGGCGGCCCTCACGGGGCACGGCGTGCTCGCGACGCTGCACACCAACGACGCGCCGCGCGCGGTCGAGCGTCTGCGCGACATGGGCATCGAGTCCTACCTGATCTCCGCGGCGCTCAACGGGGTGGTCGCCCAGCGGCTGGCCCGGTCGATCTGCCCGGCCTGCAGCACGAAGTACTACCCGAGCGAGGAAGTCCTCGAGGACGCCGGGTTGGGCGAGATGCTCGGCAAGGCCTTCCGCAAGGGCGGGGGGTGCCAGAGCTGCCACGACACCGGTTTCCAGGGGCGCTTCGGCATCTACGAGGTCATGGAAGTCAACTCGGCGATCCGGCGATTGATCTACGCGGGCGCGCCGAGCCACGACATCCGCGAGCGGTCCCGGCGGGAGGGGGGGCTCTCCCTGCGCGAGGAGGGGGTCCGCTGCGCCGTCGAGGGGCGGACGAGCCTGGAAGAGGTCCTGCGGGTGACCCACTCCGATGACGACCTGACGCCGATGGAAGAGGCGATGGGGGTCGCCGCATGAAGTTTGCATACGAGGGATACGACGCGAAGGGCGCCGCCGCGAGCGGGTCGATCGAGGCCCCCGACGAGGGGGACGCGATCAGCAAGCTCAAGAAGCGGGGGGTGTTCGTCACCGAGATCCGCGAGAGCCAGGGCAAGGACACGCCCGCGAAGGCGACCGGCGTCAGGAAGGGCAAGTCCGCCGGCCCAAAGCACGTCGCGATGATGGCGCGGGAACACACCCTGCTCGTCTCGACGGGAACCACCGTCGTGGACGCGCTCGCGGCGGTCGAACGCCAGGCCTCCGACGAGCAGTGGCGCAGCATCGTCCGGGACGTGCGCAGCCGGGTTGAAGAGGGCAACACCCTGCACGAGGCGCTCGGGGCCCACTCGGGGACGTTCGACGCGGTCTTCCGGAGCCTGGTCGCCGCGGGTGAGTCGAGCGGGAACCTGGACGAGATGCTCGGGCGTCTGGCGACGCTGACCCGCCGGCAGATGGCGGCCCGGGCGAGCGTCCTGGGCGCGATGATCTACCCGGTGCTTCTGGTTTCGGTCGCGAGCATCGTGCTGACCCTCATGATGATCTTTGTGCTCCCACGGTTCGAGGGTCTGTTCGAGACGCTCGGCGCCGATCTGCCCTCGACGACGAAGCTGTTGATGTCGGTGAGCGAGACGCTCCGCGGGTACTGGTGGGCCCTGGCGCCCCTGGTCGGGGTGGGCGTTGTGGGCGGGTTCCTGTACGCGCGGACGCCCTCGGGCCAGCGTGCGCTGGACACGCTTGCCGTCCGGGCGCCGCAGTTCGGGGTGATCGTCCGCTCGCTCGCGACGGCGCGTCTGACGCGTCTGCTGGGGATGCTGCTCGAGAGCAAGGTGCCGATGATGGACGCGCTCTCCCTGACCAAGCAGTCCATGAGCAACTCGCACTACGTCGAGTTGCTCGACAGCGCGGAGGAGGCCGTCACCCGGGGCGAGTCGATCAGCGACGCGTTCAACCGGTCTGACCTGGTCACGCCGGCGACGTGCGAGGCGATCCGCAACGGGGAGCAGTCCGGGTCTCTCGCC
This sequence comes from Phycisphaerales bacterium JB059, assembly GCA_044439985.1. Classification (GTDB taxonomy): domain Bacteria; phylum Planctomycetota; class Phycisphaerae; order Phycisphaerales; family UBA1924; genus JAJRXR01. The sequence continues at coordinate 3,899 of JBITAG010000052.1, read as the reverse complement.
GCGGTGCTCGTCAGCGTGGCGGAGTATCTTGACGAAGAGAACGACACGACGCTCCGCTCGATCGGGAGTGTCATCGAGCCGCTGATCATGATCGTGCTCGGCGTGATCGTCGGGTTCGTCGCGGTGAGCATGTTCCTCCCGCTGTTCGATCTGACCGCCTCCGCGGGCGGGGGGGGCGCCGGATGATTTCCAGGTCACGTGTCACACCGATCGGGTTGGATGTGCGCGACGGGTTTGTCTACGCCGCACAGCTCCTTCCCACCGGGCGTGGGGGCGCCGCTCGACGGCTCGCGGCGATCCCGATCGACGCCGACGCCTCGGAGGGGCTCTCGGACGAGGCGGTGCGGACGCTCGATTCGATCCTCGATCGGAGAGGGTTTGTCGGTTCGCGCGTGGTGATCGCCGCCCCGCGTGAGGCGGTCCGGTCGAGCGTTGTGAGCGTGCCCCCGGGGGCGGAAGGGGAGGTGGTCGATGCGATCGCCCGGTCGGATCTGGCCCGGAACCATCAGCTGAGCCCGAGCGGGTTTGAGCTGGCCTGCTGGGAGCTGCCCCGGATCTCCGGCGCCGCGTCGGGCGCGGGCACGGCGTTGGCCTGCGCCTGTCCGCACGAGGCGGTCATGCCGCTGGTGACCCGGCTGGAGGCGGTGGGGCGTGACGTGGTCGCGGTGGATCTCGAGTCACGGGCCCTGGCCCGGGCGTGCGAGCCCCGCCTGCACGGAGCCGATGGGGGCCTCCGGCTCATCGCCGATCTGGGGTGGAGCAGCTCGACCGTGCTGGTGATGCTCGGGACCACGATCCTCTACGAGCGCACCGTGGGAGAGGGATCGCTGGCACAGCTTCGTGACGAGATCGGCGCGACCCTCCGGGTCGGGCGCCCGAGCGCCGAGCGAGCGATCCGGGGGCGGGGGCTCAGCCCGCTGGACCCCGGGGCCTCCGGGCGATCCGCACGGGTGCGCACGATGATCGAGGACTACGCCTCGGCGATCGCTGACGAGATCGCTCTCTCCATTGACTATGCGGTGCGCCGGCACGGGCTGCCCGACGCGAGCGAGGTGCTCCTCGCCGGGCCGGGGGCCTCGACGCCCGGGCTCGATGAGCACCTGACCCACGCGTGCGATGTGCCGGTCGGCGCGGTCAGGCCCTCCGACCTGGTGACGCTCGATCACGGGGCGGGCGTGCTGGACGACCCGTGCGTGCTGCTGGCGATCGGTCTGGCCCGAGCGACAGAGAGGGGGGCGTGATGACGGCGATCGAGTGCATCAACCTGCTCCCCCGCGAGGTCCGTGCTCGCCGAACGCGGACGATCGCGCTGCGGGCGTGGATCGTGGCGCTCTGTCTGCTGGTCGGCGTGATCGTGGCCGGAGGGATCGCGGTCCGCGCCCCCGCGGCGATCAAACAGGCGCAGCTCCAGCGATCCGCCGGGTCGTTGCGGGGTCAGATCACGCACCTTGAAAAGGAGATCGAGACCTCGAAGGCGGAGCTGGAGCGTGTGCGTCACAAGCTCCAGATGATCCGAACGCTCGAGGACCGTCCGGACTGGGGCGTGCTGCTCGCCTTCATCGATCAGCGGCGCGGGGACCAGGTCGCCCTGACCCGCTTCGAGGTGAGCTGGGGCGCGGACGGGTTGCTCAAGGTCATGCTCGTCGGCCAGACCCCCATCCCGGGGAGTGAGACCGCCCTGATCGAGGCCCTGGACCGCTCCGGCCTCTTCACCCGCACGTCGCTGCTCGGCACCCGCCGGGAGACCTTCGAGGGCGCCGACCGCATCGTGTTTGAGGTCGCCTGTGAGTTCAACCCGACCCTGGCGGAGGTCCCCACCCCATGAGCGAGAACGCAGAGTCCGGCCCCTCGATGCTGACCATCCACGCCGTGGGCGCGGGTGTGGCGTTCGCCGCCCTCGCGGCGGGGTACTTCCTTGTCGCGGCGCCCCTCCTGAGCCAGACCGCCCAGCGGGACCAGCTCGAGGCCCTCATCAACGCCGACGGAAACAGCGTGCAGCGTCTTCAGGCGGAGGCGGCGGCGCTCCGGGCCGAGCTGGACGACGGACGGACGCGGATCGAGAAGAGCGGGGTGGAGCTGGTCGGGCAGTCCGGGCGGAACGCGCGGATGGCGGAGCTGACCGAGCTGGCCAACGCGTGCGAGCTTCGCCTTGACAGCCTGCAACCGGGAACGCCCACCCCGGACGACATGTTCCTCACGACGCCCTTCCTGATGCGCGGGGCCGGTCGGTACGACCAGGTCGCGGTCTTCCTCCACGAACTCGTGGAGCGGTTCCCGGACGTCGGGGCGCGTTCGTTCCGTCTCGAGTCCACGGCGGAGGGGTCGTCCAGGCTCGCCGCCTTCACCTTCGATCTTGTGTGGTACGCGGATCCCGCGGATGCTGCGGGTCAACCGGGCGGATAGTTTCGCGCACCGGGTGGACAGATCGCGACACGAAATGGTCAGTTGACCGCATGGAACTGTCGCGAGAACGCAAGATTTTCGTCGGGTTGTTTGTCACTGCCGTGGTCGCCCTCGGGGTGGACCAGATGCTTCCGGGTCCTTCGGGGGCCAGCGCGGGGGTCGTCCCGCCCACCCTGACCGGAGCGGTCGGCGCCGGCTCGTCCGAGGCGGGTGTCGCCGAGCCCTCCGGGAGCATCGGCAAGACCCTGGCGCTCTTTGCGCACAAGCTCCAGGTGCTCGACCAGGGAGGTTCGCTCGACGCCACCCTCGCGGGGGATGCGTTCGCGGTACCCGCGGCCTGGCTCCGGACTCCCGAGCCGGGTGTGGAGGGCCAGCCCGCCAGCGTCTCGCCTCCCGGCCCTCCGCGGTTCATGCTCAGCTCCGTGATGCCCACGAAGCGAGGCGGGATCGCGGTGATCGACGGCAAGACCTACCGCCAGGGGGACCAGGTCGGGGCGTTCACGCTCGAACTCGTCGAGCCGCGCTCGGTGGTCATGCGTCGGGGCGATGAGCTTTACCGCGTGCCGATGACCCGGCAGCCGTAGACCTGTGCGGGTTGTGCGGGCGGGCCGGTCTATGCGGCATCGAGATCGACCGGGGCCGCCCGGGATATCAAGCGAACCTCATTTCGTGCCGACTGTCCGTTTGGACATCCGTGGGATAGTCCGTGTCACCGTGGGAACCGACACGCCGTAAGGAGGCGACGAGATGTATGCAAGTGGAACCAAGAACCGTGCGTTCAGCCTGATCGAACTGGTGATCGTGGTGGTGATCCTGGGGATCATCGGAGCGATCGCGATTCCTCGCATGAGCCGCGGCGCCGCCGGGGCCGCTGACTCTGCCGTGCTGGCGGACGTCGCGACGCTGCGCAACGCGATCGAGATGTACCGCGCCGAGCACAACGGCGCCTACCCGACCGACGACACCACCATCGCCGATCAGCTGACGCAGTACACCGACCTGAGCGGCGATGCGCAGGCGACCAAGGACGCCACGCACGTCTACGGGCCTTACCTGCACTCCATCCCCCGCCAGAAGGTCGGCGCACAGGCCGGCAAGAACGGGATCTCCAAGACCGACGGCGACTCGAACGCCGGCTGGATCTATCTGGCCGCCTCGGGCAAGATCTACGCGAACGTGGCCGCCGGCGTCTCCGACCAGAACGGCATCGACTACCGCGACTACTAAACCGACTCGTTCCCACGATGACACCGCGAGGCCTCCCCCGGCCCCGGGCGCCGCCCCAACGCGTCGTCCCGGGCCCGGGGAGGCCCTCCTGATTCACGGAGCAGACGCATGACCCGCGACACGACACGCTCCAGGGCCTTCACGCTGATCGAGCTGGTGCTCGTCGTCGCGATCCTGGGGGTCGTCGCCGCGATCGCGATCCCCCGATTCTCCAGCGCGACGACGCGCTCCCGCCTCGACCTGGCGGCCTCCCGGCTCGAGGGGGACGC
>JBITAG010000051.1:0-35688 GCA_044439985.1 Phycisphaerales bacterium JB059 | reverse complement strand
GATTGCGGGGGCGAGCACGGTCTCCCGGTCGAGCGTCCCGTAGCGGTCGAGCGCGCCCAGCAGGCCGAGGATCGTGCCCGGGGTCGCGACGCTGTGCCCCCCGAACATGCTCGCCGACGGATCATCGAGGGACTCGAAATGCGTCGGGGCGACACCCGCGGGGGAGGTCTCGCGGTAGTTGAGCGCGACCTGCGTCGCGGGCGCTGCGTCGCGCGGGGCGAGGTGGATGACCATGAACCCGCCCCCCCCGATCCCGCAGGAGTAGGGGCGGACGACCGAGAGCGCGAAGCTGGTCGCGACGGCGGCGTCCACGGCGTTGCCCCCCTGCGCCAGGATCTCCGCCCCGGCCTGCGAGGCGAGCGGATGGTCCGCGGCGACGGCCTCCCGGACGAAGGTGGCGTGCGCCTCGGGGGCGGGCACAACACCTCCCCGGTGGTGCGCGCAGGCGGGGAGGCACGCGGCGAGGGCGAGGAGCAGGATCAGTCGGAGCGTCGGGTGCATCCCCCGAGCGTACCGGGGTTGGCCGGCGGGGGGTCACGGTCGAGGGTGCGCCGGGTGATGACCCAGTCGTCGTCGCGTTCTCCCTGCAACGCGGCGCGCTCGCCGCCCCGGAGCGCTCCGCGGGCCACCGTCCAGACGGCGCGGAGGATGGCGCGCAGGGCGCACCAGAGGCGCGCGGGGCGGGAGAGGTGGAGGACGTGCGAGCGCCGGACCAGTCGGTAGCCGAGGAGGTGGAGGAGCTGGCGTTTCAGGACCACCGCGATGTCGGGCGCGACGAGGAGTTCGCCCGGGCGCCCCGGGCGTCGTCGGACCCCGGGGAGGAGGCGGGGGATCCAGCGTTCAAGACGTCGGCTGCGCCGGAGCCGGGCGGAGAGGCCGAGCCACCCGGGGCTCAGCTCGCGGACGATGAAGTAGGCGTCGTCGCCGAGCTGCTTGATGGGCTGGCGGTTGGGCATGAAGAGCTGCCCGGAGATGGGGGGCGTGAGGGTGTGTCCCCCCTGGCGAGCGATGGGTGTGCGGTGGCGGGTGACCCGCTCGAAGGCGCCCCGCTGGTCGAGGGTCTGGTAGCCCTCGTCGATGATCGCCTCGCGGTGGCGGACGTCGAAGACGCGGGCGCTGAGGTCGCCGGCGGCGGCGCGGAGAACGCGGCGCGGGTCGACCTCGTGGTGGATGGGGCCCCCCTCGATGGAAACGACGCCGAGCGCGTCGAGCAGGGTCCAGATGACCGCCTCGTGCCCGGTGACGCTCTCGGGGTCGTCGTGCTGCCCGGACTCCACGACGAAGGAGACGATGCGGTGGTGGTTGGTCACGTAGTCGTAGAGCAGGCCGGTGAGTTCCTCTTCGAGACCGAGGATGATGGGGAGGGGGAGGGCGCGGGCGACACCCCGTGCCGCGAGGGTGTCCTCCATGGCGATGAACGGGGGGGAGGGGGCGCTGGTGGTGTGCAGGTCCACGAGGACGGTGCGCCGGTCGGTGATCTCCCGGTCGAGCAGGCGGGTCAGGTCGCGGAGTTCGAGTTCCTCCGGGCCCAGGTCGTCGTCGGGGAGGGTGGCGGCGCGTTCGAGGTGGTGGGGGGTGAAGGCGCGGTTGAGGTCGGTCTCGAGGTAGCGGGTGTCGGGGTTGGGATCGTTGCAGGCGCGGAGATTGCCCACGAGGGCGGTGAGCGAGCCGCGGATCATCTCCGGGTCGGCGCCTTCGAGGGCGGAGAGGACGCGCCGGGCGGCGAGGGCGCCGGCGGGCTCGTTGCCGTGGAGCGCGCCGACCACGATCAGGCGTGGGCCGTCGTGGCGTCCGGAGAAGCGCCCGATGAGGCGATCGCGGACGAGGGTTTCGCGGAACGGGTGGGCCTCGGGGCTCACGGGGCGCCCTCGGGCGTCGAGCCGTTGGTGGAGTGCTGGCGGAGGGAGCCTTCGAGGAGCTGCCCGGCGATGCGCATGAAGTCGTGCTCGGTGACGATGCCGACGAGCTTGCGATCGGGTGTGGTGACGGGGAGGCAGGAGATCGAGTGCTTGCGCATGATCTCGATCGCCTCGAGGGTGGTGGTCTCGGGGGAGACACAGACGGGGTCGCGGCGCATCACCTTGCCGACGGCGACGGTCTCCGCGTCCTTCTTCGGGTCGGCGAGGAGGCGGAGGAGTTCACGGTAGGAGACGACGCCGACGAGCCGGTGCTCGCTGTCCTCGACGGGGACGTGTCGGACTTTCTCCCAGTCCATGATGGAGGCGGCCAGGTCGATCAGCTCGTCCTCCTGGACGGTGAACAGGTCGGTGACCATGTACTGCCCGACGGTCTGGTAGTTGCGCTCCCAGGCGCCGGAGTCGGAGAGGGTGGCGAGGGGCCAGGTGTGGACGGGGCGTCCGTCGAGCTGGTTGCAGACGGTGGCGGCGGTGAGGGCGGCGAGGCGCTCGGCGCGGGCGCCCTCGCCGCGCATCGCCGCGACGGAGGCGAGCATCCAGTGGGCGCCGGTCTGTCGGGAGTCCACGCGTTCATCGATGATGGAGAGGGCGCGGTCGATCTCCTCGGGGCGCAGGCCGAGGGCGCCGAGTCCCTCGCGCGCCAGGGGGAGGAGGATGTCGCGCACGAGGGTGTGCGCCGGGATGGAGCGTTCGTCGAGCCAGACCATCTGGGAGTCGAGCCCGAGGCGGGCGGCGGCGACGAAGTTGGTCGCCGCGTCCTCGAAGGCGAGGTGCTCGGTGAGGTCGGGGAAGGCGCGGGGGATGGCGGTCATCAGGCCGATCCAGAGGGCGGTGTTGGCGACCTCGTCGGCGATGGTGGGGCCGGAGGGGATGTACCGGTTCTCGATGCGCAGGTGGGGCTTGCCGTCGGTGATGCCGTAGCAGGGCCGGTTCCAGCGGTAGACGGTCGAGTTGTGAGTCTGGAGCGCGATGAGTCTGGGGATCTCGCCGCGGTCGAGCATGTCGAGGGGGCGTTCGTCCTGCTCGGCGCCGAACATGATGCGGAAGCGCGCGACGTCGTCCTTGAAGAGTTCGAGGACGGAGCGTTTGCACCACTTCTCGCCGAAGCGGACCCGGGCGAGGAGTTCGCGCTCGTGCGGGCTCGAGTCGGAGCGGGTGTCCACGGCCTGCTGGAAGATGGCGATGCGCGTCTCGCGCCAGAGGCGTTTGCCGAAGAGGACGGGGGAGTTGCAGCAGGCGGCGAGGACGGGGCCGGCGACGGCCTGGGCGGTGTTGAAGGCGAGCGCGAAGTCGTCGGGATCAACCTGGTAGTGGAGCTGGTAGCTGGTGTTGAGCGCCTCGAGCATGATCGAGTCGTGCTGGACGGTCAGCTCGTCGATGCCCTTGATGCGCAGCTCGTAGTGCCCGCCGCGCAGCTCGCGGATCTTCCGGTCCAGCTCGTGGTAGCGGGGCTTGGGGACGATGTTCTCGTGGGTGAGGTGGGCGAGCTGAAGGGTGGGGAGGATGCCGGTGAGGATGGGGCGGGCGTTGACCTTGGCGCACCCCTCGCGGACGACGTGGAGCGCGTGCTCGAGCTGGCGGCGCAGCTCGTCGAGGGCGCCGGCGCGCAGGGTGATGGGGTCGCAGTTGTACTCGAGGTTGAACTGGCCGAGATCGTGGGTGACGTGGGGGTCGTCGATGATGGGCATGACGCGGGTGGCGACGGGGGCGGGTTGGTCGTCGTCGTCGATGAGGGCGAGTTCCTGCTCGACGCCCATGCGCCGGGCGCCCGACTCGAAGAGCCCCTCGTCGAGCATGCGTTCCAGGGCGCGCAGGTCCGCCAGGAGACGCTGCATGAAGAGGCGGCGCTCCTCCCCCGAGCCCTGTTTGACGTCCTGCGTGCCCATGCCGACTCGGATTCCCCGGAGCGGCCGAACCGCACGGCCCTGGCTCGGATTGTCGGGTCTGGGGGAGGGTGACGCAACCCTCTGGGGTGTCGGTCACTGCGCGCGGGGAGGAGTGGCGCGGCGTGATTCGGGGGGGGCGCGGGGGGGGTTGACGGGATCGATCGCGGGGCAATGATTGAGAACCAGTCTCAATAGGGGGTCGGCGAGCGAGGCCGGCGCCCGGGGAGCCAGAAGATGTCCTCAACCGATCCGAACGCGTCCGTCTCGGCCTGTCCCTTCATGCGGGGCGCCGCGAACGTCCCCGCGGTGGACACCCGCCCGATCACCCAGCGTCTGAAAGAGGACAACTGGGATCTGCACGAGCAGGCGGAGCATGACCGCGTGCCGCAGGCGATGGTGAAGGGGGAGATGAGCCGGGAGGGGTACGTCGAGCTGCTCAAGCAGATGTGGGTGATCAACCGGGCGTTGGACGCGGCGTTGGTGGAGGCGCGGGCGACGACGCCGATCATCAACGATCTGGTCTCGGACCGCCAGTTGCAGGAGCAGTACCTGCGGGCGGACCTGGAGCACTTCGGGGTGGACGTGGAGACGATCGAGGCGACGGAGGCGGCGCGGACGATGCTCGAGCACGTCGAGCGTCTGAGCGAGACGGACCCGCACGCCCTGTTCGGTCTGCACTACGTGCGCGAGGGGGCGAACAACGGGAACCGGTTCGTCGCGATGAAGCTGAAGAAGGCGTGGGGGGTTGAGGGGGAGGACGGGTTCCGGTACCTCGATCCGTACGGGAAGGACCAGCGTCCGCTCTGGGACGACTGGAAGGGTCGGCTGGCGGCGTACCCGCTGACCGAGCCGGAGAAGGACTCGGTCTTCGCGGGGGCGCGCTCGATGTTCGAGCGGATCATCGCCCTGCACAAGGACCTGGAGTCATTGACGCTGGCGTGAGCTAGCCCGAGGCCTCCTCGCGCTGGTCCTGTTCGAGCGGGTGCTCGTCGAGCCCCGCGGCGGCGCGGGCGCGCAGGCGGGCCTCGACCTGTTCCTCGGGTTCGATCGCGTTCTCGCTGCTGGCGACGAGGGTGCAGACCATCGCGTCGCCGGTGATGTTGCAGACGGTGCGGCACATATCGAGGATGCGGTCCACGCCCAGGATGACGGCGATGCCCTCGAGGGGGAGGCCGACGCTCTGGAGGACGATGACGAGCATGATCATGCCCACGCCGGGGACGCCGGCGGTGCCGATGGAGGCGAGGGTGGCGGTGAGGACGATGGTGAGCTGGTCGGCGACGCCCAGGCCCAGGCCGTAGAGCTGCGCGATGAAGACGGCGGCGACGCCCTGATAGAGGGCGGTGCCGTCCATGTTGATGGTGGCGCCGATCGGGAGGACGAAGGCGCTGACTTCCTCCTTGACGCCGAGGCGCTCCTCGCAGCACTCCATCGTGACCGGGAGGGTGGCGCTGGAGCTGGCGGAGCTGAAGGCGAGGAGCTGCGCGGGGCTGATCGCCTTGTAGAAGCGTCCGTAGCGGACGCCCGCGAGCAGGCGGAAGCCGACGGGGTAGATGAGGAAGACCATCACCCCGAGCCCGACGACGACGACGAGGGAGTAGACGGCGAGGGCCTTGAGGACGTCGAGGCCGAGGTCGGCGATCTTGTCGGCGATGAGGGCGAAGACCGCGTAGGGGGCGAGCATCAGGACGAGGTTGACGATCTTGATGACGACGTCGGTCATGGCGTCGAAGAAGGCGATGACGGGCGCGGCCTTCTCCTTCTGAATGAGCGTGAGGCAGATGCCCACGAGCAGCGCGGCGAAGACAACCTGGAGCATGTTCCCGGCGGCGACGGCCTCGAAGGGGTTCTTCGGGACGATGTTGAGCACGGTGTCCCAGATGTCGGGGGCCTGGGCGGCCTGGATCTTGCCCTCGGCCTCGACGCCGTAGGTGGAGACGAGCCCGTCGCGGGTTTCCTCGCTCACGAAGCGTCCGGGCTGGATGAGGTTGGCCAGGAGGAGGCCGACGGTGATGGCGACGCCGGTGGTGGCGATGTAGATGGCGATGGTCTTGCCGCCGATGCGGCTGAGCTTGGAGAGGTCGTTGAGGCTGGAGGCGCCGACGATGAGGCTGAAGAGGACGATGGGGACGGCGATGAAGCGGAGGCCGCGCAGGAAGAGTTCACCGACGAAGTCGTTGAGGTTGCGGACGAACCGGGCGGCTCGGGCGCCCAGGTCGGCCTCGGCGTTGGGGTAGCGGGCGAGGCGTTCGGCGGCGGGGACCTGGTCGAGATCGACGCCCTCGGGGGGCGTGGCGGGGTCGGCGCCGGAGAGCCAGAGGGCGGGTTGATCGACGCCGAGGGAGCGCCAGGTCCCCTGATCCCAAGCGAGGTTGATGGCGAGCCCGACGACCACGCCGAGGAGGAGGCCGATGATGATCTGCCAGTGGAGGGCGAGTTTGGGCATGGGCGACAAGCTACGCGGGGGGGCGGCCGATCACAAGCGGTCGCCGACCTAGGATCATCGGATGCCCCGACAGAAGCGATCGAGCCGCATTCGTTTCCGCGAGTACCTGCGCAAGCGCAAGAAGGCGGGGAACCGGGAACGGGTCTCGGACCACGTCAACGAGAAGGCGGAGAAGAAGAAGTCGGCGCGGGCGCGTCGGAGTTTCGTGGGCCTGTTCGGGCAGTTCTGGGGGTTGCTCGTGGGGCACCGGCTGACGGTGCTGCTCTCGCTGGTCACGCTCAGCGTGTCGGTCGCGATGGGTCTGCTGCTGCCTCTCTCGACGAAGGTGGCGCTCGACTACGTGCTGACGGACAACCCGGGTCCGAGCGGGCTGGCGAGAAAGCTGGGGATCGAGCCGGACGCGCTGCCCGGGCCCAAGGCGCTGCTCTGGATCGTGGGGGGAGCGATGATGCTCATCACCACGGTGCAGATCCTGTTCGCGATCTGGGGTCGCTGGCAGTGCACGCGGATCACCAAGCGGGTGCAGGTGGGGCTGCGCAAGCGGGTGTTTGAGCACGCGTCGCGGTTGCCCCTGTCGCGGATCCACGAGATCAAGTCGGGCGGGGTGGCGAGCGTGCTGCGGGAGGACGCGGGGGGCGTGGGGGAGCTGATCTTCGGGATGATCTACAACCCGTGGCGCGCGGTAACGCAGCTGACGGGGACGCTGGTGATCCTGGCGGTGATCGACTGGCGCCTGCTGATCGGCGCGATCGCGGTGGTGCCCCTGATCTTCCTGACGCACAAGACCTACATCGCGCGGATCCGCCCGATGTTCCGCGACGTCCGGGCGACGCGTCAGGGGATCGACGCGCAGGCGACCGAGGCGTTCGCGGGGATGCGCGTGGTGCGGGGGTTCAACCGGAGGCAGGCCGAGGCGGCGCGGTTTACCCGCGAGGGTCACTTCATGGCCCGACAGGAGATCCTGATCTGGTGGTGGAGCCGGGGGCTCGAGATCGCCTGGCAGGTGCTCATTCCCACCGCGAGCGCCGCGGTCCTGATCTACGGCGGCTCGCAGGTGATCGACGGGTCGCTGACGCTCGGCGACCTGATGATGTTCAGCGCGTACCTGCTGATGCTGCTCGGCCCGCTCGAGGCCCTGGTCTCGAGCGCCACGGGGATCCAGACCAACCTCGCGGCCCTCGACCGCATCCTCGACCTGTTCGACGAGGACGAGGAGTTCGAGGGGGCGCGCGGGACCGTTGAGCTGAGCCCGGAGCGCGTGGAGGGGCGCGTGGCGCTCGAGGGGGTGACCTTCTCCTACCCGCGCGTGCAGAAGCCGGGGCAGAAGGGGAATGCCGAGCCGCTGCCCCCGGTGCTCTCGGATATCAACCTGGACGTGGCGCCGGGGGAGACGATCGCGCTGGTTGGGCCGAGCGGCGCCGGCAAGACGACCCTGTGCAATCTCGTGGCGCGGTTCTACGACCCGACGGTCGGGCGCGTGACGCTCGACGGGCGCGACCTGCGCGAGATCAAGGTCGAGAGCTACCGGCGTCTGCTGGGGATCGTGGAGCAGGACGTCTTCCTCTTTGACGGCACGGTCGCGGAGAACATCGCGTACGCCCGGCGCAACGCGTCGCCCGAGGACATCATCCACGCCGCGAGGATCGCCAACGCCCACGACTTCATCAGCGGGATGGAGGAGGGGTACGACACGCTCATCGGGGAGCGTGGGGTCCGGCTGTCGGGGGGGCAGAAGCAGCGCATCGCGATCGCGCGGGCGGTGCTGGCGGACCCGAAGATCCTGATCCTGGACGAGGCGACGAGCAGCCTGGACTCCGAGTCGGAGCGTCTGATCCAGCGGGCGCTCAACGAGCTGATGAAGGGGCGGACGAGCTTCGTCATCGCCCACCGGCTGAGCACGATCCGGCACGCGAGCCGGATCGTGGTGATCGAGGAGGGACGGATCCGGGAGGTGGGCAGCCACGACGAGCTGATGGCCGGGGACGGGCGGTACGCCGAGCTGGTGCGTCTGCAGACCGAGGAGCCCACGTCGCCCGATCCGGAGCGCGAGCCGGACGAGGGGCGGGACCCGCACTCACGCGGGCGGGTGGCCTGAGTCCGGAAACCCCTCTGTCCGGGGGGAACTCGATCGGATCCGGGACGGATAGGGAGCTGCGATCGGGCTCTGGCTTGATCGAGGGGTATCGGCGCGTTCAGATGCCCGAGGGTCCGACGCCGTTCTTGGCGAGTTCGCAGTTCTATCGGAGAGACGGAAGATGAAGTCAGCGATCCGTGGTCGGGCGCCCCTGGCGGCGTGCGTGTGTCTGCTCACCCTCGCCTGCGGGCGGCCCGCCAGCGCGCAGGATCTGGCCCCCACGCCGGAGACAGCGCGACCGTACGCGGGGATGCGCCTCGTGCAGGTGATGCCGGACGAGGCCCGGATCGAGGCGGCGATGGAGGCGGCGCAGACGGTCTGGACCCACCGTCCGGGCGTCGGGCGCGAGCTGCAGCTGATCGTGGACGAGGCGGGGCTGGCTCGCCTGAACGAGCTTGGGTTCTCCCCGGTGACACTGATCGAGGACGTGCAGGCGACGGTGGACGCGCACCTCGCGGAGGTTCACGAGCGCCGCGCCCAGCGGGGCGCCGGGTGGTACGACAGCTTCCGCACGTACACCGAGATCGTCTCGCATGTGGAGGCCCTGGCCTCGTCACGCCCGGATCTGGCGAGCACGGGGGTCTTCGGGACCTCGATCGAGGGGCGGGATCTGGTGCGCATCACGATCTCGGGCCCGGACCAGCCGGGGAACATGGCGGACGCTCGCCCGGTGGTGCTCTTCAACGGGTGCCAGCACGCGCGTGAGTGGATCAGCCCGATGACGGTGACCTATCTCGCCGAGGAGCTGATTGCGCAGTACGACACGAACCCGCGCGTCCGGGCGCTGCTCGATTCCGCCCGTGTCGTGATCGCCCCGGTCGTCAACCCGGACGGGTACGTCTACACCTGGAACAGCCAGCGTCTCTGGCGCAAGAACCGGCGCGGGGGGTACGGCGTCGATCTGAACCGCAACTGGGGGTACGAGTGGGGCGGCCAGGGGTCGAGCGGGTTCACCGGGGACGACCTCTACCGTGGCTCGGCGCCCTTCAGCGAGCCGGAGACCACGGCGCTGCGCGACCTGGCGCAGAGCTTCGGCGCCGACCTGGTCGCGCACATCGATTACCACAGCTTCTCCCAGCTGATTCTCTGGCCCTTCGGGTACGCCGAGGGGGTGCAGACCCCCGAGCCGGACCGGACCGCGTTCGACACCCTCTCGACCGAGATGTCGGGCATCATGCAGGACGTGCACGGCGCGTTCTACGACCCGATCCAGTCGGTCGAGCTCTACCCCGCCGCCGGCGCTGCGACGGACTGGTTCTACGGCGAGCTGGGGGCGACGAGCTTCACCGTCGAGCTTCGCGACACGGGTTTCTACGGCTTTGAGCTTCCCCCCGAGCAGATCATCCCCACCGCGCAGGAGAACTTCGAGGGGATGCTGCACTTCGCCGAGCGCACCACGCAGCTGCTCGCCTTCTCGCTCGCGGCCCCGCTGGGCGCGTACGTCCAGGCGGAGCAGGCCAACGAGCTGGACGTCTACGTCGTGGAAGGGGTGGGGGCGTTCGACGGGTCGTCGGTGACGCTGCACGCCCGCGTCGGGACGTCGGGCCCGTTCGCGACCAGCGCCGCGACGCCGCTGGGGGGGGACGTCTTCCGGGTGAGTCTGCCCGCGGCGGCGTGCGGGGAGACGATCGAGTTCTTCGTGACGGCCCAGACCCTCGCGGGGCAGACCCTCGCCTTCCCCAGCACGGGGGAGGCCGACCCCTTCGGCGTGGAGGCGGCGCAGATCAACGTTTCGTTCGAGGACGACTTCGAGACGGACCAGGGGTGGAGTGTCTCCGGGAACGTCAGCGGCTCGGGCTCGGGTGTGTGGGAGCGGGGCACGCCCGACGGGGGTGGGGACCGGGGCGACCCCGCCTCGGACTTCGATGGTTCGGGGCAGTGCTTCCTGACGGGCGCCGCGGACGGCAACACGGACGTCGACGACGGAACGACGATCCTGACCTCCCCCGCGATGGACGCGAGCGGGACCCCGGAGGCGGTGATCCACTACGCGCGTTGGTTCAGCAACGACGCGGGGGGATCGCCCAACGAGGACGTGATGGTGGTCGAGATCTCCGGGAACAACGGGGGAAGCTGGGTCGAGGTCGAGACGGTCGGCCCGACGGGCGCGGAGGTGGGCGGGGGATGGTTCGAGCGCACCGTGCGCGTCGCCGACTATGTCACGCCGGGCGCCCAGGTCCGCCTGCGCTTCAGCGCGTCGGACCTCGGGAGCGGGTCGGTCGTGGAGGCGGGCGTTGACGCGGTGTATATGCAAGAGGTTGGGTGCCCGGAGGCGAGCGGGTGCAACATCGCGGACCTGAGCGAGCCCTTCGATGTGCTGGATTTCTCGGATGTTGTGGCCTTCCTCGGGGCGTTCGCCGCGATGGAGCCGAGCGCGGATCTCTCCGCCCCGCTCGGGGTCTTCGACTTCTCGGATGTTGTGGCCTTCCTGGGCGCGTTCGGCGCGGGATGCCCCTGATTTCCCTAGGGAGCGCTCGCGGATTCCGTTTAGACTCGGGGTCAGCCCCACAGGAGACACCCCGAGATGATGCGGAAGTTCCTCGCCACCCTGGCGCTCGTGAGCGCCGGCGGCGTCGCGATCGGCGACACCATCGTCCTCGACGCGTTCGCGGACGCGACCATCTATTCCGACGACGTCGCCCGCGCCAACGGCTCGGGGGAGTTCCTGTTCGCGGGGAACAACAACGGGGGCGAGTCGAGGCGGACGCTGGTGCGCTTCAACGTTCTCGGCTCGATCCCGGTCGGGTCGGAGATCCACAGCGTGGAGCTGCGTCTGTTCGCGTCGCGCGGTGGCTCGGGGGTGGTCAGCCTGTATCCCCTGCTCGCCGACTGGGGTGAGGGGCCTTCGAACGCAGCGGGCAACGAGGGCGCCGGGACGCTCGCGCAGGAGGGCGACGCGACCTGGGCGTACACGTTCTATGACGAGCAGGACCCCGGGGACTCGCCGGCGTGGAGCGCGCTTGGGGGTGACTTCCTGACACCCGCGAGCGCCAGCGTGAGCGTGCTCGGGATCAACCAGGTCTATTCCTGGTCGAGCGTGGAGATGGCCCTCGACGTGGAGAGCTGGCTCGAGACGCCGGGGAGCGACTTCGGGTGGGTCCTGGTGGGCAACGAGGCGGCGAGCAGCACCTCCACCCGGTTCAACTCACGCACCAACCCGGACCCGGCGACGCGCCCGCAGCTCATCATCGAGTTCACCCCGCCCCCCGGGGCCGGGTCCTGCTGCTTTGTGGACGGCTCGTGCATCATCACCACCGAGGGGGACTGCACGGGGTCCGGGGGGACGTTCAACGGCGTGGGCACGAGCTGTTCGCCCAACCCGTGCCCCGTGCCGACCGGCGCCTGCTGCATGCCCGACGGCTCGTGCGTTACGAGCGAGGAGGGAGACTGCGTCGCGGACGGTGGCATCTACCAGGGACACTTCACCGACTGCGCCGACGTGACCTGCTCGGCGGTGCTCACGCCCTACCTTGATCCCATGCCCATCCCCCCGGTGGCGCAGCCGATCCTCGGCACGCCCGGCGGGTTCGCGACGTACAACATCCGCGTGCAGCGCTTCCGCCAGCAGCTGCACTCGCAGCTCCCGCCCACGGTGCTCTGGGGGTACGAGGGGGTCTTCCCCGGCCCGACCATCGAGGCGGGCGCGGGAGAACTGGCGGTCGTCAACTGGATCAACGACCTTCGCGATGACGAGGGGCTCTACCTGACCCGGCACGAGCTGCCGGTGGATCTCTGCCCGCACGGCGCCTCCGACGACGCCAAGCACGTCACCCACGTGCACGGCGCCCACACGCCCGCGGAGTTCGACGGGTACCCGGAGGACACCTTCCTCCCGGGTGAGCAGGACACGTACCTCTATCCCAACGAGCAGCTCCCCGCGACCCTCTGGTACCACGACCACTCGCTCGGGCAGACCCGCCTGAACGTCTACCTCGGCGAGGCGGGGTTCTTCATCATCCGCGATGAGTTCGAGAACAGCCTCGGCCTTCCCTCGGGTGAGTTCGAGGTCCCGATGCTCTTCCAGGACCGATCGTTCAACCAGGACGGCTCCCTGCAGTACCCCGGTGTCTGGCAGGGCATGTTCCACGGGGACTACAACCTCGTCAACGGCATGGTCTGGCCCTACTTCGAGGTCAAGCGCGCCAAGTACCGCTTCCGATGGCTCAACGGCGCCAACGCGCGCACCTACACCCTCTCGCTCTCCGACGGGACCACCTTCGACCTGATCGGGATGGACGGCGGGCTGCGCGAGACGCCCGTGACACTCTCCGAGATCACGCTCGCGCCCTCGGAGCGGGTGGACGTGCTCATCGACTTCTCCGACAAGGCGCCCGGGACGGAGATCCTGCTGACCAACTCCGCCTCGGCGCCCTTCGACGCCCCGCCCGGCACGGACGTGCTTCCCGAGGTCATGAAGTTCATCGTCACCGCGGAGACCGGCCCCACCCCGCCCACGCCCGCCTTCCTCCGCCCCTTCGAGGCGATCGATGAGAGCGAGGCGCGCATCACCCGCGACTTCGTCCTCCAGCAGCACTTCGACGACTGCACCGGGCTCAAGTGGCTCATCAACGGGCTGCACTGGTCGCACATCACCGAACGCGTCGAGAAGGGATCCACCGAGATCTGGCGGTTCATCAATCCGAGCGGGATGACCCACCCCATGCATATCCACCTCGTCTCGTACCAGGTCCTCGATCGTCAGCCGATGGAGCTGATCGACGGCGTGCCCGTCCCGACGGGGCCGGCCACGCCCCCCGGACCGGAGGACCAGTTCTGGAAGGACACGGTCAAGGTCTTCCCCGGGGAGATGGTGCGCGTGATCGCGAAGTTCGAGGACTACACGGGCCTCTTCGCGTACCACTGCCACATCCTGGAGCACGAGGATCAGGAGATGATGCGCCAGTACCTGGTGGTCAACTGCCTCGTGGACCTGGCGCCCCCGGAGGGTGTGCTGGACTTCTCCGACCTCTCCGCCTTCCTGACCGCGTTCGCGGAGGGCACGGTGGAGGCGGACCTCGCCTCCCCGCTGGGCACGTTCGATTTCTCTGATGTCTTCGAGTTCCTGGTCGCGTTCGCCGCCGGGTGCCCGGAGTGACCGGGGTGTTCATGCGTGAGGCGGGGGCTGGTAGAGTGTGCGGGCTGGTGTTGAGGAGATCGTGAGCATGCGGATGGACGTGAATCGACAGGGCTGGCTGATGTCCGGGGCGGCTCTCGCGGCGGTGCTCGCCGGCGGGGGGCTCTTCGCCTCCGGTCCGCGCGGGGACTCCCTCCTCCACGAGGTCTTCGTGCCCCCCGAGAACCCCATGTCCGAGGAGAAGCGCGTCCTTGGCAAGCTCCTGTTCTGGGACGAGCAGCTCTCGAGCGACAACACGATGTCGTGCGGCACGTGCCACATCCCCTCCGCCGCGGGAAGCGACCCGGTGCTCGGCGAGAACCCCGGCCCGGACGGCGCGCTCGGCACGCCGGACGATCTGCGCACGAGCTTCGGCGTGGTCCGGTCGGACGCCAACGACGATTACGCGCCCGATCCGGTGTACGGGCTGGACGTGCAGGCGACCGACCGTTCGGCGCCCACGGTCTTCCTGGCCGCGTACGCGCCCGAGCTGTTCTGGGATGGTCGGGCGAGCGACGTGTTCGTGGACCCGCAGACGGGGGAGACGGTGATCCCGTTCGGCGGCGCGCTCGAGTCGCAGGTGATCCAGCCCCCGCTCTCTGATATCGAGATGGCGCACGAGGCCCGGGACTGGGACCAGATCACCCGCAAGCTCAGGCGGGCGCGTCCGATGGCCCTGGCCGGGGACCTGCCCCCGGACATGCAGGCCGCGGTGGACACGCACGCGACCTACCCCGAGCTGTTCGAGGCCGCCTTTGGGGACGGGGAGGTGACCGCGGCGCGCATCGCGATGGCGATCGCCACGTACGAGCGGACGCTCATCCCCGACCAGACCCCGTGGGACGCGTTCATGCTCGGGGACACGGAGGCGATGACCCCCCTGCAGATCGAGGGGTGGAACGCCTTCCAGGCCTCCGCCTGCGTCGCGTGCCACGCGCCGCCGCTCTTCACCGATCTGAGCTTCCGCAACATCGGCGTCCGCCCGAACGCGGAGGACACCGGGCGCCAGCAGACGACCGGGCTCTTCGTTGACCGGGGGAAGTTCAAGGTGCCGACGCTGCGGAACATCGGGCTCAAGCCGACGTTCATGCACTCGGGGGATTTCCAGCTGCTCGCCTCGGTTTTCAACTTCTATCAGGGGCCGGGCGCGGCGGGGAACGGGAACCGGGACCCCCTGCTCCCGATCTTTGTCTCGCCGCCGCAGCGGGACGCGATCGTCAACTTCCTGGAGCTGGCGCTGACCGATCCGCGCGTCGCGTCGGAGACGTTCCCCTTCGATCGGCCGACGCTGCACACCGAGAGCCTGCCGAACCCGGAGTTGCTCGACGGCGCGACTCCCGGGCAGGGGGGCGAGACCCCGCGCATCATCGCCAACGCGCCACCCAACATCGGGAACCTGGGTTTCAAGATCGGGCTCGACCGGGCGCTCGGGGGCACAACGGCACGGCTTGTCGCCTCGGAGAGCGCCCCGGTGGGGGGCGTGGTCCCGACGGATCTTGTGCTCGGCGAGGTGGTGACCGAGCCGGAAGGGCACGCGACGCTGCACTACCCGATCCCGTTCAACGCCCTCCTCGACGGGCGCGAGCTGCACGTGCAGTGGGTGGTCGATGACCCCTCCGGCGCCGGGGGGGAGGCCCGATCGCGCGCGGCCCGCCTGACCTTCTTCAGTCGGAACGGCGCCCCGCAGGACTGCCCCGCGGACCTCGCCCCCCCGTTCGAGAGCATGGATTTCTCCGATATCACCCGCTTTTTGGACGCGTTCGCCCGCGGCGAGCTGATCGCGGACCTGGCGCCCCCGCTCGGGCAGTACGATTTCAGCGATGTGGCGGCCTTCCTCGCCTCCTTCGCCGCCGGGTGCCCCTAACCCCTCGCTGATCCGGGAGCAGCAAGCCATGCCCAGTGCGGCGACGCGCGGATGGACCATGACCGGAGCGGCCCTGGCGAGCCTGCTCGCCGGGGGCGCCCTTTTCGGCGCCGGCTCGCGCGGCGGCCCGGCGGGCCTTCCGCCCGTGCCCGTCCCGCCGGAGAACCCGATCACCGAGGCCAAGCGGGTGCTCGGGAAGCTCCTGTTCTGGGATGAGCAGCTCTCGAGCGACAACACGATGTCGTGCGGGACGTGCCACATCCCCGCGGTCGGGGGCGCCGATCCCGTGCTCGGGCGTCACCCCGGGCCGGACGGGGCGTTCGAGACGGGGGACGATCTGCGGACGAGCTTCGGGATGATTCGCGCCGACGCGAACGACGATTACGCGCCCGACCCGCTCTTCGGCCTCGAGCCCCAGTCCACCCCGCGCACCGCCCCGCCCGTGTTCATGGCGGCGTACACGCCCGAGTTGTTCTGGGAGGGACGGGCGGGGGGGACGTTCGTCGATCCGGCGACGGGGCAGACGATCATCGCCAGCGGCGGAGCGATGGAGGCGCAGATCCTGCAGCCCCCGCTCTCGGACGTCGAGATGGCCCACGAGGCGCGCGACTGGGACCAGATCGCCCGCAAGATCCGGCGCGCCCGCCCGATGGCGCTCGCCACGGATCTGCCCCCCGACATGCAGGGGGCCGTGGACGCCCACGCGACGTACGCGGACCTGTTCGAGGCGGCCTTCGGCGACCCGGCGGTCTCCGGCGCCCGCATCGCGATGGCGATCGCCACGTACGAACGCACCCTCGTGCCCGACCAGACTCCCTGGGACGCCTACATCGCGGGAGACACCGACGCCCTGACGCCCCTCCAGATCGAGGGGTGGAACCTGTTCCGGGATTCGGAGTGCTCGCTCTGCCACACGCCGCCCGCCTTCACGGACTTCAGCTTCCGCAACATCGGGGTGCGTCCGGGGATCGACGACATCGGGCGTGAAGAGGTGACGGGCGACCCGGCGGACCGGGGGAAGTTCAAGGTGCCGACGTTGCGCAACGTGGCGCTCAAACGCTCGTTCATGCACACCGGCGAGTTCCAGCTTTTCAACACCGTCTTCAACTTCTACGTGGGGCCGGGGGCGGAGGGGAACCCGAACCGTGATCCGATCCTTCCGGTGGCGTTCGGCGCCAACCGTGACCCGGTGGTGAACTTCCTCGAGCACGGGCTGGTGGACCCGCGCGTCGCGTCGGAGACATTCCCCTTCGATCGTCCCACGCTGCACTCGGAGAACGCGCCGAACCCCGAGCTGCTCGACGGGGGCGAGCCTGGCACGGGAGGCGTCACGCCGCGGATCATCGCCAACGCGCCGCCCAACATCGGCAACCTGGGCTTCAAGGTCGGGCTCGAGTCGCCGGTCGGGGGCGCGAGCGCCCGGCTGATCGCCTCCGAGTCGGCGCCGGTCGGGGGCCGGGTTCGAGAGGGCATGGTGCTCGGGAGGGTGACGACCGAGCCGGCGGGGCACGCGACCCTGCACTACCCGATCCCGTTCAACGCGCTGCTCGCGGGTCGCGAGCTGTACGTGCAGTGGATCGTCGATGATCCGTCGGGCGTGGGGGGGGCGTCACGCACGCGGGCGGCGCGGCTGACCTTCTTCAGCACGCAGGGGGCGCCCCCGGATTGTCCGGCGGACCTCGCCGAGCCGTTCGAGGCCCTCGACTTCGCCGACGTTTCGCGGTTCCTCGACGCCCTGGGCGCGGGGGAGCCTGTTGCCGACGTCGCGTTGCCCCTCGGGGTGCTCGACTTCAGCGACGTGGCGGCTTTCCTCGCCTCCTTCGACGCCGGCTGCCCCTGATCGGGCGCGGGCGGGCCTCCCCGGGCCCCCTATGGTTCCCCTCGCCCCGGAACAGGGCGGGAGGCCCGCATTGACTGAGCGAGAACCCAACCGCGTCGAACTCGATCCCCCCGCGACGACCCAGCCGAAGACCGAGGCGGCGGCGCCCCCGGAGAGCGGGGACCAGCTGCGCGCCAACGACGGGGTCGTCCAGGAGCAGCTGGCCAACCTCATCCAGGATGTCGCCGGCGAGGCGGTCCCGGAGTACGACGCCAAGCTCGTCCGTGAGCTGATGACCGCGGCGCTCAAGCTGATCCCCGACGGGCGCGACACGGGCGAACTCAAGCTCATGGCGGCGGCGATGAAGGAGATGCGCTACGCCTACCGCGTCTTCGGGCAGTTCGCCGATCCGCACAAGGTCACGATCTTCGGCAGCGCTCGCACCCCGGAGGATCACCCGGACTACCGGGCGGCGGTCGAGTTCTCGAAGCTGATGGCCGAGGCGGGGTGGATGAGCATCACGGGCGCCGGGGACGGGATCATGAAGGCCGGGCACGAGGGCCCGGGGCGCGAGGCGAGCTTCGGCGTCGCGATCCGTCTTCCCTTCGAGACGACGGCGAACGAGGTGATCGCCGGGGATGAGAAGCTCATCCACTTCCGCTACTTCTTCACGCGCAAGCTCATGTTCCTCTCGCAGGCCGAGGCGGTCGTCTGTTTCCCGGGCGGGTTCGGCACGCTCGACGAGACCTTCGAGACGCTCACCCTCGTTCAGACCGGGAAGGCGAGCATGATCCCGATCGTTTTCGTCGAGGGAGAGCCCACGCCGGGGGAGACGACCTCCGGGGGCGATCCGGACAAGGCGATCGCCAACTACTGGGGCGGGTGGAAGATGTTCATCGAGCACCAGCTGCTCAACCGTGGGTGGATCAGCGCCGAGGACGAGCACCTGTTCTACATCGCCAGCGACCCGCACGACGCCGCGCGCCACGTGCTCAACTTCTACCGCGTCTACCACTCCTCGCGCTACGTGCGCGACGACCTGGTCATCCGCGTCAAGAAGCCGCTGTCCGAGTCCGCGATCGCGACCCTCAACGAGGAGTTCAAGATCCTCGTCGCCAGCGGTGAGATCACCCAGCGCGGCCCGTACCCCTCGGAGTCCGACCATCTCTCGCTCCCCCGCGTCGCCTTCACGCACACCCGCCACAAGTTCGGGCTGGTCCGGCGCCTGATCGATCGGATCAACGAGCTGGGCGCCGACGAATAGCTCCCGGGAGGTCGCGTGCGCGGATTCGCCAGTCAGGCCGGTCGGATGGCGTGTGTCGTCGCGTTGCTGGGAGGCGCGCTGGCGTTGCTCGGGTGCCGCCGGGACCGCCCGACTGTCGAGAGCGCCACGCCCCTGAGCGGCTCGGTCGCAGCGCCCGTCGTCGCGCGAGGCCTCGGGGTGGAGGTCTGGGCGATCGAGGACCGGGGCGGCGAGCTGGCCTCGGCGCTGCACGCGTACGCCCCCCCGCCCGAGATCGAGGCGTCGGTGGTGGAGCAGTGGCGGGCCAGCGGGCTGCGCCTCGTCGCGGTGCCGATCGAGGCGCTCGGTCCGCTCCGCAGCGGGCTCCGGTTCGTCGCGCCCATCCGCGAGGAGTCCCTGGTCGAGGCGGTGCGCTGGCGACCGGTCGCCCGCGGGCCGCGCCTCAACGGGGAGCGGGTGGTGACCGCCTTCGGACCGGCGCCGACCGACGACGGGTGGCCCCGCATGCTCGTTCGGGGGTGGGCGGCGCCTCGGGTTGTGCCCGATCGTCCGAGCGCCTCGGCGATGCGTCTTGAACTGGTCCCGCAGATCGTCCAAGCGCGCGGGTCCGAGACGATCGAGCGCATCGAGGCCCGCCTGCGCGGGCAGGCGAAGGGACCGGGGGAGGACGGCCCGGTGCTCCGGGAGCTGGCGCTCTCGGGGGTGTTCGAGTCGGGGCACGCGCTGCTCGTGGTGGGGGAGGACCCGGAGACGGTCTGGGGGCCGCGGGTGGAGACGCCGGGGGAGGAGGCCGGGGGAGAGGGGGCGCCGGTCGGCCCGGTGGCGCCGGAGGAGATCGGGGGTGATGGTTC
Organism: Phycisphaerales bacterium JB059; assembly: GCA_044439985.1. Lineage (GTDB taxonomy): Bacteria > Planctomycetota > Phycisphaerae > Phycisphaerales > UBA1924 > JAJRXR01. The sequence continues at coordinate 16,416 of JBITAG010000051.1, read as the reverse complement.
GGTCGGGATGGGGGTGATCGGATCGTCGCGGGCGGAGACGCGCGTGGCGCACACCGGCCTGCTCCCGACCCAGCCGGCGGGCCCCGGGGCGCCGGAGTATCGCACGCTGGGGGAGGCGATGCGGGTGGGTCGGGTGGGGGTGTTCGCCGAGCAGATCGACGGGGCGAGCGTGCTGCGCGCCGGGCGTCGTGCGGTGCTGGTCATCACGCCGAGGGTCGCCGGTCCGTACTCCATTCTGGCGCCGGCGCCGGGCGTCGGGGGCTCGTGAGCGATAGCCTCTTGCTCACGTGAGTGTCCTCCTTTCCATCATCTGGCTGGCGCTGGGCATCGCCTTGCTGGTCGGCGGTTCGGAGGCGCTCGTGCGAGGGGCGGCGCACCTGGCCCGTCTGCTGGGCATGCGACCCTTCGTGATCGGCGTGACCGTGGTGGCGTTCGGCACGAGCGCCCCGGAGCTGGCGGCCTCCATCGGGTTCAGTCTCTCGGGCCAGTCCGAGGCGGCGATCACGAACGTGGTCGGCTCCAACATCGCGAACATCGGGCTGATCCTGGGCCTCACGGCGTTGCTCAAGGCCGTGCCGGTCTCGCGGACCATCTTCCGGCGCGACGCGCCGATCATGGTCGGGGCGAGCGTTCTGGCGAGCCTGACGCTGCTCGATCTGCGGGTGACGCGTCTGGAGGGGGCCTTCCTGACCGCGGGGATCCTGTTGTACGTCTGGGTGACCTACCGGATGGGGCGGACGGACCCGGAGGCGATCCGCCACGAGCTGGACCGGGAGCGGGAGCACGGGCTCGACCTCATCCCCCCGGAGGAGCCGAAGCGCGCCTGGCTGAATCTCGCGCTGATCCTGGCGGGGCTCATGGGGCTGCTGCTCGGCTCACGCCTGGTTGTCACCGGGGCGATGGATCTGGCCATGACCATGGGGATTCCCCCCGCCCTGGTGAGCCTGACGATGGTCGCCTTCGGGACGTCTCTCCCGGAACTCGCGGCGTGCGCCGTCGCGGCGCGGAAGGGCGAGCCGGAGATCGCCCTTGGGAACGTGGTGGGGTCCAACGTCTTCAACCTGCTGAGCGTGATGGGCATCTCCGCCTGCGTTCGCCCGCTGAGCGCGCCGGGGGACATCTGGGCTCACCTCGGGGTGATGCTGGGGCTGAGCGTGGGCATGATGGTGGTTTCCGGACCTCGGCTCCGGGTGGGGCGTCTGGGGGGTGGCGTGCTGCTGCTGGCTTACCTGGCTTACGTGATCGTTGTCTACACGCGGAATCCGGGCGTCTGATCGAATCGCCCCGGAGAATGGGGGAAAGCTCCCGCGGGGGAACGTCGATACCTCCTCCGGAGGACCGCGGATGCTGCGAGTTCGGACAGCGCAAGCCAGGGCGGGGATGGAACTGGCGATGCCGGTCTTCCATCCGAAACGTCACGACACCCTTCTGCTGCGCACGGGCGTGAAGCTGGAGCCGGCGACGATCCGGCGCCTGCGTGAGATGAACATGCCCGAACTCTGGATCCGGTACCCGAGTCTGGAGATCGTGAGCGATTACGTCAACCCCGCGGTCTACGCGCAGCGGGCGGTGGTCACCCGCCAGATCGCCGACGCCTACGACTCCTTCAGCACGCACGTGGACGCGGAGCTGGACTTCGGCGATTTCCGCGACGCGATGAACGGCATGATCGGGATGCTCAGCGAGCAGCCGCGCACGGCCCTCTTCCTCTCTGAGATGGTCGAGGCAGGGCAGCCCGAGGTGCGCCACGCCTCCAACGTGGCCTTCCTGAGCGTGCTGATGGGCCTGCGCCTCGAGTTCTACCTGATGAAGGAACGCTCGCGCCTGCGCGGCGCCTACGCGAAGAATGTGGCCAACCTCGGCGTCGCGGGGATGATGCACGACATCGGGATGCTGCGTCTCGACGAGGAGACGATCGAGCGATGGGAGCGGACCGGGGACGAGGAGGACGAGGCCTGGCGCGAGCACGTCATGATCGGGTACAACCTGGTCCGGGGTGAGCTGGAGCCCTCCGCCGCCGCCGCGGTCTTGCACCATCACCAGAAGTTCGACGGCTCCGGTTTCCCGTGGCGCACCACCTTCGGGGGCGAGGAGGTCCCGATGGCCGGGTCGGACATCCACGTGTACGCCCGCGTGGTCGCCGCGGCGGACCTCTTCGACCGACTGATGCACCCCCCCGGCGCCCAGCCGGATGACCCGGAGGTTCCCCTGCCCGTCGTCCGCGTCCTGCACAGGATGCAACAGGAGCCCTACCGATCCTGGATCGATCCGGTTGTGCTCAGCGGCCTGATCAGCGTGGCTCCCCCGTACCCGCCCGGTTCGGTGGTGCGGTTGAGCAACGGGATGCGCGGCGTGGTGGTCTCGTGGGCGCCGGCGGATCCGTGCCGTCCCGAGATTGTCGAGGTGACCGAGACCCTGGAGGCGAGTGACGATGACACGCCTGGGGCGCGGATCGACCTGCGCGAGCACCCGGAGTGGTGCATCGCGGAGATCGATGGTCACGATGTGACGGAGGACAACTTCTCGCCCGAGGACACGGGCTGCCCGCCGCTCGATTCGATCGCTCGGGCGATGGTCGTCGGCGCCCAGCCGCCCGAGTCCAAGCCGCCTGAGTCCAAGGCGCCCGAGCCCGAGGCCCCGGAGCAGCGCAAGGCGGGATGATCGGTCGGGGGGCGGCTACGGCTTCTTGGCGCCGGCGCCCGGGGTGGAGGCCTTCGTGGCGCCGCCGGCGCGACCCCCGCGCATCCCGGCGCCGCGACGCCTGGCGAGCTGCGGACGCCCATCCTCACCGATGATGTACCCGTTGGCCTTGAGCGTCTCCTCGTCCCAGGGCTCTGCGATGACCTCGCCGGGGCTCGGCTCGCGGAGGAGCACCCGCGTCCCCGATTCGATGCCGGAGGTAATCTCCGCGTAGGTGTCGGACGTGCGTCCGACGCCGACGGGGCGGCGGACGAACTTGGAGCCCTCGGGGACATAGACGAACCGGACCGCGCCGTCGTTGAAGACCGCCTGGACGGGGACGGCCAGGGCCTCCTCGACCTCGCCGAGCACGAGGCGGGCCTCGCACCGGAGCGAGGGCTTGAGCAGCCCGTCGTGGTCCCCCGCGTCGAGCGCGATCTTGACGGTGTACTCGCGCCGGTTGGGGTCACGCCACCCCCCGCCCTCGGCGAGCACGCCGATGGACTCGACCGTTCCCTGGAGTTCCAGCCCGACCGCCTCGATGGTGACGCGGGCGGTCTGGCCGGGGCGGACGCGCCCGGCGATCGACTCGTGGACCTTGACCGAGGCGATCATCTCGCTCGTATCGGGCAGGGTGATCATCAGGTCGTTGGGGCGGATCTGGCGCCCGATCGAGATCGGGCCTTCCTGCTGCCAACGCCAGTTGTCCCGCTGGGCGGTCGAGCCGTAGACCACCAGCCCGTCCTGGGGCGCGAGGATCGTGCACTTCTCGAGCTGGTCGCGTTCTTCGGCGAGGCGTTCCTCGCGCATCTGGAGCTGGCGGGCCTTGTTGGCCAGCGCCGACTGCTTGTTCTTCAGATTGATCTCGTTCTGACGCTCGACGCGCTGCATCTCCGCGATCGCCTCGTCCACGTCCGAGAGCTTCTGCTTCTCATCCCGCGGGTACTGGTACTCCTTGTAGATCTTGTCGGTGAGCAGCGCCTTCTCCAGCTCCGCCTGCGCCTCGATGAAGGCCAGGAAGTCCTGGTCGTACTCGTTCTTGCTCACGAACTCCTTCTCGAAGAGCGCCTGCGTCTGCTCCCACTTGTCGGTGAGGCGCTGGAGTTCCCGCTCGGCCCGCTCGATCGCGAGGCTGTTGGCCTGGCGCGTCTTCTTGTCCTCCCCCTCACGCCACTGCTCCAGCGCCAGCTCCTTGAGCGTGAGGTCGAGCTGGGCCTTGCGCAGCTTCGACTCGTTGTCCGACTTCTGGATCTCGACCTCCGCCTTCGCCGCGTCGAGCGCGAGCTGCGCTTCCTCCACGCGCAGCTCGTCCTCGGCGATCTCCGTTTCGATCGCGTCGGAGTTCAGACGCACGAGCAGGTCACCCTTGCGCACCCGCGACCCCTCGGGCACGATCTGGACCACCGTGGTCTCGCGCTCCAGCTCCGAGCGGATCTCGATCTGGTTTCGGGCCTCGAGCTCTCCCCCCGCCAGCGTCGTGATGTCGAACGCACGCACCGAGGCGACGCCGAACTCCGTGGTCCGGTCGTCCTCCGCGGCGCCCGCGTCCCGACCGAGGGCGAACCACCCCCCGCCCAGCAGGACGACGCCGACGACCCCCAGCACGATCCAGAACGTTGCCCCGGCGCGTCGGCGGGCGTGGAGAGACGTGTTGAGCTGCTGTGCCATCGATTCGACTCCCTGCGGCGAGATCAAGACCCGTTCACCTGATGGTACGTACCGCGCGGAGGGCGCCGGGTTTCCCTAAGGTGATGGCCGAGAGGCCTTTCACCCCTCACACGCCCATGACCGCCCACCCCGACACCCCGCCACGCGATCCCTCCCACCCGGACCCGGACCACCCAGACGGGCGGGCGGTACTGCTGGCGATCGCGGCGCCCCTCGAACTCAAGGCCGTCGGGCTCGATCCGGGCACGCTGCGGCCGTGGGAGGCCCGGAGGCTCGCGCCGGGGGTGGAGGTGGTGCTGACCGGAGTGGGGAAGGCCAACGCCGCGGGCGGCGTTTCGCGGGTGCTCGACCCGGCTCGGCACGCGGGGGTTGTGAGCCTGGGGATCGGGGGCACGCTCGACGACACGCTCCCGCTCGGCGCCCTCGTGCTGGGCGAATCGAGCCTCTTCGCCGACGAGGGCGTGCGAACCCCGGAGGGGTTCACCCCGTGCGCGCAGATGGGGTTCGCGCTCACGTCTTGTCCGGAGGACGAGATCCGGTGTGACCCCCGCTGGATGGACGCCTGGCGCGGACGGGTCGATCGGGTGGCGCGGATCGCGACCGTCTCGACCTGCTCCGGTACCGACGGGCTGGCCCGCGAGATACGGGCCCGGACGGGGGCGGCGGTCGAGGCGATGGAGGGCGCCGCGGTCGGGCTGGCAACCCGGGCGCTTCACCCGGCGGGGGCGTTCGCGGAGCTTCGGGTGGTGAGCAACACGACGGGGGATCGGGGCGGGCAGCGCTGGGCGCTGGAAGCGGCGATGGGGACGCTCTCGGGGGTTCTCGGACGTCTGGGCCTGGTGGGCGCCGGATCTTCGGGCTGAAACGCGTGTCGCGGGGCTGCCTGGGCGGGTGCTGCGTCCTCGATGGTCTGGTCTGCCTCGGGTGCGCAGACCCCGGTTAATCCGGGTCATCGGTCCGCCGATGTGAGCCACACGGCGCGAACACGGGTGCTGACCCCGTGTCCGCGTCGATGAGTGGAGGCGGGACGCCGATGGCAGGTGGGTCCAAATCACGGAAGAAGCCCCTGGGCGGGCTGCGGTCGATCGGTTCGCTGCGCCCCGGGGCGATGCCGGTGGCGATCGACTTCGGCGCCGGATCGCTCAAGGCGCTGCAGCTGTCGAACGGGGAGCCCGAGGCGTTGGTGGCGGCGGCGGAGCTGACGACGCCCGAGGACTGCCTCTACGACCCGGCCAAGCGGCTCCGCTGGCAGATCGAGGCCCTGCCCAAGCTGATCAAACAGGCGAAGTTCAAGACGACGCGCGCCGTCTGCGCCATCCCCTCCCCGCTCCTGTTCTGCAAGCACATGCAGTTCCAGAAGAGCGACGACGTAACGACGCAGGACATGCTTAACGCGGCCCTCCCCTCCCAGGTCGGGTGCGACCCCTCTATGCTGCTCACGCGTCACATCGAGGTCGAGCAGACCGCCCGCGCCGGGCGGACCGAGGTGATCTGCTTCGCCGCGGGGCGCGAGCTGGTTGCCCGTCTGATGCACGCGCTCAAGGCGGCCAAGCTGGAGCCGGTGGGCATCCACAACGAGTTCACCGCCCTGCTCCGCGCCTTCGCCCCCCGGGACGGAGAGCCCTCCGACGCGACGCCGACCCTTTACGTCGACCTGGGGCGCGTCTCGACGAACGTGATGATCGCCAGCGCCGGCGAGATGCTCTTCGCGCGGACCATCGGGTTCGGCGGGCTGCACCTCGACCAGGCGATCACCGGCCAGCTCAAGTGCTCGCTCAGTCAGGCCCGCCAGGAACGCCTGGCGCTGACGAGCCTGCGCCCCGAGGAGGCGCCGGCGGGTGCGGGGGAGCAGGCGCCCGGTGAGCGCCCAAGCGAGCAGACGCCCGCGTCGCCCGCGACAGCCACCGTCAGCCGCGTGACCCGTCAGATCAACCTGCGTGAGCCGCTCGAGATTCTCGTGGACGAGATCTCGATGTGCCTGCGCTATCAGCGTTCCCTGCTGCCCGATCGGCCGGTGGGGCGTGTGGTGTTCGTCGGGGGCGAATCGCGTCACCGACCGCTCTGCGCGGAGATCGCCAGGGCGCTGCGCCTCCCGGCGCAGGGGGCCGACCCGATGTCGAGGATTGCACGCTCGGGGAGTGAGCCGTGCGTGGATGTGGACCTGAGTCAGGCCCAGCCAGGCTGGGCGGTCGCGCTGGGCATGTGCCTGAGCCCGACGGACCTGTGAGGAAAGGCGGCGACTCTCGATGGCCAGCCCCAAGAACCCAAACCAGCCCAGCCAGAGCACGTTCCTGCCCACCGACTATGTCAAGGGCAAGACGCAGACCCGGGCGAACGTGCTGGCGTTGATCCTTTTCGGCGCCGTCATCATCGGCGTCGTGGGCGCGTTCTTTCTCAACAACACGCGTCTGCAGACCGTAATGAGCCGGGAGCAGGACGTGGACGACCAGACGCGTCGTGCCGCGGAGCACCTCGAGCAGCTCAAGGCGTTGCGCGAGCAGCGTGAGGGCATGATCGAGAGCGCCGAGCTGGTGACCGCGCTGATCGAGCGCGTCCCGCGCAGCGTGCTGCTCGCCGAGCTGGTCCGTGACATGCCCGAGGACCTGGTGCTGACGGAGGTGAACCTCTCGGGCGAGCGTCTCAAGGCGCCCGCGAAGCCGAAGGCCGACACCGCCGGTGGCAAGAAGAAGCGCCCGAGCGCCCGTTCGATCAGCAAGAAGGTCGCGGTGGGCAAGAAGGACACGGAGGGCGAGGAGCCGAAGGTGCTCCCTCCCCGGTTCAAGCACCGGGTGGTGCTGACGGGGCTGGCCTCGCTCAACAACGACGTGGCGGACTACCTGGCCCGCCTGAAGCAGTCCCCGCTCTTCGGGGCGGTGGAGCTGCAGTACATCACCGAGACGAAGGTCGAGGAAGTGGAGCTGCGCAAGTTCCAGATCAGCATGAACCTGCTCGGCGACGCGGACGTGCGTCAGGTCGAGGCGGCGGTCGAGACCTCGCTCATCCAGGACGCGTTCGGCGAGCTGGCGCCGGCGCTGACCGCTCCCCCCGTTGAGTCCTACGGCCGCGCCCCCTCGGGCGAGGACGGCAACTGAAAGGCGCCCGACCATGAACTTCGGACTCCGAGAGGTCATCATCTTCCTGGTCGTGCTGGCGATGCCCGTGGGCGCGTACTTCGCGATCTTCAAGCCGCAGAACGAGAAGATCGAGGACAAGAAGGCGCAGATCGTCCACAAGGAGCAGATGCTCACGCTGCTGCGTGAGGAGACGAGCCGAAACGAGGACCTGCAGCGCGCCAACGAGGAGATCGCGCAGCGTATCGAGGAGATCGAGTCCCGCCTCCCGACGGGCAAGGAGGTCGACCAGATCGTCCGCCAGGTCTCCGAGATCGCCGTCGCGTCCGGCCTCGAGGCGCCCACGTTCAAGAGTTCGTCGCCGATCGCGGCGGCCCGGTACTTCGAGCAGCCGCTCGAGATGACCACCAAGGGGTCGTTCAAGGGGTACTACGAGTTCCTCGCGAGCCTCGAACGCATGCCCCGGATCACCCGCATCGTGGACATGAAGGTCGTCCGAGCCCGCGAGGACGCGGAGATCGAGGTCGACTTCACGCTCAGCATCTACTTCCGTGCCGACGAGGGGAGCTCGACGTGAGCACTGAGAACACCGAATCCTTCAACGACGCTCCCCAGGGAGAGAACGCCAAGCTCATGCTCGACCTGGGCGAGCAGGCCCCGCCGACCAGCTCCGGCGCCGGGGGCGGGATGATCGCGGGGGGCGTGTTCAACCCGAACATGCTCGAGTCCGCGGGCGCGCCCGGCTCGGGCGACCCGGCCCCGAACGAGCTGTTCGCCAAGCCGAAGAGCCCCTTCCGGGGGCAGACCTTCTTCATCGGCGCCGTCCTCGTCATGGGCATCGGCGTGGTTGTCGGGATGCGCCAGCTCTCGATCGCCGCGGCGAAGGCCGGGGAGATGTACAGCCTCGACTTCGAGCCCGAGGCCGAGGATGTCGAGGCGGTGGCGAAGTTCGACCGGGTGATGAGGGACCTGGAGCTGTCCGGGCGCCCGATGCAGGTGCCCCTCGACAAGCTGACCAAGAGCCCGTTCACCTTCTCGTTCAATGACGAGCCGGTGCAGATCGAGGACGGGGAGGACATGACGCTGGCGCAGCTGCGTGAGGCGCAGCGCCAGGCGGCGCTCGAGGAGCAGCGTCAGGCCGCCGCCGTCGAGGCGCGGAACGACGAGATCATGACCGCCCTTGCCGAGATGAAGGTGCAGAGCGTGCTGGGGGGGAGCACCCCGGTGGCGCGCGTCAGCGGCGAGGCCGTCCGCGAGGGCGACACGCTGGGCATCTTCCGCGCGGTCAAGATCTCCGGGCGCACCGTCGTGCTGGAGGTGGACGACCGCTACTTCGCGATCCAGATGGGCGTCGAGCCCCGCGAGATCCATCGCTGATCCCACTCCCGCGGAGGCGCACGTGGCGACCCACAACATCGACGACATCCTGAACGAGCTGGGGCTCGACGACGCCGGCGGCGGTCGTCCCCCGAAGCGGTCGCCCGATCACAAGCCCGCCGGCCCGACCAAGGGCAAGGGCCACCGGATCGACAAGGCGAAGGAGTCGTTCGCGCCCCTGCCCGCGATGCCCTCCGGGCAGCGACGCTTCGGACACGACGAGGACACCCCCGCCCCCCCCGACCCCGCGGTCAAGAACGCCCCCGTCCCCGCCCCCAAGGCGAGCGTCGGCGAGGCGATGAGCGAGATCTACAGCCCGGAGGAGGACGCCTCGGCGGGCGCCGAACTCGGCGAGATCCTCATCGAACGCCAGATCGTCACCCCCGAGCAGATGACCGCGGCCCGGCAGGTGCTGCGTCAGAGTCCCGGCGGGCGCCTCAGCACGATCCTGGTCGAGCAGGGCGCCGACGAGGCGAAGATCCAGAGCGTCGTCGCGGAGATCGCCGGCGTCCCCTTCGAGCGGGTCGATCTCGAGAAGGGCCTCGAGGGCGGGTTCGACGGGACCATGCTCCAGCGTCTGGGGATCGAATACTGCAAGATGCAGGCGGTCCTCCCGCTCCGGATGGACGGCGCCCGCCTCGTCGTGGGCGCCACCAGCGCCGACGACGTCTTCCTGCTCGACGAGATCAAGTCGCGCCTCGGCGTGCCGGGCGTGAAGCTGGTGCTCGTCACCAGCGCCGACCTGCGCGCCGCGTTCGAGATGGTCGGCGCCGGGCAGCAGGACGACGTGGACCTCTCCGACCTGCTCGACGGGGTGGACGAGGCCGACGTCGAAGTGGACAAGACCTCGTCCGAGGGGTCGGCGGTTGACCTCGAGCAGCAGGCGGGCGAGTCGCCCGTCATCCGCTACGTGAACTACATCATCCAGACCGCCGTCAAGGAGGGCGCCTCCGATATCCACATCGAGCCCGCAGAGAAGAAGCTCAAGGTCCGTTTCCGTATCGACGGCGTCCTCTTCGAGATGATGAACCCGCCCGCCTCGATGTCCAGCGCCATCACCTCACGCCTCAAGATCATGGCGAACCTGGACATCTCCGAACGACGCGTCCCCCAGGACGGACGCATCCGGTGCACCGTCGGCGGTCGCAAGCTCGACCTGCGTGTCTCCACGCTCCCCTGCGGGTACGGGGAGAAGACGGTCATGCGTATCCTCGACACCAAGTCCATCCAGGTCGAGCTGTCCGACCTGGGCTTCGATGAGACCACCTACGAGACCTGGCGCAAAGAAGTCTCCGCCCCCCACGGCATCATCCTCGTCACCGGCCCGACCGGCTCGGGTAAGACGACCACCCTCTACGCCTCCCTCCGACAGCTCGACAAGAACAAGCTCAACATCTCCACCGTTGAAGACCCGATCGAGTACCACCTCGACGGGATCACCCAGACCCAGACGCACGAGAAGATCGGGATGACCTTCGCCAAGGCCCTCAAGGCCCTGCTGCGTCAGGACCCCGACGTCATCATGCTCGGCGAAATCCGCGACCACGAGACGGCCCACACCGCCGTCCAGGCCGCCCTCACCGGTCACCTCGTGCTCTCCACCCTCCACACCAACGACGCGCCCAGCTCGGTGACCCGACTGGTCAACATCGGGCTCGAGCCCTTCCTTGTCGGCGCCGCCCTCAACGGCGTGCTCGCCCAGCGCCTCGTCCGGCGCCTCTGCAAGGAGTGCGCCGTCGAGGAGGAGCCCAGCGAGGAACTCCGCGAGTACCTCGAGATCCAGGGCATGCCCACCGAGAAGACCTGGGTCGCGAAGGGGTGCGACCGGTGCCGCAGCACCGGGTACTCCGGGCGTGTGGGCATCTACGAGCTGCTCACGGTGGACGATCAGCTGCGCGACGTCGTCGCCCGCAACCCGAACGTCTCCGAGTTCCGCCGCATGTGTCTGGAGCGGGGCATGACCAGCCTCCGACAGGACGGCATGGGCAAGGTCTCCCAGGGCCTGACCACCATCCAGGAAATCCTCCGCGTCACCGAGGCGAGCATCTAAACCTCCACGCGCTCCCCCCGCTCCCCGAGCAACCTCGCCAGCGTCCGATCGATCGCTCGGCCCAGCTCGTCCCGGCGCGCGCTGTCGAGCCCGTACGTCGAGGCCCAGAGCGTCACGTCCATCGCCGGCTCCGCCGACCCGGCGCAGGGCGGCTCGATCAGCACCCGCCAGTACGCCTCGTTCAGCTCCGGCGTGATGATGGCCATGTCGCGCGGCCCGTTGGCCACCGCGACACGCCCCTTCACTTCGCCCAGCCCGTCGAGGCGCAGCGTGACCTCATCCCCCTCGCTCGCCCGGCGCAGGTCTGTGCCCGGCGCCAGCGCGTGGTCGTGCACAACCGCCGAGAGCCCCTCCCGATCCGGGGCGCACCGACGCACGCTCCGGAGCACGGTCCGATCCTCGCCCGCGTGGGCCTCCATCGCGTGCTTGAGCCCTCGCAGCTCGAAGGCCCACCCGGTGCGAACCGAGTCGAGCATCTCGTCCCAGTCACTCCCCTCCCCGAAGCCGCTGGAGACCACGGTGAGCGTGGTGACGCCGCCGCGCCCTTCAAGGAGGTACTCGTCGTGCATCCCGCCCCACTCGCCGACCAGGCGCCGGGGAGGATCCCAGACCACGATCTTCGCCGCGCCCTCCATCACCCCCTTCCCCCATGAGAACCACAGCTCTCCCCCCTCGCCCGGGGTGACTCGGGCCTCGATGGGGAACCACCGCTGCATGCCCTCCCCCGTCGCGAGCATGGCCCAGACCTGCTCGGGGGTTGCCTCGATATCGATCCTGGATGTGACCGATCGCGTTCCCGGCTTCTCATCAGTCATGGTCATGCTCCCTTGATTCGTCCGCCGATCCCTCGTCCGATGCTTCCGGTCTGGTGATCGCCTGGTACGCGCAGGCGACCACCCGGAACGTGCGCCCGTTCGGGGCGCTCTCGTCGTGGTACTTGCTCACCAGCTCACTCACCGCGCAAGCCAGCTCCTCCCCGAACTCGCTCTGATCTCGGGGCGACGCAAAGCGAACCTCCGTGTCGATCGTCAGGGTCGAGAGCTTCTTGCCCGCGCGCTCGGCGCGACGGATCAGCTCACCCATCTCCCGGATGAGCCTCGCCCCGGCGGCGACGAGGTAGGCGGCGCTGAACCGATCACGCACCCGCGATGGATCGGCGCCGAGCGCCCCCAGCACCCGCTGGTCCACCACGTACGAGGTGGCCCGCGCCCGGACGACCCGCTCGATGCAGTTGCCCTTGCGCCGCTCCTCCACCAACTCGACCAGGCCCAGCTTCTCCAGCTCGCGCAGGTGGTAGTTGATCTTCTGGCGGGGCAGGCCGAGGCGTCGGGCCACCCCGGAGGCCGAGTCCCCCTCGCCCAGTGCGCCCATCACCGCGCGTCGGGTCGGGTCGAGCATCGCCCCCGCCCGGGCCGGATCGCCCAGCACCTCCACCCGCTCCAGATCCAGTTGCTCGGCGCCCATGCCCATGTCAGGAGGATCTTGCCGACAAGATCAGTTGTCAAGACAGAAACCCAAATCCGTACGCTCGCCCTCCGTTTGGTACGCTCCGCCTCGGAGCCACCCGTGGACCAGACCCCCTCGACCACCCCTCCCCCGCCCGCCCGTTCCGATGACCTGCGCCGGTACTGGCGACTCAACCTCCTGCTCGTGGGGGGGTTGCTGCTCGTCTGGGCGGGGGTCTCGCTCGGTCTGGGGGTGCTGCTCGTCGAGCCGCTCAACCGGGTCCGTCTCGGGGGGGCGCCCCTCGGGTTCTGGATCGCCCAGCAGGGCGCCATCTACGTCTTCGTGCTGCTCATCCTGATCTACGTCCTGGCGATGCGTCGCCTGGACCGGCGCTTCGGCGTGCGTGAGGACTGACCCCCATGGACGTCCAGGCGTGGACCTTTGTCATCGTCGGCCTCACGTTCGCGCTCTACATCGGAATCGCGATCCTCTCCCGCGCCGGCACCACCGGCGATTTCTACGTCGCGGGCAAGGGGGTCCACCCGGTCGCCAACGGCATGGCGACGGGCGCCGACTGGATGTCCGCGGCCTCCTTCATCTCCATGGCCGGGATCATCTCCTTCTCCGGGTACGCCGGAGCGAAGTACCTCATGGGCTGGACGGGGGGGTACGTGCTGCTCGCCCTCCTGCTCGCGCCCTACCTGCGCAAGTTCGGCAAGTTCACCGTCCCCGACTTCGTTGGCGACCGGTACGACTCCCAGGTCGCCCGTCTCGTCGCGGTCATCTGCGCCATTTTCGTGAGCTTCACGTACGTGGCGGGTCAGATGCGCGGGGTGGGGGTTGTCTTCGCCCGCTTTCTCGAGGTCGATGTCACGCTGGGCGTGATCATCGGGACGGGGCTGGTCTTCTTCTACGCCGTCGTGGGGGGGATGAAGGGGATCACCTACACGCAGGTCGCCCAGTACTGCGTGCTGATCTTCGCGTTCACCGTGCCGGCCGTGTACATCTCCCTGCTGCTCACGGGCAACGTGATCCCGCAGGTCGGGTTTGTCTCGGACCTGGGGGGCGAGGTGGGCTCGGCGATGGCGGGGGGGGAGCGGGTCTCCCTGCTCGCCAAGCTCGACGGGCTGCACGAGGAACTCGGCTTCGCGTCGTACACCCAGCCCGCGTCGGGCTGGTCGGCGCGTCTGGATATGTTCGCGGTCACGCTCGCGTTGATGGCGGGGACCGCGGGCCTCCCGCACGTGATCATCCGGTTCTACACCGTGCCCCGGGTCCGCGACGCCCGCACGAGCGCGTTCTGGGCGCTGCTCTTCATCGCGCTGCTTTACACCGCGGCCCCGGCCGTGGGCGCGTTCGCCCGCACGAACCTGATCGAGGCGGTGCGCGAAGCCCACTACGACGCGGAGCGCGCCCCGGAGGGCGCCCCGGTCGTGCCGGAGTGGTTCCGCACCTGGGAGGAGACCGGGCTGATCGCCTGGGTGGACAAGAACGCGGACGGGCGGGTGCAGTTCACCGGTGACGGGGACGCCCTGGTGGGCAAGCCCGTCTTCACCGAGGAGCGCGGCGCCTCGGGAGAGCGCCTGCTCTCCAACCCGCCGGGAGAGGGCGCCAACGAGCTGTACGTGGACCGGGACATCATGGTCCTGGCCAATCCCGAGATCGCTCAGCTGCCCGACTGGGTGATCGCTTTGGTCGCCGCGGGGGGGCTGGCCGCTGCCCTCTCCACCGCCGCGGGGCTCCTGCTGGTCATCTCGACCGCGGTGAGCCACGACCTGCTCAAGCGGGTGCTGATGCCCAACATCTCGGAGAAGCGTGAACTCTGGGCGGCGCGGATCGCGGCGGCGTTCGGGGTGGTGTGCGCCGCGCTGCTCGGGATCTACCCGCCCGGGTTCGTCGCCCAGGTCGTCGCCCTCGCCTTCGGGCTCGCGGCCTCGAGCTTCTTCCCCATCATCGTGCTCGGCATCTTCTCGAAACGCGTCAACAAGCAGGGCGCCATCGCGGGCATGGTCACCGGCACCGGGTTCACCACCGCCTACATCGTCTACTTCAAGTTCATGGGGGGGGCGCCCGACCGGCTCTGGCTCGGCGTCACGCCCGAGGGGATCGGTTCGCTGGGCATGCTCATCAACTTCGGTGTCGCCATCCTTGTCTCCGCCCTCACGCCGGCGCCCCCCGCCCACGTGCGCCAGATGGTCGAGTCCGTCCGGATCCCCGCGGGGGCGGGCGAAGCGCACGAGATGCAGGTCCCCCCGCCCGACTGATCCCCCACGGGAACCTCGGCGTGCTCGCTATGCTGTTGGTATCAGGAGGCATACGTATGAGCGACGCCGGCATCGAATCCGTCCTGCACGAGAACCGGGTCTTCCCTCCCCCGGCGCCTGAACGCGTGGGCGCTCCCCGGTGGCTCGTCCCCTCCATCGACGAGTACAGGAAGATGCACGCCCGCTCCGTCCAGGATCCCGAGGGCTTCTGGGGCGAGGCCGCCAGCGAGCTGCACTGGTTCGAGCCCTGGACCCGCGTCCTCGAGTGGGCGTGCCCGGACGCGAAGTGGTTCGTCGGCGCCAAGACCAACCTCTGCTACAACTGCGTTGATCGGCACGTCGGCGAGGGGCGGGGCGAGCACGTGGGGATCGTCTGGGAGGGAGAGCCCGTCCTGAACGGCGCCCCCGAGGTCCGGCGCCTGACCTACGCCGAGCTGCAGCGCGAGACCGCGAAGTTCGCCAACGTCCTCAAGAAGCTGGGCGTCGAGCGCGGCGACATCGTTAACATCTACATGGGGATGGTCCCCGAGCTGGCAATCGCGATCCTCGCGTGCGCACGCATCGGGGCGGTCCACTCGGTGATCTTCGGCGGGTTCTCGGCCCAGGCCCTCGCCGACCGCGTCGCCGACGCCAACTCGAAGGTCATCGTCACCTGCGACGGCTCGTGGAGGCGCGGCAAGGTCGTTCCGCTGAAGGAGAACGTGGACAGCGCCATCGCCGAACTCGATGGCCAGATCGTCGAGAGCGTCGTCGTCCTCAAGCGCTGCCACAACCAGGTCGTTCACCACGACGGGCGTGACCACCACTGGGATGACCTGATGCTCGCCGCCAGCGAGGACTGCCCCTGCGAGCCGCTCGACAGCGAGCACATGGCCTTCCTGCTCTACACCTCCGGATCGACGGGCAAGCCCAAGGGCATCCAGCACACCCTCGGCGGGTACATGGTTTTCTCGTACCTGACCAGCAAGTACGTCTTCAACCTGATCCCCGGACTCGACGAGCCCAAACGCGAGGGCACGCAGAACGGCCAGCTCTACTGGTGCACCGCCGACGTCGGCTGGATCACGGGGCACTCTTACATCCTCTACGGCGTGATGCCGACGGGCGTCCCCACGCTCATGTACGAGGGCGCCCCGAACTTCCCCGCCGAGGACCGGTTCTGGGACATCGTTGAGCGGCACAAGGTCACGCAGGTCTACACCGCGCCCACCGCGATCCGCGCCTTCATGAAGTGGGGCGAGGACCACCCCGGCGCCCACGACCTGTCCTCCATCCAGGTCCTCGGCACCGTCGGCGAGCCCATCAACCCCGAGGCCTGGATGTGGTACCACAAGGTCATCGGCCGGGAGCGGTGCCCCATCGTCGACACCTGGTGGCAGACCGAGACCGGCGGGCACATGCTCACCCCCCTGCCCGGCGTCACCCCCACCAAGCCCGGCTCCTGCACACTCCCCTTCTTCGGCATCGACGCGGCCATCGTCGACGAGGAGGGCAACGAGCAGCCCAAGGGCGTCGGCGGCCTGCTCGCGATCCGCAAGCCCTGGCCCGCCATGCTGCGCGGCATCTACAAGGACCGCGACCGGTTCATCGAGACCTACTGGTCCAAAATCCCGGGCATGTACTTCCCCGGTGACGGCGCCCACACGGACCAGGACGGGTACTTCTGGATTATGGGGCGGGTCGATGACGTCATCAACGTCTCGGGTCACCGGCTGGGGACGATGGAGGTCGAGAGCGCGCTGGTGAGCCATCCCGCGGTGGTGGCGGCTGCGGTCGTCGGCATGCCCCACGAGATCAAGGGCACGGGGATCGCCGCCTTCGTCACGCTGGGCGAGGGCGGGGAGCCGACGGACGCGTTGAA
>JBITAG010000050.1:0-13695 GCA_044439985.1 Phycisphaerales bacterium JB059 | reverse complement strand
AGCTTTTCCCGCCGTGATCACTCAAACTGCCGAATACGCCCTCCGAGCCGTGGTCTACCTCGCCAGGATTGGCGGTGGCCCGGCGGTGACGGAGGAGGTCGCGGAGGTGACGCGGGTGCCGCAGGGCTATTTGGCCAGGATTCTCCGAGATCTCTCCAAGGCGGGCCTGCTCACCGCTCGGCGGGGCGTGGGTGGGGGATTCGCGCTGGCCAAGCCCGCCGGCAAGATCACGGTCTGGGACGTTCTGGAAGGCGCGGAGTCCGGGATCGGTCGGATCCGGGAGTGCCCGCTGGGCATCAGCGAGCACGGGGCGTCGCTCTGCGCCCTGCACCAACTGCTCGACGACGCGATCGCGGGGGTGGAGCGTGAGTTCCGCTCAACGTCGATTCAGGACATCCTCACTTCCGATCGGAAGTCCAAGCCGCTCTGCCAGTCCCTTGGCACGGTGGGGCTGAACGTGAAAGGGAAGTCGAGCGGGTAGGACGAGCCTCTCGCGAAGTGGTTTCGACGCTTTGGCGACGAGCAATAGTGGACACACGCATTCACAAGTCGGGGATCCGTCGGGCTGGCCGGCCTCTCCAAAACGCATGCAACCAGATGTGGGAACGGATATGAGTGATCAGGAACAGGCGGCGCAACGGCATACCGAGACGTTCGTCTACGACGACAAGATCAGC
This sequence comes from Phycisphaerales bacterium JB059, assembly GCA_044439985.1. GTDB lineage: Bacteria > Planctomycetota > Phycisphaerae > Phycisphaerales > UBA1924 > JAJRXR01. The sequence continues at coordinate 13,018 of JBITAG010000050.1, read as the reverse complement.
CGGGCGTTCGCGGCGGCGACCGCGGTGTGGGCGTTGGTCGCGACCGCGGCGGGGCTCGTTATCGCGCTCCAGCTCGTGCTGCCCGTCGCGGGCGAGTGGATGGTGGCCCGCAACTGGCCCGCGTGGCTGACCACCTCGTTCGCCCTGCTCTATGAGCAGGAGTGGCTGAGCTTCGGTCGCCTCCGTCCCCTCCACACCAACGCGGCCATCTTCGCGTTTGCGGGCAACGCGGTCTTCACGGCGGTCTACTACTCCACCCAGCGCCTCTGCAAGGCTCGGATGTGGTCCGACAAGCTCAGCTGGCTGCACTTCTGGGGTTGGCAGCTCATCATCCTGTGCGCCGCGATCACCCTGCCTCTGGGCATCACGCAGGGGAAGGAGTACGCCGAGCTCGAGTGGCCGATCGACCTGATGATCGCCGTGGTCTGGGTCGGTTTCTTCGGCGTCAACTTCTTCATGACGCTCATCAAGCGGCGCGAGCGCCACATGTACGTGGCCCTCTGGTTCTACATCGCGACGATCGTGACGGTCGCGGTGCTTCATGTCTTCAACAACCTCTGGATCCCCGTTGGTGTTGCCCACTGGATCAAGACCGGTGAGATGGGCTCCCCCGAGCTGATGCTCAAGAGCTACCCGCTCTACGCGGGTGTTCAGGACGCCCTGATGCAGTGGTGGTACGGGCACAACGCGGTCGCCTTCTTCCTGACGACACCCTTCCTCGGCCTGATGTACTACTTCATGCCCAAGGCGGCCGATCGGCCGGTCTTCAGCTACCGCCTCTCGATCCTTCACTTCTGGTCGCTCGTCTTCGTCTACATCTGGGCGGGTCCGCATCACCTGCACTACACCGCCCTCCCCGAGTGGGCGAGCACGCTGGGCATGGTCTTCAGCGTCATGCTCTGGATGCCCTCATGGGGCGGGATGATCAACGGGCTCTTCACGCTCCGGGGCGCCTGGAACCGTGTCGCCCAGGACCCGGTGCTCAAGTTCTTCGTCGTCGGCGTGACCTTCTACGGCATGTCCACGTTCGAGGGGCCCATGCTCAGCGTCAAGAGCGTGAACTCGCTGAGCCACTACACGGACTGGACCATCGCCCACGTGCACGCGGGCGCCCTGGGCTGGAACGGGTTCATGACCTTCGGGATGGTCTACTGGCTGGCGCCTCGCCTGTTCCAGACCAAGCTCTGGAGCCCCCGGCTCTGCTCGCTGCACTTCTGGATCGGGACGATCGGGATCCTGCTCTACATCCTCTCGATCTACGCCGCGGGCATCACCCAGGGGCTGATGTGGCGGGCCTTCGACGAGAGCGGGCGCCTGGCGTACCCGGACTTCATCGAAACCGTGACCGTGCTGATCCCGCTCTACTGGATCCGCGTGGTGGGTGGGTCGCTCTATGTCCTGGGCGTGATCATGCTCTGCCTGAACATGTTCAAGACCTGGCGCAGCCGGCCCGCGCAGTACGAGGAGATCGTGCACGAGGCGGCGCCCCTGCGTCGGGAGTACGAGGGGAAGGACCCGAAGGCCGTCAGCCGCCTCATCGAGGGAACCATGCTCGGCGACGCGATCGATCGATTCGCGCAGATGACCTGGCACCGGCGTTGGGAGCGTTTGCCCGTCCGGTTCACGGTCTTCGTGGTGATCGCGATCGCGATCGGCAGTCTCGCCGAAGCGCTCCCGACCTTCCTGATCTCGAGCAACGTCCCGACGATCGCGAGCGTTCGCCCGTACACCCCGCTGGAGCTGGCCGGGCGCGACATCTACGTCTCGGAGGGCTGCTACAACTGCCACTCGCAGATGATCCGTCCAATCTACGCCGAGACGGCACGCTATGGCGAGTACTCCAAGCCCGGCGAGTTCATTTACGACCGTCCCTTCCAGTGGGGGAGCCGCCGGATCGGTCCCGATCTGGCGCGTGAGGGGGGGAAGAAGAGCCACTTCTGGCACTACGTCCACTTCGAGAACCCACGCTCGGTCAACCCCAACTCCGTCATGCCGTCGTACACGTGGCTGATCGAGAAGGACCTGGACTTCGAGGATGTCCAGGGGCGGGTGGACGCGATGGCGATGCTCGGCGTTCCGTACGGCGACCTCGTCGTCGATGGCGCCGCGAGCGAGCACGCCAGGGCGCAGGCCCAGAGCATCGCCGCTGAGCTGCTCGAGCAGGCGCAGGGGTATCCGATCCCGGACGATATCGGCGAGAAGCGGCTTATCGCGCTGATCGCGTACATGCAGCGACTCGGGACCGATCTCTTCGCGGAGGCGCCCGCGGCTGACCAGACCCCTTCGAGCAACCAGGAGGCGACCGATGCGGCTGAGTGATGTGATTGGTCATCTCGACCTGGCGGTCTTTCCCATCATCGGGCTGGTCTGCTTCGGCGCCGTGTTCGCCGGGGTGGTCTGGCGGGTCTTCCGGGCGGACGCCCGCGACATGAAGAAGGCGGCGTCGATGGCGCTCGCGGACGACGCCACAGGGGATTCGAGCGGAGGAGATCGCTGATGGTTGCTGACAGGGAATCCATGGAGATCGGGGGCGCCAGGATCCGGCGGGCGGACCAGGCCAAGCCGGAGAAACCGCTCGCCATGACGAGCACGCATGAACGGGACCGCCAGCGTTCAGGGGTGTACGTACCGATCGAGCTGATCGAGTCGGAGCTGACCGACTTCGCGGAGCTTGAGCGGCTGCGTCAGATCGCCGCCCGTGATCCGAACCGGGGGCCGGGCGTGTACATCCCGCACCACATGATGCGATCGCCCGCGGCCCGGGAGGGTGGCGCGGTGCAGCTGGCCCGTGAACTCGGGGTCCGGGCCGCGCCGATGGGCCGGCGCCGGGTCGCCGGCGCCCCCGGTGTGCAGGACGAGCTGACCTCGCACAACTACGACGGGATCCAGGAGTACGACAACCCGATCCCCGGCTGGTGGCACTTCCTGTTCTGGGGATCGATCGTCTTCGCCATGTTCTACGTCATGGTGTACCACTCGCCACTCGTGCCCTCGCTCGCCAAGCGCCACGCGAAGGCGGAGGCCAGGGCCCTCCAGATCCGGTTCGCGGAGCTGCGTGGCATCCCGATGGGCGAGTCGAAGATCCTGCAGATCATGGGGCAGGAGGCATGGCTTGAGCAGGGCAAAGGCATCTTCAAACAGCAGTGTGCGCTCTGCCACGGCGCGGAGGGCGAGGGGCTTGTCGGGCCGAACATGACCGACGACTATTACAAGAACACCAAGACGCTGGGCGGGGTGATCGAGGTGATTCAGGACGGCGCCGCCAACGGCGCCATGCCCGCCCAGCGGAACCTGATGAACGAGAACGAGATCGCGCTGGTCGCGGCGTACGTGGCCTCGCTCAGGGGTCAGAACCTGCCCGGTCCGCGCGAGCCGGAGGGGGAGGTCATCCCCCCGTGGCCGACACTTGACGAGGACGGAAACGTCGTACCCGCTCCCTGAGCATCGGCGCGAGGTCAGAAAGGTACCCACCGTGAGTTCCCTGCTCCAACCCGAAGAACGCGTGCTCTCGACGCTTAACGCGGATGGCAGCCGACGTTGGATCAATCCGAAGCTGGTCAAGGGGGCGCTGTGGAAGCGACGCCGGATCGTCGCGTGGCTGCTCATCGCCATCTTTGTTGTGCTGCCGCACATCATGGTGGGTGGGCGCCAGTGGGTCTTTCTCGACTTCCTGAACCGAGAGTTCACCTTCTTCGGAAAGACGTTCTTCCCGACCGACACGCTGATGCTCGCGATCGGGATGATCATGCTCTTCGTCATGATCTTCTTCGTGACCGCGCTCTTCGGGCGGGTCTGGTGTGGGTGGGCGTGTCCCCAGACGGTCTACCTTGACTTCCTGTTCCGTCCGATCGACCGGTGGCTGGGCTTCGCCAAGGGCGGCAAGGGGAAGGTGGCGAGCCTGCCCTTCCCGTTGCGCCGGGTGATCCGTTGGGGCGTCTACCTCGTCATCAGCTTCTTCCTGGCCAACACCTTCCTCGCCTACTTCGTGGGCTCCCAGACGCTCCGGACCTGGGTCATCGGCTCCCCGATCGATCACGTGGCGGGGTTCATTTTCGTGATCCTGGTGACGGGACTCATGCTCTTCAACTTCCTGTTCTTCCGCGAGCAGCTCTGCATGATCGCCTGCCCGTACGGGCGGTTTCAGTCCGTCATGCTCGACGGCTCCTCCCTCATCGTGGGGTACGACCGCAAGCGGGGGGAGCCCCGTGGGAAGGCGAAGCGCCGGAAGCCGGGCGCCGATGTGAACCTGAAGGTGGTCAAGGACGAGCCGGCGCAGGGCGACTGCGTGGACTGCAATCTCTGCGTCGCGGTCTGCCCGACGGGGATCGACATTCGCGATGGGCTGCAGCTCGAGTGCATCCACTGCGCCGCGTGCATCGACGCCTGCAACTCGGTGATGACCAAGATCGGGCGTGACCCGGGCCTGATCCGGTACAGCTCACAGCAGGCCCTCGAGACGGGCAAGTGGCGGGCGCTGCGTCCGCGCGTGATCCTCTACCCGATCCTTCTCCTCATCCTGGCGATCGGGATGGCGGTGACCGTTGGCGACAAGACCACCTTCGACGCGCTCCTGGTCCGGGAGAAGGGCCTGCCGTTCAACGTGCTCGAATCGGGCGAGATCGCCAACCAGGCGAGACTCCGGTTGACCAACCGGACGCCGGAGCGTCGCACCTACTCGGTCGAGGGCGAGCCGGGGCTATCTCTCGTCGTCGAAGACGAGAACATCCAGGTCGAACCCCGGGAGTTCATCTCCGAACGGGTCCTCATCCTGGCCGAGCCCGGTTTCTTCGCGGGAACCAGCGGGCGGCGCGATGTGACATTGACCGTGACCGATGATCAGGGCGCCGAACGGATCGTGCGGTACCGCATGTTCGGGCCGACAGGAGGTTGAGCGATGATGCGTGAGTTTGTCCGGAGCGGTCGGATCTGGATCTTCGGCGTGGTGGGACTGCTGCTTCTGAACGTCGGCGTCTGCGCGGTCACGGTGGTTGCCGCGACCGGCGACCCTGTCGCCGCGGCGGTCGAGCCGGACTACTACCAGAAGGCCGTGGACTGGGACGAGGACAAGGCCCGGTGGCCCGCGCCCGAGCGCCTGGGCTGGACAATCCAGGCTCGGGAGCAGAGCGCCGGCGTGGTCACGTTCGACGTCCTCGGGCCCTCGGCGGACCAGGCGCTGACCGGGCGGGTCGAAGCCCGGCGTGTCGGGCAGACCCTCGAGACCGTCCGCGCGGATCTGGAACCGGGCGAGGAGGGCGGCTTGCTCTGGCGGACCGGGGGACTCACCCCCGGGCAGTGGACGATCACCCTCTGGCTCGAACAGGCCGACGTTCGAGCCAGAGAGTCTTTCCGGCTGATGCTTGGGGAGTGAGATGGAGCCGACGCCGACCATGCTGGGGGTGCTCGGGGGTGTGCTGGCGGCAAGCCTGCTCGGCAGCGGGCACTGCGCGGGCATGTGCGGCGCGATCATGGCCTTCGCGGTCGGCGCGGGCGAGTCCGATGTCCGATCACGTTGGAAGGCCCATCTCGCGTACCACCTCGGCCGGCTCGTGATGTACACGATGGTTGGTGTGGCGGCGGGGGCCCTCGGCGCCGCTGTCAACGTCGGCGGCGACGCCGTTGGCCTGCAACGCATCGCCGCCCTGGTCGCGGGGTCACTCATGGTCGTCGCGGGGTGCTCGCTCCTGGTGCGCCGGACGGGGCGGGGATTTCATCTCCCGACGCCGAAGCGTTGGCAGCGGGCGCTCGAACGGGCTCACCGCTTCGCCTTCTCGATGCCACCGGCTCGCCGGGCGCTCCTCATCGGACTGCTGACCCCCATGCTCCCCTGCGCTTGGCTCTATCTCTTTGCGCTGGTGGCCGCGGGAACCGGGACACCCGTGATGGGCGGCCTGGTCATGGGCGTGTTCGCGGTGGGGACGATGCCGATCCTCGCCCTTCTTGGGGCGGGCGTGCAGACCCTGCTCATCCCGCTCCGCGCGCGGCTCCCCTCGCTCACCGCACTGCTGGTGATCGCCTCGGGCCTCTTCACGCTCCTGGGACGGGCCACCCTTCCCAGCTTCGTGACCACCGACATGGCGGCGGCCGCTCCGGCGAGCGTCGGTGAATCGCTCCAGCGTGTCCGCCAGATCTCCCCGCACGATCTGCCCTGCTGCAACCCGCAGGGCGCGGAGATCGGCGGATGAGTCTGCCGGTGGCCGATCGGGTGGCGAGTGCGCCGGACCTTCGCTGCGACCACTGTGCCGCCCCGGTGCTCGGGGCGCCCGTGGTCGGCGACGATGGGCGTTGCTACTGCTGCACGGGATGTCGGAGCGTTCGCACCATGCTCGAGTCCGGGGTGTTCGAGAAACCGGACGATCTGTCACGCCTCTCCCCCGCGCGCGGTCGCGGGTTCGAGGAGATGGACACGCCCGCGTTCGAGCAAGCGTGCGTCGAGGAACTGGACGACGGTCTGCGCCGGTGCGAGCTGGTCGTGGACGGGATGCACTGCGTGGCCTGCGTCACGCTGCTGGAGCGGCTCGCCCGCGTGGTGCCCGGGGTGGTCGACTCGAGGGTCGCCTTCGGCCGTTCCCGCCTGACGCTCACCTGGGATCCGGCCCGGGTCGCGCTGTCCCGCATCGCACGCGCGATCGAGGGCATGGGCTATCTGCCCCACCGGGCCAAGGGCGCCGGCGCGGACCGGGCCAGACGCGGACGTGATCGCGAGATGCTGGTCCGGGTCGGGGTCGCCGGCGCACTCGCGGGCAACGTCATGCTCATCGCGGTCGCGATGTACGCCGGACTCTTTGACGGCATGGTGGCCGAGCACGCCCGGCTCTTCCGGGGTGTCAGCGCCGGCCTCGGCGCCCTCGCGGTCCTCTGGCCGGGCAGTGTCTTCTTTCGCGGCGCACTCGCCTCGCTCCGGACGCGGACCGCGAATCTGGATCTGCCGATCGCCGTCTCTCTCTCGGTGGGCACGGTCTGGGGGCTCGCCAACGCGGTCCGCGGGGAGGGGGAGATCTACTTTGACTCGCTCGCCACGCTGGTCTTCCTGCTTCTCGTGGGTCGGTGGATCCAGCACACGCAGCAGCGCCGCGCCGCGTCGGCCCTCGAACTCCTCTTCTCCCTCGCCCCCTCGACCGCGCACCGGATCGGGCAAGACGGAAGGGTCTGCGAGGTTCCCGCGGACTCGCTCGATCCCGGTGATCTGATTGAGGTGCGCCCGGAGGAGAGTCTTGCGGCGGACGGCGTCGTGGAGTCCGGTGAGAGCGCCATCGACGCCGCCATGCTCACGGGAGAGTCCAGGCCGGAGCCGGTCGCCCGGGGATCGCTCGTCAGCGCCGGGACCCTGAATCTCGCCTCGACCATTCGGGTCCGGGTGCATCGGGGTGGCGCCGAGACCCGCGCCGCCAAGCTGATGGATCTGGTGGCCCGAGCCACCTCCTCGCGTGCCCGGGTGGTTCAACTCGCGGACCGGCTCGCGGGTTGGTTTGTCCCCGCCGTGCTCTCGCTGGCGTTGCTCACCGTCGCCATCTGGCAGGCCAGCGGCGTGGACACCGCGATCGAACACGCCACGGCCCTTCTCATCGTCTGCTGCCCGTGCGCGCTGGGCCTCGCGACCCCGATGGTCATGACCGTGACCATCGGCGCCCTCGCCAAACGGGGGGTGCTCGTCAAGGACAGCGGTGCGATCGAGGCGCTCGCGGGCGGCGGGCGTCTTCTCCTCGACAAGACCGGGACGCTCACCGAGGGCGCCTTCAGCGTCATCGACCGGGCGGGCGACGCGAGTGTCTGGGGCCCCGTCGGCGCGATCGAGGCGTCATCGACCCATCCCGTCGGGCGGGCCATCGCCCGCGCGGTCTCTTCGCGCGAGGTGGCGAGCCCGGCGACCGAGGTGGTCAACCACTCGGGGCTCGGTGTGGAAGGCGTGGTCGACGGGCGGCGCTACCTCGTGGGGTCTGAGCGGTTGATGACGGCGCAGGGCGTCGAGCCCGGCTCCTCGCTGGCCGACTGGGCCCGCACCCAGGCGCTCTCCGGGGGGACTCCTGTCCTCGTCGCTCGCGACGGACGGCTTGTCGCCGCGATGGCGCTGGGTGACCGAGTCCGGGATGGGGGGGGCGATCTGCTGCGGACGCTGGGCGAACACGGGTGGCGTTCCGAGATTCTCTCCGGCGACCGGCCGGAGGTTGTCGATCGCGTCGCCGAACGTCTTGAGATCCTGGGAGAAGGCGCCTGCACCCCGGAGACCAAGGTCGCGCGCGTGCGTGAGCTGGTCTCGCAGCGGGGGGCGCCCGTCGGCATCGGCCCCCGCGAACGGGTGGTGATGGTGGGGGATGGCGTCAACGACGCCGCCGCTCTGGCGACCGCGGACGTTGGAATCGGCGTTCACGGCGCCGCGGAGGTCAGCCTGGAAGCGGCCCACGTCGCCGTCCAGCGGCCCGGGCTCGAGCCCATCGGGGAACTCTTTGAGACGTCTCGCCGCGCGATGCGTCGCATCCGGGTGTGCCTCGGCGTCTCACTCGGGTACAACGGGGTCGCCGCGGGATTGGCGATGTCGGGGGCGCTGACCCCGCTCCTCGCGGCGGTCCTCATGCCCCTGAGTTCACTCACCGTGCTGACCATCGCGATGCGCCCGATCGGGCGAAGGGGAAGGCCATGAGCGTCATCTACATCATGCTGCCGGTGGCGTTGCTGCTTGCCGCGCTCGCGGTGTGGGGGTTCATCCGGGCGGTCCGGAGTGGCCAGTACGACGACATGGATACCCCGGCGATGCGGGCCATCCAGCCCGACGACGCCGACGCGGTCGCCCCGCCGGATCAGGACCGGCGCTGACGCGATCCTTCGTACATCTCGTATGTGAGCAGTCGGCACTCGATCTGCGCGTTCATGAACGGTGTCCGGCGAGTGGTCCGAAGGCCAATCCGCTTGGAGAGTTCCCGGTTTCCCGTGAAGACGTGGCCGGTCCACCCGGCGGCGCGCTGTTTGAGGAAGTCGCCGATCTTTGAGTAGGTCTGCTGAAGATCACGCTCGTCGCCCAGGCGGAGGCCGTACTCCGGGTTCATCACGATGTCCCCCTTCTGGTCCGGCAGGGGGGTGTCGGCGACATCGCAGACGTGGAACTCGATCAGGTGATCCACCCCGGCGGTCTTCGCGTTGCGTCTGGCCGCCTCGATCGCTCTCGGGTCACGATCGCTCGCGATGATCGGGGCGACGTCCTGGCGGGAGAGCTTCCGGGCGGCCGCCCGGGCGGCGCTCCAACGCTCGTCGAGGTCGAGCATGGTGTGCCCGAACGAGTAGTTGCTCCGGAGCAGGCCGGGCGCCCGGTTGGCCCCGATCAGGGCGCCCTCGATCGCGAGCGTGCCGGAGCCACACATCGGGTTCACCAGGGGGCGGTCGCCTCGGTACCCGGTCGAGAGGAGGACCGCCGCCGCGAGGGTCTCGCGCATCGGTGCGTCGTGGGGGAGCTTGCGGTACCCCCGGTCCGACAGACGAACACCGTTGACGTTGAGGTAGAGCCACGCCCGGTCCCCCTTCCATCCGAGGTGGATGACGATCCGCGAGCGGTCCGAGCCGCTGTCGGGCCGGGCGCCGGTGCGTCGGGAGATGCGATCGACGATGGCGTCCTTGACCACCAGATTCGGGTACATGGAGTTATCGATCTTCGGGTTGGTCACGTTGGAGGTGACGCACACGAACGAGTCGTTCGGGATCAGCGATTCCCACGGGTAGGCCGCCACCTGCGTGTAGAGCGCTTTCGGAGAGGGGCACCGGAACCGGGAGAGCAGCCAGAGCACGTGCTGGGCCGTGCGCAGTCGGAGGCAGAGATCCAGGCACTCGATGAGCGAGGCCCCGATGTCCAGTGCGACGTGATCCTCGTTCTGGATCTCGAACCCCATCGCGCCCAGCTCCTCCCGCAGGATGGGCGGGACATGCGGGGCGCAGGTCACACGGGTGAGGGCTCGCTTGGCGGGGTCGATCGGCTGGGTCATGACGCTCGTTGCGGGGACGGGGACTGTAGACCCGTCCCCGCGACGAGAGTCTGTCAGTCCGCCGGGGCGTGGATCGGGGGGCGGTTCCACACGGACCAGTAGAGCCCGAGATCGCGGACAAGCCGCTGGAAATCACCGAACTCGAACGGCTTGGTGAGGAAGCTGTTCGCGTTGTTCTCGTACGCCCGCTGGATGTCCGAGCTGTTGGAGGAGGTTGTGAGCACGACAACGGGGATCGCGCGGAGGTCCGGATTGGCCTTGATCCACTCCAGAACCGCGTGCCCTTCGATCTTCGGAATCTTCAGGTCGAGGAGGATGACGTCAGGGCGTTTGGCCTCGATGAACTGGCCTCGCTTGTGCAGGTAGTCGAGGGCCTGCTCCCCATCGGCCACTCGGGAGACGGTGTTGGCGACCTTGTTCTCCTCGAACGACATCAGCATCAGATCAGCGTGGGCGTTGTCGTCCTCGACGAGGAGAAAGTGTGCGGGACGTGTTGCGTTGCTCATGCCTTTGCTTCCGGTCTCTCAGAGTTGGGTGCCGCGCCCGTCGGCGCAAGAGGCAGGCAGACGCAGAACGTTGCGCCTCCCCCCTCCGTGGGTTGCAGTGTAATCTCACCGTTGTGCAGTTCGCAAACTCGTTTCGCGATGGCGAGCCCGATGCCCGTGCCCTCGCTCTCCGTTTCGAGCCGCTGGAAAAGCCCGAAGATCACATCCTTGTACCTCGGGTCGACGCCCGGTCCGTTGTCCCGGACACAGACCCGGGTGTGTCCGTCCCGGACCTCTCCGTCGATGCGGATGTGAGGCGGGGCGTCATCGGAGCCGGCGTACTTCAGCGCGTTGCCGACCAGATTCTGGAAGACCTGACGGAGCCGGGTCCGATCGCCCCAGAGCGGCGGCAGGTCCGCGTCGATCTCGATGTTCGCCCGCACCTCCTCGATCTGCGGGCGAAACTCGCTCACCACCGATTGGAGCAGGAGCGGGGTGTCGATCACCTCCGCCTCGTTGATCACCCGGCCGATGCGGCTCAGTTCGAGCAGGTCATCGATGATCTCTCGCATCTGGCAGGCGCCCGCATGGATCGACTCACAGAATCCCGCGAGCCGGTCGGTGCGTCCCTGCGCCAGGTCCTGCCGCATGAACCCGACGTACCCCCGAATGGTGACGGTCGGCGCCTTGAGGTCGTGCGAAACCGTATACGCGAACTGCTCCATCTCGCCGTTCTTCTGACGCAGCTCGTCGTTCAGCGAGAGAAGTTCCTCCTCAACGAGCTTGTGCTCGGTGATGTCCGTCCTGATGGCGACGTACTGGGTGATCTCTCCCTCGACGTTCGTGAAGGGGACGATGGTGGTATCCACCCAGTACAGTGAGCCGTCCTTCGCGCGGTTGCAGATCTCGCCCCGCCAAACCCGGCCCCGGGAGATTGTCTTCCAGAGTGCGGTGAAGAGCCGCTTGGAGTGAACGCCCGAGTTGATGATCTGGTGCGTCTTCCCGATCAGCTCTTCCTCGGTATACCCCGAGATTTCGCAGAATCTCTGGTTCACCGAGGTGATGACGCCCTTGGGGGTGGTCACCGCGACGATCGCGTGCTGATCGAGGGCGTCCTGCTGCAACTGCAGCTGACGAAGCGTCTCCCGAAGCCGAGCTTCGACGCGCGCTCGTTCCCGGTTCTCTGCCCGGGAAGCGGCGGTCCGGTCCATCGAGATGGCCAGGAGGATCCCGAGCAGCAGCCCCCCGGCGAGCACGATCTGACCGATCGCCCGGTAGAAGCCTGTGTCCGGCGGTGGGGTCGGATCCGACCCACTGACCATTATCGCCACGCCGATCACGCCGGCGAAAAGCCAGACGGAAACCGCCCCGATCCCGGGCGACCAGAGCGTCATCAGACGCCCCTCGTCACGACGCGTGTTGCGAAGGGTCAGGAAGACGCCGCACAATCCCGCTGTCGCGAACGCGCCTGCGGTGTGCGGCGCCATCCGTGTTACGTTCCCCCAGGTGTAGGTGCTGCTCAGCCCCGTCAGGTACCCGGTCACGCTGACCAGGCCGAGAACCCCGACTAGGCAGGAGAGCAGCGTCGCCGTGGCGTGCCGGTATCGGCCCACCCCATGCGCCGATTGCACGACGATCGCGGTCCCGATCAGGAGGAAGCAGAGTGCCGTGTTCGGCGCCATGCGATTGGGGTGCGGGGTCTGGTCGAGGATGATCGCGTCGAGACCCAGATTGACGCCCGAGATGTACTGGACGAGGGTGGCCCCGCCGAGCAGGGCGCAGAGGGCGCCCAGCACCCGACACGGGATGGGTTTGTCCAGAATGCTGGCAAGGAAAGCGCCCCCAACGAGCACAAACCCCGCGGCCGTGTTCGCCTGCATCGGAGGGAACGCCCGGCTCAGGTGATCCGCGAACGGGTGGTGCGTCAGCCACCCGAAGAGCACGAGGGAGCCCAGGAAAACCAGGAGCGTGGCCAAGACGGCGCAGGTGGTGACGAGGGCCGAAGAGCGATTGCGCCCTTGGTGCTCCTCAAAGTTCGGCGCCACAGACACGCGGAGATCTCCCGAGAGGCGCCGGGACCGTGTCGCCGCGCCCGGTGCGCGGAGTCTTCGGTCCCTTCATCCAAAGAAGATGATATCGACCCGCGCTTGGCCACTCCGCGACTCACATTTGACCGGATGATGAAGTCAACGCGCCTCGGCTTCAAGGTCCACCCGGAAATGGGGGGGGCGGCGAGAACCCCCGGCAATGCACGCATTGGCGCCAACACGGGTGAACAGCTGGTGCGCCTTTACGGGTGTTCCCCTCATTCGAAGGGATCGAATTATTTTGTCACGTCACAATCCGAGTGGTGGATAGACCGACTCTTTGGCAGGGTTGAGAACGTCCAGGAGACAACGCAATGGACATGGCGATCTGTGAGGAAGCGGTGAGCGTTGTGATCGTCGACGACAATGCTGATCACCGGCTGCTGCTGAGTGAGGCCGTCGGTCGCCAACCGATCAACAACCGAGAGGTGCGTGTTTCCACGTACGAGGACGCGGACATCGCCCTCGCCGAGCTTCCGCC
>JBITAG010000049.1:0-4705 GCA_044439985.1 Phycisphaerales bacterium JB059 | reverse complement strand
TCCGGCGAGGGGCAAAACCTCCGTTCGGCGCGACAATCCGCGGTCGAGAGCGGCCTTCGCGAACTCCGCCGACGCCTCGGCGCCGACCCCGAGGGCGTGACCTACGAGAGGACCACCGTCCAGTCCATCGGGGGCGGACGCCTGCGCGGGTACGTGCTCGTCAGCTGTGACGATCCACGCTGAATCGCCTGATACAGTCTCCGCATGATCGACAAACGTTTCGAGACCGCCGGCGCCGCGCTCGCCGACCTCCGCGACAAGGGCGTCATCCGCGACGGCATGATGTGCATGGTGGGGGGGTTCGGCCTCTGCGGCATCCCCGAACAGCTCATCCTCGCCCTGCGCGAGACCGGCGTGAAAGACATCACCTGCGTCTCCAACAACGCCGGCGTCGATGACTGGGGGCTCGGCCTCCTCCTGCAGACCAAGCAGATCCGGAAGATGATCTCCAGCTACGTGGGCGAGAACGACGAGTTCGCTCGTCAGTTCCTCGCCGGCGAACTCGAGGTCGAGTTCAACCCGCAAGGCACCCTCGCCGAACGCGTCCGCGCCGGGGGCGCCGGCATCCCCGCGTTCTACACCGCCTCGGGCGCCGGCACGCAGATCGCCGAGGGCAAGGACACCCGCGCCTTCTTCCCCCCCATGTCCAACGCGGGCGTCAACGCCGAGTACCGCCGCGAGCGGGACTACATCATGGAGACGGGGCTCTTTGGTGACCTGGCGCTCGTCAAGGCGTGGAAGGCCGACGAGTTCGGCAACCTGGTCTTCCGCAAGACCGCCCGCAACTTCAATCCCATGATGGCCACCGCCGCCGCCTTCACCGTTGCCGAGGTCGAGCAGATCGTCCCCACCGGCTCGATCGATCCCGACCAGGTCCACCTCTCCGGCGCCTTCGTGGACCGGATCGTCCAGACGGTCAGCGAGAAGCGCATCGAGCAGCGGACCACGAGCCCGTCGTGACCGGGCGCCGACGGAGAAGGCGACGCCGCCGGTCGAGGCGCGCCGCCGGCGCCTCGCAGTGGCTGATCATCCTCGCCGCCGCCTCGATGCTCGTGCTGGCCTTCGCGGTCGTGCTCGACCGCTCCGCGCAGCGGATGGGGCTGCTGGATCGGATCTTCACCTGGCTCGCCGCCCGGGCCGGGGCCGAGCACGCCCAGCGGGCCGCGCTCGACTCCCCGCTGGTCATCGCCCTCGCCCTCGGGGCCGCCGCCCTCCTCCTGCTGGCCCTCGTGCGCGCCTGGCGGTCGTAAAACCAGCGACGGCCCTGTCACACGACAGGGCCGCCCTGGTGGCGCCGATTGCCCGAGAAGAGAATCAGCACACAGAGGGGGGAGAGTTTGAATCAGCGCCGACGACGCGTCATCGCCAGGCCGCCCAGGCCCAGCAGCGCCACGCCCGAGGGCGCCGGGGTGATCGTCACGTTGTCGAGCACGCCCGTCATCGCGGTGAACGTCCCGTCGGAGAGCGTCGCGTACAGACGCAGCTCGTCGAACATCACGCCGTCGATCGTGAGCGTGGCCGAAGTGATGTTGTCACGCCCGCCGCCGTCGGCGATCGTGAAGCCGTCGCTGCCGACCACCGAGCCGTTCAGCATCGCGTCCAGATGCAGCTCGATGCCGCCCCACGGCCCGTTTTCGTAGTAGAACATGTCCATGCTGACGAAGTTCTCCACCGACCCGGTCGTCATCGCCAGGTCGGAGAAAATGTTGATCGTCAGGTTGTCGCCCGGCACGAACGCGTTGCCCCAACCCAGCACGTTCGGCGAGCTGACCTGGCCCGGGAAGTCCCCGGCCAGCGCCACGGCCCGCTCCACGATCAGGTCGGTCCCGTACTCGCCCGCCACGAAGCTCGACCCGTCCACATTCATCCCGGCGTGGGTGTTCAGGTCGAAGAACGTGATCCCCCCGCTCGTGAACGAGGCGCCCTTGAAGCCCTCGGTCTCCAGGTCGAAGTCCGCCACGTTTGCGCCCGCCACGCCCGCCACGCCCGCCAGGGCGCCCAGGCCGATCATCATCATCGCTGCTCTCATCTCAATCTCCTCGTGAATGGGAATCGCTCAATCCGGTCCTGAAGATCACGGGCACCCCGCGCCGAAAGCGCCGAGGAACGCCGTCACATCACTGAAATCAAACACGCCGATCGGGTCGGCAAGGTCCGCCTCGGGTTCCCCCGCGCTGAACGCCGCGAGGAAGGCCGTCACGTCGCTGAAGTCCAGCACCCCGAACGGCTCGGCCAGGTCCGCGACGCACCTGTCCGCCATGAACCCCTCGATCAGGAAGCCCGCCAACGCCCCGTCCGTGGTCTCGCCATACCCGACAATGTCGTTGTGCTCGTTGATCCCCGTCGCGACGAAGAGCTGCACAAACTCGGAGTCACCCCGCTCGATCAGCAGGTCGTTCAGGTCGTGCATCTCCCCGTCCACGTACGCCCACGCTCGGGGGTTGAGCAGGAAATCGTCGTCCCACGCCGACCCCACAACCACACCCGCTTCGTTGATGTCGTACGACTCGGAGTTCTCCAGAAGCGGCAGCGTCCCCAGCGAAACAAACCCGGGCGCCTCCTGCGTGTAGAGGCACGCCGTCCACGGGCCGGGCGCCCCCGCGTTCGTGAACCCTGCCACCTGCCCCGCGTCATTCACGGCAGTCGCGATGCTGAGGTTGAACCCGCCCGGGCCGATCTCGAACTCATCCCACCCGCCGCGTCCGTCCGGGCTGGCGAGCATCGCCGTGTCCGGGTCCCCGAAGAAGAACCCGTGCCCGACAAGCACCCCCGCGTTGTTCAGCCCCTTGTTCGAGCCCCCCATGTACCCGAGGACCGTCCCCTCCGTGCGCCCCCCGTTGACCTCGTCCCAGACGAAGCCCTTGGCGAACCCCGCGCTCAGGGGCGCCTGCCCGCAGACCAGGCCCACGTCGTTGATGTCCCAGCAGACCGAGTTGCCCAGCGCGCCCATCTCCTGCCCCAGGTTGCGCATCGTCAGGTCCGAGTCCCAGAAGAGCGCTTCCCGATCACCGGAGGCGGCGACCTCGCTGTACCCGACGATCTGCCCAAGGTTGTTGATCGCCTCGGCGTGCGAGTGGTAGTCCCCGGGCGTCCCCCAGACCCCGAGGTCCGTCGGCGTCCCGTTCATCCAGAGCACCCCGTGGGCGTTCGCGTCACCCGCCACCTCGGACGTGCCCACGATCTGGCCGTGATCGTTGATATCCCACGCCTGGCAGCTGGTTCCCCCGAGCGAGGGCAGACGGACAACGTCACCCCCCATCGCGTTGCCGCACACCAGGACGAGCATGAGGGCTGAACAGTGGGACATCGAACCGGCTCGCATCATGAGTTCTCCTGCGTGGCTCTGGCGACCCTCGATTGAGGGCCGGCGACGAGCGTCATCCGTCTTTCGCCCCATCTTTCGGGGCTGTTCCGAACTTCACACATTCCGCATTGACACCAATGCTGCCCTGAAGATAACCTGAGGACAGATTTGGCGTCAAGTGGCAAGCGCAGGATTCCAGGCAGATTTCTTTGATGGACCATCAGGACGCGAGACACCCACCCCTCTCCCCCGCACGGGCCCGAAAGCACGCCCGTTCCGGTATGGTCCACGTGATGCCCGTCTCGATCGCCTCCCTTCAGACCGACCCGCTGTCCTCAGAACAGTTCGGGCGAGCCGAACGCCTCGCCTCCCGCCTCCAGGGGGAACTCCGCTCGATCGTCCAGGCCTTTCCAGCGCACGCGCAGGGGGCCTCCGGCATGGCCCGCCACATCGACGTCGTCCGCAACACCTGCCAGCGCGTCGTCTCCGTCCTTCAGGAGACCCACCCGGACGCCGAAACCCTCATCCGCCTCCCGGGGGTCAAGGGGCTGGACCAGTTCCTCGACGGGGCGCTGCGTTCGGGCGCCGACGCGGACGCGGTCGAACTCGCCCGAGCCGCCGTGCGCGACTTCGAACGCTTCATCAAGGAAAACGCGGGGAGCCAGTCGAAGCTCGCCGAACGCATCGCCTCGACCGCGCGCCCGGGCGCCCCGGCGCCCCGGCTCTGCGACCTCGAAGCGCGGGCACACCTCTATCAGGCCGCGGTCGGGGTCACCGGGCGGTCCTGCGAGGTCGCCATCAGCATCGAGGCCTACCGACCGGTCCCGGGCGACGCCTCCAGGATCGAGCGTGCCGTCGTCAACGGCCTGATCCAGACCGGCGTCACCCCCGGGGGCATCCCCGCCTCCATCCTCGCCGGCGACACGCTCGATCCCGACGAAGAGCCGCAGCCCTCCCCCGTCTCGCTCGATAACGAGCCGACCCGGGGCGCCACCCCATCCTCCATTCTCTCCGCCTTCTCCTCCTCTCCGCTCCCCCTTGTGACCACGCGCGGGTCGGGCTCGCAGCTCGTGCAGGTCATCGACCCCGAGCGGGTCGAGCCCGGGACGCTCTTCGACATCGTCACCGCCCGCCGCTTCATCCACCCGAGCCGGAACCCCGACGCCACCCCCGCCCTCGACGCCGTCTGGAGCCTGGTGAACTGCCCCTCGCAGCGGCTCCTCTTCGACGTCTACTTCCATCGCGACATGGAACGACGCTTCCGCCCCTCCATCGACGCGCAGCTCTGGTACCCCAGCCTCGAAAGCCCCGCCGGGGCGCCCGGGCTCACCCGCTTCCCCGCCCAGCCCAAGCTCCAGTTGCTTGGCGTCGGCGCCGGCGCCGCCGGCTCGCCCTTCTACC
>JBITAG010000048.1:0-15515 GCA_044439985.1 Phycisphaerales bacterium JB059 | reverse complement strand
CCGCGTTGCCGATCACGGACGTGGTCCGCCCGATCTCGGGCCAACCCCCGGCTCTGGCGACACCCCGGATCGACCGGTACCCGGAGATGCTCGAGCGGATCTGCGAGCGGTTGGGGTGCGACCCGAAGCGGATGCGGGCGGTGCGTCTGGAGATGAAGTACCCGCCGCTGGGCTCGACGGTGCTGCTGCGGTTCGATCTGCCGCGGCGTGGGTAGCGCGGGCCGGTTGCGTCAGCGCAGACGAGAAAGGCCCCGTCCGGGATGGACGGGGCCTTGTGCATGCCGCGGGTTTGCGTGGGGGCTCAGTTGGCGTTCTGGGCCCAGCGGATGAGGATGTCGGCGACCTCGGGGCGGGTGAACTCGCCCGGGGGGCGTTCGCCCTTGGCGAGCATCTCGCGGACCTTGGTGCCGGAGAGGAAGATCTGGTCGCCCTCGATCTTGGGGAAGGTCTTGCCGGAGACCATGCCCTGGGCCTTCTTGGAGAAGGCGGCGTGCTCGAACTTGAGCGGCTCGATCTGGAGGTTGTCCTCGTCGAGCTGGTCGAAGATGTTCTGCGCGTCGTAGGTGCCGTAGTAGCTGCCCACGCCGGCGTGGTCACGCCCGACGATGAAGTGGGTCACGCCGTAGTTCTTGCGGACGAGGGCGTGGAGGATGGCCTCGCGGGGGCCGGCGTAGCGCATGGCGGCGGGCATGACGGAGAGCATCGTCCGTTCGGGGACGAAGTACTCCTTGATGAGGGCCTGGTAGCAGTCCATGCGGACGTCGGCGGGGATGTCGCCGGGCTTGGTCTCACCGACGAGGGGGTGGATGAGCAGGCCGTCGGTGATTTCCTGGGTGCACTTGCAGAGGTACTCGTGCGCCCGGTGGATGGGGTTGCGGGTCTGGAAGGCGCCGACGCGCTTCCAGCCGCGGCGTTCGAACTCGGCGCGGGTCTGGGCGGGGGTGAGGCGGAAGTCGAGGAAGGCCTCGGGGCCATCGGGATCGACGCAGACCTCAACGACCTCGATGGGGCCGGCGAGGCAGACGGGGCCTTCCTTCTTGACGGCCTCGGCGCCGGGGTGGTTCCCGTCGTCGTCGGCGGGGTCGTTGAAGAAGATGGTCGATTCGAGCGCGGTGTCGTGGGGGTAGACCTCTTCGACGGTCATGACGGCCTGGAGGGTTCCGTTGGGGGCGTAGAGGGCGACGCGGTCGCCGACCTTGGCCTTGCCCTCATCGGTGGCGAGGGTGATGGGGATGGGCCAGATATCGCCGCTGGCGAGCTTCATGCTCTTGCAGACGCTCTCGAAGTCGGCCTTGCCCATGAAGCCCTTGAGGGGGCTGAAGGCGCCGATCCCGATCATCTCGCAGTCGCAGGACTGCTTGGCGGAGAGGTCGATGCGGGTGAGGCCCGCGGCTTCTTTGATGAGTTCGTCGCGTCGGGCGCCCTCGGCGACCTGGTTGACGAGGGTTCCGCCGTGCGGGGCGATGAGGCCGTGGCTCATGGAGACTCTCCCTTGGGGGACAGGGTCCCGAACCTCTCTCGGGGCGGGACGGGGTCGTGATTTCCGGGAATCCTGGGGCGAATCCCGCCCCGGGGGGGCAGGATAGGCCTCGACTCAACCGCCTGTCGGTTGTCGGCTCAGCGCCCGCCAGCGGGCGGCCTCGTCCTCGTCACCCCGCGACGCGTGAAGCCTGGCCAGGCGTTCGGCGGCCGTGCGGGCCCGCTCCGCGTTTCGCGGGCCCTGGGCCTCGCTCAGAATCTCGTACGCCTCGGTCAGCGCGTCACGGGCCTCGTCGGCGCGATCGCACCGGCGCAGGCATTCGCCCCAGGCCGAGAGCAGGTCACCCAGCATCGGGTGTCCCTCCGGCGCCATCCGGCGCACCGCGGGGAGGACGCCGGCGAGGAGCGCCTCGCCCTCGGCGGCCCGTCCGTGATCGGCGTACATCACGCCCAGGTTCCGGGAGAGGTCGATCGCGGTGGGTGATTCGGGCCCAGCGACGGATCGTGCGCTCTCGAGGGCGCCCTCCATCAGGGCGATCGCCTCGTCCGGTCGGTCGGTCACGCGGTAGAGCGACGCGAGGCTCTGGGTGCAGGTCATCGTGCCCGGGTGGACCGGGCCGAAGACGCGCTTGCAGCGTTCGAGCGTGTCGATGAAGAGGGGCTCGGCCTCGTCGTAGCGTTCCATGCTCTGGTAGAGGAACGCGAGGTTGTGGGCCGTGACGAGCGTGTCCGGGTTGTCCGGCCCGGCCCGGTCGCGCGCCAGCTCCAGCCCGCGCCGGTAGATCGGTTCGGCCTCGTCGTACCGCCCCAGGGCCTCGTACGCGACGGCGACGTTGTGCAGGGCGACCAGCGTCGCGGGGTGCTCGGCGCCGTACTCACGCGTGCGACCCTCGGCGACGCGCGTGTAACTGGTCGCGGCGGTCTGGTAGTCGTGCGCCTTGAGGGCGACCCCCCCCCGGACCAGCTCGGCGTAGAGCGTGATCGGGTGGTCATCGTCGAGCACGCCGGCACGGCGCGCCTCGAACTCGCGCAGGCGCTCGCGGGCGCCCGCGCTGTCGCCCAGGCCGTCGTTCTCCAGCTCCGCCAGCATGATGATGTTCTCAAGCGTCGCGGGCGCGTCGGGGCCGATCGAGGCCTCACGCGAGGCCAGCACACGCTCGAGCTGCGTCCGCGCCTCGTCGAACCGGGCGGTGTTGCGGTAGAGCGCGCCGAGATCCTGCTCGGCGAACTGTGTCAGTTCGTGCTCGGGGCCCAGCTCGGCGAGGAAGAGGTCGCGCGCCTCGATCGTCAGCGGCTCGGCCCGGGCGTACTCGCCCAGCGCCAGGTAGATGTTGGCGATGTTGTTTCGGATCGCCGCGGACGTTGTGGGCTCGTCCTCGAACCGTCCGTCCAGGGTCTGCGCGGCGGCGTCGAGCGCCTCTCGGACCGTCACGTCGCGTCCCATCGCCGAGGGCGCGACCGCCGCGAGCACGTCGTTGTTCAGAAAGCTGGTCACGGCGTTGGCGATCTCGCCGCGGCGTTCGGCTTCGGCCTGCTGTTCCAGCGCCTCGGCGGTCTTCGCCTCGGCGACTCTCCGCTGGGCCACCGCCTCGCGCAGGGCCAGCGAGACGATCACGACGGAGGCGAGAAGGGCGCTCGCGACGCCGCCGGTGGCGATCGCCGCGGGCAGGTGCCGACGGGCCAGCCGGCTGAGCTGGTAGATGGCGCTCGGGGCGCGGGCGGTGATGGTCATCCCCGCGAGGTGGCGTCGGAGGTCATCGCCCATCGCGGCGGCGGACTGGTAGCGCCGCTCCTTCTCGCGTTCGAGGGCCTTTCCGGCGATGGTGTCCACGTCGCCACGCAGGCGCGGCGCGATCGTCGCCAGGCGCGTGGGGGGGGTCTCCTGGATCTCCCGGGCGGCCTCGAGCAGGCCCTTGCTGGCGACCTCGTGGGGCACGCGTCCGGTCATCAGTTCGAAGAGGCAGACGCCGAGGGCATAGACGTCCGAGCGCGTGTCGATGTCGCGCGGGTCCCCCGAGAGCTGCTCCGGGCTCATGTAGAGCAGCGTTCCGATGATCTGTCCCTCGGCGGTGTGGAGCGATTCGCTTGCGCGGTCCGCGTCGACGGCGCGGGCGATGCCGAAGTCCAGGATCTTGGGATCGCCCTCGGGGGTGATGAGGATGTTCGCGGGCTTGAGGTCGCGGTGGATCACGCCCTGGGCGTGGGCGTGCTGCACCGCGTCGCAGATCCGCGCCATCATCTCCAGCCGCTCGCGCGGGGGAGCGTGCACCGACTCGGCCCAGCGATCGAGGGGGAGCCCCTCGACCAGCTCCATGGCGAAGTAGGGGCGCGGGCCGTCGTCGGTCCGGGCGACACCGGCCTCGTAGACCTGGGCGATTCCCGCGTGGCGCAGGCGTCCGAGCGCCTCGGCCTCGAACTCGAAGCGGCGCACGAGGCCCGGCGTCGCCAGCCCCGGACGCAGGACCTTGAGCGCCACGGTCCGGCGGGGGGATTTCTGCTCCGCCTCGTACACGACGCCCATCCCGCCGGCGCCCAGGCGACGGATGACGCGGTACCCGGCCAACTCCTCGGGGTCCCGGGCGCCCGAGGCGAGCACGTGTTCGATCTCCGCGCGGAAGTCCTCGGGGTTCAGGCCGCGCGACGCGTCCGCCTTCGCCTCGGCGTTCAGGAGGTCGCGCACCGCCGTGCGCAGCGCCTCGTCGTCGGGGGCCAGCTCACGAAGTCGGGCCTCGCGCCGCTCGGGGGGGAGTTCGCAGACCTGTTGGAACAGCCGATCGATGGCCTGGAATCGTTCACTCTCGGTCATCGCGGCGGGGCTCCCTCTGGCCCCGATCCGGTGGGCAGGGCATGCGGCGAGTCTAACGCCCTGCTTTTTCAGCACCTAGGACGGGGGCGCGAATTCAGACCGCGCCGGTGAGGCGCGCGGCTCTCGGACGTCGCAATCGGGTGTGAACCAGCCGCAGAAACGGCTCACACCAGGAGGCATCCGATGAACCGCGCACGAATGAACTGCACCGCCCTGCTCGCCCTCGCGGCGAGCGCCGGTCTCTCTTCCGCTCAGACGACCTACACCGTCCCCGGTCCGTCCGGTGAGAGCCTGAAGTTCTACCTTGAGTCCGGGCTCTCGCCGCTGGCCTCGGGGGACACGCTCATTCTGACCGACGCCGGCTCGTACCAGACGACCTACATCATCTCCGACGCCGGCCTGACGATCAGGGCGGCGGACGGACAGAACATCACGATCGACGGGCAGTTCGCCGGATCCGTCTTTGAGATCATGGCGCCCAACACGACACTCGAGGGCCTGACCATCCGTGGTGGGCTCGCGGACATCGACGGCGGGGCTGTCCGCTGTCTGGACCAGAACCTGACGATCCGGGATTGCCGTTTCGAGAACAACTTCGCGCCCGACGACGGCGGCGCCATCGTGTTTTCTGACGCGACGCTGCTCATCGAGGACTCGCACTTCATCGGCAACGAGACCATGGGCTTGACCACGCAGTCGGCGGGCGGCGCCATCCAGAGCGTGCGCGGGAACATCACCCTGCGCCGCTGCACGTTCTCGGGCAACATCGCCGACTACGCCGGGGGCGCCCTGCACATCGCCGACTCGGACGCCCGGTACCAGATCGAAAGCTGCGTCTTCGAGGCCAACACCGCCCGGTTCGGGGGCGCCATCTGGTGGGTGACGGCGGCGGAGGGCGATGTCTTTGACTCGTCGTTCCTGGGGAACATCGCGGGCGCCGACGGCGGGGCGGTGTATCACAACTCGGCCCCGGCCACCTACACCCGGTGCGAGTTCATCGCCAACAAGACCGAGGGCGCGGGCGCCGATGATGGCGGCGCCGTGTACATCACCGGCGAGACAGCCAACGAAGTGGTCATGACGAGCTGCCTGCTCGCGGGCAACATCGCCAACTCCTCCGGGGGGGCCATGGAGATCATCTCCGGCCCCGACCCCACGTTTCTGAACTGCACGCTCGTGGACAACGTCGCGATCGGGGCGGTCTCGGCCAACGGCGGGGGCGCGGTCCACACCAGCGGCGCCGGCGCGACGGGCAACTTCCGAAACTGCATCGTCCGCGGCAACATGCCGGACCAGTTCAGCGGCCCCGCCGCGCTGTTCTACTCCAATGTCGAGGGCGGATCGGGCGGCACGGTGATCGACGCTGACCCCTTGTTCGTGAACGCCGCGGGCGGCGACTACCGCCTCATGGACGCGTCACCCTCCATTGACGCCGGCAACACGAACAACTACAGCACCCAGGCCTCACCGACCGACCTGGACGGAAACCGCCGGGCGGTCTCGACGGCGGACGCCCCGACCGGGGCGCCGCTGCTCGGGCTGTTCGTGGATCAGGGCGCCTACGAGTTCCAGCCGGAGGGGGGCGCGAGCCTGCCCGGGTGCAGCGTGGCGGACATCGCCGAGCCGTACAACGTGCTGGACTTCTCCGACGTGATCGGGTTCCTCGGGGCGTTCGGCGCCGGGTGCCCGTAACCGCCAGCCTTCCCAGACCCACACACATCCCATTGCCGGGGGGCGGGGCCTGACCGGGTCCCGCCCGTTTTTTGGTCCTTTCCGGGGTCGGATCCGGGGCTCGGGGCCTAGCATCGCCTCCGCAAGAGACTGTCAAGAAACACGTTGTCGAGGAGCGCGAGCATGTCCGAGGTCAAGAGCACCAACATCCACTGGCACGAGGGCGATCTGTCGCGCGACGAGCGGTTCAAGGCCCTTGGCGTCAAGGGCGCCACGCTTTGGTTCACGGGCCTCTCCGGCTCGGGCAAGAGCACCATCGCCTCCGCGCTCGAGCAGGTGCTCGTTTCCAACGGGGTGAACAGCTACCGGCTCGACGGGGACAACGTCCGGCACGGGCTGAACAAGAACCTGGGCTTCTCCGCCGAGGACCGCGCCGAGAACATCCGGCGGATCGGCTAGGTGGCCAAGCTCTTCGCGGATTCCGGATGCGTGGCGCTGACGAGCTTCATCAGCCCGTACCGCGCCGACCGGGATCTGTGCCGCACGCTGCACGACGAGGGCAAGCTGCCCTTCATCGAGGTGTACGTGGACACGCCGCTGGACGTCTGTGAGAGCCGCGACCCGAAGGGGCTGTACAAGAAGGCGCGCGCGGGCGAGATCAAGGGCTTCACGGGGATCGACGATCCGTACGAGGCCCCCGAGAACCCCGAGCTGGTGCTCAAGACCGCCGACAACTCCGTCGAGCAGTGCGTCCAGCAGTGCCTCGAGCTGCTGGCGAGCAAGGGCATCGTCAACGTGACGGCCAACGCCTGAGCGATCGGACAACCGGATAGCATCACGGGCGTGGCCGACCGGTCCCGCCCGTTTTTCATGGAAGGAGCCAGGCGATGGCGGACTACGCGAAGCTGATGGAGGTCGGGCGTGAGGCGGTCTGTGCGGCCTCGGTCGTGACCAACCAGGTCCAGAGCGCCCTCGACGAGGTCCGCTCGATCACGAAGGACGACAAGAGCCCCGTGACCGTCGCTGACTACGCCGCCCAGGCGATCGTCGGGAAGATCCTGCGGGATCACCTCGGCGACGTCGTCCTCGTGGGCGAGGAGGACAGCGCCTTCCTGCGGGACGAGGATCACCGCGTCTTCCTGGGCGCGACGCTCGCGGCGGTGCGTGAGGTCTGGCCCGAGGCCGACGAGGACGCCCTGCTCGACGCGATCGACATCGGCTCGGGCGACACCCACCACCGGCATTTCTGGACGCTCGATCCCGTGGACGGGACGAAGGGATTCCTGCGCGACCAGCAGTACGCCATCGCGCTGGGGTACATCGAGGGGGACACCCCCACCGTCGGTGTGATGGGCTGTCCGAACCTGCCCGTGAACATGTCCGAGCCGCTCGACGTGCCCGACGCGCACGGGTGCCTCTACGCCGCGATCAAGGGCGTCGGCGTGTACGAGGCGCCCTGCGACGACCCGGAAGGGGAGATGATCCGGATCACGCGGCTCGACCATCTCGAGGGCGACCCCGTCAGCGTCTGCGCGTCGGTTGAGAAGGGGCACTCCAACGTCAGCGACACCGACCGGGTGCTCGAGTACATCGAGCAGAAGCACGGCGTGGAGGTCGGCGAGCCGGTCCGCCTGGACTCGCAGGCCAAGTACGCCGTCGTCGCGCGTGGTCAGGCCGACGCCTACCTGCGCCTGCCGACGCGTCCGGGGTACGTCGAGCGGATCTGGGACCACGCCGCGGGCTGCTGCATCGCGTGCGAGGCCGGGGCGTTCGTGACGGACATTTTCGGTCGCGTGCTCGACTTCTCGCACGGGCGAGGCCTGGAGAAGAACAAGGGCGTCATCTGCGCCCCGCCGCGCATCCACGCCCAGCTCATCGAGGCGATCGAGGCGCTGGGGATCCGCCCGGCGGAATGACCGGCGGCTCGGCGCCGGTTTCAAACGGACCTTGACCTGCGTTGAGCGGGCACACCCCCGTCCGGATGGTTGGTCAGACCAAGGAACCAACCTGTTCCTTGCATGGGGGGTGCGGATCCCGATGCCAGGCGTGAATACAGCCGGGTGCATATCCATTCACAGCGATACTCGCCGAAGATGCCCCTTCGGGTTTGGTGGGAGGGGCCCAATGGGTAGACTGGCGTGCCGGGGGTGTGTCGGCCCCCGCTGAGGAGACCGCCATGCCGACCACCCCTCGCGTCCTCGTCGCGCTCGCCGCCGCAACGTCCATGGCCCACGCCGGGCCGGACCTGATTGTGAGCGATATCTCAGGCGCCAATCACTACGGCGAGTTCGACGGGGTGCGTGTCTACGCCCTCGGGGTGACCTCCTGCAATCTGGGTGACGAGAGTGTGAACTGGTTCGAGACGACGCCGGACCACCCGGTGACGGCGCAGAGTCTCTACCGCCTCTCGGAGGACGGTCGCCTTCGCCAGATCGGGATCTCGCACGTGGCGCACGCCTTCGCGGCGTTGCAGACGGGCGGTTGCTCGACCTGTCAGCCGGGCGGGGACTTCCAGCACCTCGGGCCCGGGTGCGCGAGTCCTTCCAGCGCGGGCCTGACCGGGGCGCAGGCGTACCTGGGGCGTCGGTCCGAGGTCAACGCGTCAACCGGGGTGATCCAGTTCCCCTTCACGGGCATCGGCGAGGCCGGCCCCTCGATGGAGCGTCGGATCCAGGCGCCCAGCAGCGAGATCATCGCGAGCGGGACCTACTTCGCCGAGCTGCAGCACATCGCACAGGACGACGCGAGCGCCGGCGGGGGGCTCAACAACGCCTCGTACCGCGGGGCGACGGTCGCGGCCAACGGCTCGCTCCAGCTGACCGGCTCGACCGTCACGGGTCTGCCGGCGATCTTCGCGTGGGGCGAGATTCCGGGGGTGCAGGTCGTCTCGGTGGACGTGCCGGGGGACGGGCGCCTGCACGTGGGCTCGAACGTGACGGAGATCGCGCCGGGGGAGTGGCGGTACGACTACGCCGTGCACAACCTCAACTCGCACCGGAGCGTCGGGTCGGTCCGCGTGCCGGGGGCGGGCGCGGTGACGGGCGCCGAGTTCCAGGCGCCGCTCTACCACTCCGGGGAGCCGGTGGACAACGAGCCGTGGGCCTTCAGTGGCGCGGGGGGTGACGCGACGTGGAGCGTTCCGGCGCACACGCCCGCGACGGATCTGACCGCCAACGCGGTGCGCTGGGGGACGATGTACACCTTCTCGTTTGTCGCCCAGACCCCGCCCACGATGGGCTCGATCGAGCTGGGGCTCTTCCGCCCGGGGCTGCCCGGGTCGGTGATGGTCAGCGCGCCCGTGCCCGCGAACGCCTGTGTCGCGGACTTCGCCGAGCCGTTCGGAACGCTCGACTTCTCCGACGTGGCGGGGTTCCTGAGCGCGTTCGGGACGATGAGCGTCGAGGCGGATCTGGCCGAACCGTTCGGGACGCACGACTTCTCCGACGTGGCGGCCTTCCTGGCCTCGTTCGGCGCCGGCTGCCCCTAATCCGTCTTGCGGACCTAATCCGTCTTGCGGACCTAATCCGTCTTGCGGAACAGATCGAGGAATCGGTCCTCGTACTCGCCGAAGACCCCGTGCTCATCGAGCAGGCGTTTGAGCTTGACGGCGAGCGATCGGTCCGACTCGGCGTGCTCGAAGAGGTCCTCGATCTGGCGCCGGGTCTTGACGTCGATCGAGGGCTGGGCGCCCTCCTCGTCGATCTCTTCCTCGAGCCCGATCGACCAGCTCTCGCTCTCGTCGTCATCATCGGTCGCGGAGGTGATCTGCTTCTGCATGCTCAGCAGGCGGGGCTCGGCGGCGTCGGCGGCCTGCTCGAGGACGCTCGTGTCCAGGTCGATCCCGCTCAGGCGTTCGAAGAGACGCACGACCGCGAGCGAGGCCCGCGGGTTGGGCACGCCCACCGCGTAGAAGGGGATCTCACCGAGCACGCACGCGCCCTCCATCCCGCGCTGCGCCGCGGCGCCGATGAGCGCGCCGTTGAGCCCGCTGATCTGGCCCTCCAGAAGCACCTCCGCGCCCACCTTGGTCAGATCGTCGAGCAGGGTATCGGTGGTGGCGGCGGCATAGACCGTCGGCTCATCCGTGGGGCTCACCTGCGAGCCGAGGGCGGCGAAGGTAAAGACGCGCTTGACGCCCATCGCCTCGGCCCGGTCCAGGATCGTCTCGCAGAGATCACGCCCGCCCGTCTGGGGCTGGGCCTCGCCGACGAAGATGACCAGGTCGTGGCGCTTGGCGGGGTCTTCCCAGATGAAGAACATGTTCCGGGGCAGACGCCCCGGGGTCGCCAGCCCCTTCTTGATGTCGATGTGATCCACCTTGAAGTACGGCTCGGAGGGGATGCCCTCCCCGGGCGTGGCGCCCAGGGAATCGACCAGCGAGCCGCCGCCGAGCATGGCGACATTGCCCATCCCGGGCCACACGGCGATGAGCAGGGGGTTGTTGAGTTTCACTGCACGCATGGACGCCTCCTTTGTCCACGAATCATGATGCAATCCGCGGGCCATCGGCGGGCGGGTCCCAGCCGACGCCAGGAACGCTCCCGGGGGGTCTTTGGGGCGGATTCCTGGGGATTCCCTGTCATTCTGGCTGTTCCAAACATAGACTTGACAGCCGGTTACGCCCGGATGCCGGGCATCTCGCCCGATCCGGGATCTTCTCACGTCCCGGGGGCATCCGTCTTCCCCTGAGCACGAACCTCTTGGTCCGGGGTCCTGTTCCTTCCGATCGCCCCGAGTCTCCGCCCCGACGCCTGATGCGAGGATCCCGCCGAATGCCGAGGCTGATTCCGATCGTTCCCGTCGCCCTTTCGTTCACCGGCCTCGCCTCGGGGCAGGTGCTGACGTTCTCCGACCAGACCGCGTCGAGCCAGATCGACGCCCGGTACCAGACGCAGTCGGGCGGGATCTCCTTCCCGCAGTTCATGGTCGCCGGGGGAGCCGCGGGTGACTTCGATCGCGACGGGGACCCGGATGTCTTCATCCTCTCCGGGGGGCACGCGCCCGATCGGCTCTACATCAACAACGGGGACGGGACCTTCACCGATCGCGCCGCGGCATGGGGCGTGGACGCGACGCACATCGGGGGCGGGGCGTCGGTCGCCGACTATGACAACGACGGGGATCTGGACCTCTACGTCACCAGCTTCGGCCCGGCCAACGGCTTCCTCGAGAACGACCGCCACTTCCTCTACCGCAACAACGGGGACAACACGTTCACCGACGTCGCCCTCGAGGCGGGCGTGCGCATGGCCAGCCCCACAGACCCCGACGGATTCAGCTCCACCTGGGGCGACTACGACATGGACGGGGACCTCGACCTCTTCGTCGGGGGATGGATGGACGAGAACCACGGCGACCGACTCTTCCGCAACGACGGCCCGAACGCCGAGGGCGTCGTGACCTTTACCGACGTCACGGACCAGCTGACCAACCTCGGGACCATCCCCGTCTTCGGGTTCAGCCCGACGTTCCAGGACACGAACGCCGACGGGTACCCCGAGCTGCTCATCGCGGCGGACTTCTCCACCTCGCAGTATCTGCGGAACGACGCCGGCCAGGGCTTTGCGAACATCACGACCGCCTCGGGCACGGGGCTGGACGAGAACGGGATGGGCGCCACCACCGGGGACTTCAACAACGACGGGCTCGTGGACTGGTACGTCACGGCGATCTGGAGCGCCGGGGGCAACAAGCTCTACATGAACCAGGGCGAGCACGTCTTTGAGGAGGTGAGCGTCGCGGCGGGGGTCAACCAGGGCGGTTGGGGGTGGGGCGCCGCCGCGGTGGACATCGACAACGACGCCGATCTGGACATCATCGAAACGAACGGGTGGAACCTGATCGATGACCCCTCCTTCGTCTTCCTGAACAACCTCGACGGCACGTTCACCGAGGCGGGCGTCGCCTCGGGCATGAACCACGTCACGCAGGGGCGCAGCATCGTGCTCATGGACCACGACCTGGACGGGGACGTGGACGTGCTCTTCCTCTCCCACATCGATCCCGCGTACCTCTTCCGGAACGAGCTGACCAAGGACGCGGGCGCCTCCTGGTTGCGCGTCCGTCTGGACAACTGCGGGGCGTCCGGGCTCACGCCCGACGGCGTGGGGGCGCACCTCGAACTCAGCGCCGGGGGCGTCACCCAGCACCGCTGGATCACCGCCGCGCCCTCGTACGTCGGGCAGGGGGAGATGATCGCGCACTTCGGGCTCGACACCGCCACGACGATCGATGAGCTGCGCGTCACCTGGCCCAACGGGTACCAGCGGGTGCTCACGGACCTTGGCGCCAACCAGCACATGGTGGTGACGGCGAACCGGGCGGACATCAGCCCGCCCTGGGGGACGCTGGACATCAGCGACGTGATCGCCTTCCTCGAGGCGTGGATCCACCAGCGCCCGGACGCGGATCTGGCGGCGCCGACCGGCGCCCTCGACTACGCGGACATCCTGGCCTTCCTCGGGGCCTTCGGGGCGGGCTGTCGCGAGTAACCCCGGGCGCGGTTCCCACACAGGTCTTGAACCAAGTCGGGCGGCGCGGTAGTTTCGCAAGGTCCCGAAGGGGACGCGACCGGTCGCGGTGTGCGCCCGGAGGCTCGTGGGGTGTATACGAGCTGACAACGGAGGAGTTGAACGCGGCGCGGGCGATGCCCCGGCGCGGGATGCGGGAGGGCGCCCATGAACTGCGCTCGTTGTCTGCGTTGGTTGACGGTTTCGATCGGTGTGGGGCCCGCGCTCGCCGGGGGGGATCCGCCCTCCGGTCCGGCCTGGGCGGACGTCGGCCTCGATCGCGGGGTCTCCTACGTGACGCAGCCCGGGCAGCTCTTCCCGGGCAACAACTTCACCTTCCAGCTCATGCAGCGGATCATGGGGCACGGCGGCGCCTGCGGGGATTACGACAACGACGGGGACCTGGACCTCTACCTCGTCAGCGGCGCCGGGCACTCCAACACGCTGCTCCAGAACCAACTCGCCGAGACCGGCGCCCCCACGTTCATCGATGTGATCGCGCAGAGCGGCGCCGACTCGCTCGACTTCGGGCGCATGGCCCACTTCGCCGACCTCGACAACGACGGGTGGCTCGACCTGATCGTCATCAGCGACGACCACTGGTCGCTCACGCTCGGGCAGAGCCGCGTCTTCCGCAACAACGGGCCGGACGAGGGCGGGGTGGTCACCTTCACCGACGTCACCGAGGGCTCGGGGTTCCGCGCGGTCGGGCGCATCCGGGCGGGGAGCGCGCTCGCCGACGCGGACAACGACGGGGACCTGGACCTCTACGTGACCAACTGGTGCGCCGAGCTGGGGCTCGACGATCCCTTCTTCGCCGGCGACAACCGGTACTTCGAGAATCTCGGGGGGTTCGTCTTCGCCGAGCGGTCCGAGGCCTCGGGCCGCGGGCTGATCTCACGCGACAGCTTCACGCCCATTTTCCACGACTTCAACGGGGACCATCGCCCGGACCTCTACATCGCGGTGGACCACTCCAGCGACGAGTTCTTCCTCAACACACCCGACGGGTTCGTGAGGATGACCGAAGCGGTCGGCGTGACCCACGAAGGAAACGACATGGGCGCGGCGTGCGCCGACTTCGACGACGACGGGGACCTCGACCTCTACACCACCAACATCTCCGACGAGACGGGGAACTACGGCAACGGGTTCGGGAATGTGCTCTACCTGAACACCCCCACGCCCGACGGCATGCCCGCCTTCACCGACGTCGCCGCGCAACGCGGCGCCGAAGCCACCTTCTGGGGCTGGGGCGTCGAGTTCACCGATCCCGACCAGGACGGGGACCTCGACCTGATGACCGTCAACGGGTTCGATCCCTTCCTCTACCCCGGCTCCCCCCTCGCCATGCAGCCCCCCGTCTTCCTGCTCAACGACGGCTCGGGCTCGTTCACGCCCGTGCCGGCGCCCGGGACCACCACCGGCGCCGACTCACGCTGCCTCCTCGCCTTCGACTACGACCGCGACGGGGACGATGACCTGCTCATCACCAACCACAACGCCCCCGCGGTCCTTCTCGAGAACGTCTGCCCCGACGCCGGGCACTGGCTGCGCGTGCAGGTGCGCCAGTCCAACGGCGCCAACCGCTTCGGCATCGGCGCCACCGTCCGCGCCACCCTCACCACCCCCGACGGGCCCGTCACGAAGCGACGCGAGATCCTCACCTCCCGCTCCTACCTCGCCGGCGTCCCCGCCGAGGTCCACTTCGGGCTCGGCCCCGCCACCTCCATCGACCGGCTCAGCGTCGAGTGGACCGACGGCACAACCACGACGCTCACGGACGTCGCGGCGGACCAGTTCCTGACCATCACCCAGCCCGTCCGGGCCTGCCCCGCCGACCTGAACGCGGACGGGACCGCCGACGGTTCGGACGTGCCGATCTTCCTGGATCTCTTCCTCGACCGGGCGCCCGCCGCCGACCTCGCCCTCCCGGCGGGCCACTTCACATTCGACGACGTGCTTGCGTTCCTGGGGGCGTTCTCGGGTGAGTGCCCATAAGAGGCTCTGCGTTCAGGAAGGCGCAGAACCTGCGCGTATTCTCGACCGATAGTCCTTGGGTCCTCGCGGTCAGCGCGATCGCTGCACGGACGTAGAGTTCGGCGCGCCCTCTCGGCGCCGGAGGCAGACCGCCGTGACCCTCGGGATCGCCCTGACGCTCCTCATCCTCGCCCTGCTCGTGGCCGCTTTGGTCTCGAGCAAGGTCGGCGCGGACACGGCGATGGTCTCCGCCCTGACACTGCTCATCGCGGTGGGGGCGATCGACGCGAAGACCGCGATCGCGGGGTTCGCCGACAGCGCCGTGCTCATGATCGCCGCCCTCTTCGTCGTGGCGACGGGCCTGAGCGAGACGGGGGCGATCCAGATGATCTCCGAGAAGCTCCTGGGCAAGCCCAAGAGCCTCCGCCCGGCCCTGGTGCGTCTCATGGTCCCGGTCGCGGCGCTCTCCGCGTTCATGAACAACACGCCGATTGTCGCGATGTACCTGCCCGTCATCGACGACTGGTGCCGCAAGCTCCGCCTCAGCCCTTCGCGTCTGCTCATGCCCCTCTCGTTCGCGGCGATCCTGGGGGGCGCCTGCACGCTGATCGGGACGAGCACCAACATCGCGATCAACGGGCTGTATGTCGATTACTTCGAGTCGCACCGGGCGGACCTGGTCGCCCTGGGCCTCCAGATGCCCTCGACCACCAAGCAGTTCTGGTGGGTCGGTGTCGTGGGCGCGCCCGCGGCGGTCGTCGGCATCATCATGATCGTCCTCAGCGCCCGCTGGCTTCTCCCCGAGCGTCGCCCCCCCGAGGCCGGCGGGGAGGACGCCCGCCGGTTCACGGTCGAGATCATGGTCGAGGCCACCTGCCCGCTCATCGGCAAGAACATCGAGCAGGCGGGCCTGCGCCAGCTCCCCGGGCTTTTCCTCTCCGAGATCGAGCGCGACGGCGACCTCATCCCCGCCGTCGCCCCGGAGGAGATCCTGCACGAGGGGGACCGGCTGATCTTCGTGGGCGTGGTCGAGTCCGTGGTGGACCTGCTCAAGATCAAGGGCCTCAAGC
>JBITAG010000047.1:0-2991 GCA_044439985.1 Phycisphaerales bacterium JB059 | reverse complement strand
ACCTCCATGGTTTGAACCGTCTCTGGTATCGGCGCATCGGGCGCGCCCCGGCCTGATTCCTGATACGCGCAACGCCCCACGTGGGATTCGCCCGCCCCACCCCGTGACACGCCCGTGACACATCCCCCCGCCCGGGCGGGCAAGGTACGATCGGTCCGGGAGACCCCCGCGTGAGCAAGCCGCTGCCCCTGCCTCAACTCGATCCGCGTCCCGAAGGCGCCCGCCTCGATGCGCTCGCGCGTGAACTGGGCGAGGTGATCGAGGGGGAGGTCCGGTTCGGGCGCCACGACCGGATGCTCTACGCCACGGACGCCTCGATCTACCAGGTCGAGCCGATCGGCGTCATCGTCCCGGCCTCGACCGACGACGCGGTCCGGGCGATGGCATTCTGCGCGGCCCGTGGGCTGCCCGTCCTTCCGCGCGGCGGGGGCACGAGCCTCGCCGGCCAGTGCGTCAACCGGGCGGTCGTCCTCGACCTCTCCTCCCGGTGCGCCCGCCTGCTCGCGCTCGACACGGGACGTCGGACCTGCCGCGTCGAACCCGGCCTCACGATCGACGACCTGAACGACCAGATCAGGGCTTCCGGACTCTTTTTCGCCCCCGACCCCTCGACCGCGCGCCAGGCGAACATCGGCGGGTGCATCGGCAACAACGCCGCCGGCGCCCACTCGATCCTCTACGGACGCACGAGCGAGAACGTCCGGGGCGTCGACGCCTGCCTGAGCGACGGTCGCCGGGTCACGCTCGACGAGGGCGCCGGGGCGCGCGATCCGATCGCCGCACACCTCACGCGCCGGGTGGTCGAGATCGTGCGCGCGCACGAGGGCGCCATCCGGGAGCGGTTCCCCAGGACCCTCCGGCGCAGCGCCGGGTACCAGCTCGACGTCATCCTCCAGCAGCTCGACCGGCACGGGGAGGACCCCGAGCGTCTCAACCTCGCCCCCCTCCTGTGCGGCTCGGAGGGCACGCTCGCGCTCACGCTCGGCGCCGAACTCACGCTCCACCCCATCCCGAAGGCGAAGGGGCTGGTGGTCATCGCCTTCGAGACGCTCGACGAGGCGATCGGCGCGGTCGCCCCCCTGCTCGCCCTTCACCCCGCGGCGGTCGAGCTGCTCGACGACCTCATCATCGACCTGGCCCGCAAGAACCCCCGGTGCCGCGCCT
This sequence comes from Phycisphaerales bacterium JB059, assembly GCA_044439985.1. GTDB lineage: Bacteria > Planctomycetota > Phycisphaerae > Phycisphaerales > UBA1924 > JAJRXR01. The sequence continues at coordinate 1,827 of JBITAG010000047.1, read as the reverse complement.
ACGTCGAGCGGATGCCCACCATCGAGGCGCACACCCCCCGCGCGATCCTGTACTGCGAGTTCTTCGGGGAGTCGGTCGAGGAGGTGCGGGAGAAGTGCGCACAGGCGAGGCGCCTGTTCCATGTGGAACACACGCAGGTCCACCTCGACGCCGGGGCGATGGGCGACGCCTGGGCCCTGCGCAAGGCGGGCGAGCCGCTGCTGCACGCGATCGAGGGACGGCGCAAGCCGCTCGGGTTCGTGGAGGACAACGCCGTCCCGCCCGAGCGACTGGCGGAGTTCGTGCGCGGGTTTCGGGAGATCGTGGAGGGGCACGGGACGATCGCCTCGTTCTACGCCCACGCCTCGGTCGGTGTGCTGCACGTCCGACCGCTGCTGGACCTGAAGGACCCGGCGGACGTCGAGCGGATGCGCGATATCGCCGTCCGGGTCGCCCACCTGGCCAAGTCGCTCGGGGGGGTGATGTCGGGGGAGCACGGGGACGGGCGAGCCCGTGGCCCGCTGCTGGAGGACTACTTCGGGGCGGAGCTGATGGGCGCCTTCCGGGAGGTGAAGGCGGTCTTCGACCCGGAGGGGCGGCTCAATCCGGGGGCGATCGTCGAGCCGGGGCCGATCGGGTCGATCTCGGAGCGGGTGCGTGTGAATCCCAACGGCGAGCCGGTGGGGGCGCCCGAGATCGAGACGTACTACGACTACGCCGATCAGGGCGGGTTTGGGCACGCGGTCGAGATGTGCAACGGGGCGGGGGTGTGCCGCAAGAAGTCGGGGGGGACGATGTGCCCCTCGTACATGGGCACGCTCGACGAGCGTCACTCCACCCGCGGGCGGGGCAACGCGCTGCGGCTCGCGGTGACCGGGCAGCTTGACCTGTCGGGTCCGGGTCGTCCGGCGTTCAACGACGCGGAGACGCTCCGAACGCTGGACCTGTGCCTCTCGTGCAAGGCGTGCAAGAGCGAGTGCCCGAGCAACGTGGACATCGCGAAGCTCAAGAGCGAGTACCTGGCGCAGGGCTACAAGGGGAAGTCGGCGCCGCTCAGGTCACGCGCGATGGGGATGATCGACCGGGCGAGCAAGCTCGCGTCGATCTCGCCGGGTCTGGTGAACGCGATCAACCGGTTCGGGCCCGCTCGGGGGATGCTCAACGCGGCGCTCCGCCTGCACCCGGACCGATCGCTTCCGGCATTCCGGAAGCCCCTGCACAAACAGTGGGGGACAGACGCGACCGATCTGGCGAGCGACGCCCCGGTCGTCGCGCTACTGGCCGACACGTTCACGCAGTACAACGAGCCGGAGATCGGGCTGGACACGAAGCGCGTGCTCGAGGCGTTCGGGTACCGCGTGAGGCTGATCCGGTGCGACGACTTCCAGCGGGCGCGGATCTCGCTCGGGCTGCTCGACGCGGCCATCCGGGGCGCGGAGCGCACGCTCGACGCGCTCACGCCCGTCATCAACGACGACTCGCTCGCGGGGCTGGTCATGCTCGAGCCCTCGTGCCTCTCGGCGGTGCAGGACGACTGGCTCTCGCTCCGGATCGGGCGCCCGCTGGACCTGCGGCGCAGGCTCGCGGAGCGGTCGATGCTCCCCGAGCAGTTCCTGGAGTCGCGCTGGGAGGAGCACCCGCGCCGCCCGAGCTTCCGGGCGCCCACCGGGCGGGTGGTGCTGCACGCGCACTGTCACCAGAAGGCGATGTGGGGCGGTGAGCGTTCCCCCCGGCTGCTTCGCCCGGTCGTGGGGGACCCACTGGAGGTGCTCGACGCCCGGTGCTTTGGGATGGCCGGCACCTTACGGTAAGACCCGGACCCGTTCGCGCTGTCGATGCGGATCGGCG
>JBITAG010000046.1:0-2751 GCA_044439985.1 Phycisphaerales bacterium JB059 | reverse complement strand
TCCTCCCGGTCGCCCCTCGTTCCCCTGCGCCGACCCCCCCCCTCCCCCCCCCCCCCCCCCCCCCCGCCCCCCCCCGCGGCCCGCCCCCCGGCCCCCCGCCCCCCCCCCCCCCCCCGCCCCCGCCCCTCCGCCCCCCGCGCGCCCAACATGGGACAGGGTTGCTCTCAAAATCGGGGGGCGGTCTTCGGATGAGCCGGGGGGTGTGGTGTCATACCTCTTGCGGGCACAGTGTAAAGTCAACGCCCGCGGGAGACTGCTTATGCCCGGATCGGTTTGTCTTGCAGTGTGTGTCGGCCTTGCGATCGCGGGTGCCGCGAACGCCCAGTGGACCGATCGTCACGACCCGTCGATCGAGGTCCCGCCCGGCATCCCGCTGACAGAGGGGCGTTCCAACGCTGCGCTCCAGTATCACATGTCCTGGATGATTCTTGAGCCGCTGCTCGAGTACAACGAGTTCACCTCGGACGAACTCGACGCGATGGACCGGGGCGAGCTGCCCGAGGGGTACGCGCATCGGCTTGCCGAGAATCAGGAGGCGATCGCTGATCTCATCGCGGCGACGAGGCTCGAGCGGTGTGATTTCGGGACGCAGTACGAGAAGGGGATCGGGGCGCTCCTGCCGCAACTCGGCGTGATGCGCAGCTCGGCGAAGCTGCTCGTCAACGATGCGCGGCGCCTGCGGGGCGCGGACACGGACGCGGTCGCCGAGCGGCTGGCAGCGACGATCCGCCTGGGCGAGCACGCCTCGCGCGGGAGCATCGTCATCGGTTCGCTCGTGGGCGTGGCGATCGCGGAGCTTGCCCGCGTCGAAACCGTCAAGCTGCTCGAAGCTGGCGAGCTGAACGCACATCAGGCGGAGATCATCAACCGCGCACTCGACCGCGTGCTCACCGACGATCCGTTCCACTCGCTCGAGGCGATCGAGACCGAGAAGGTCATGATGATCGCGTGGATCAAGAGCGAGTTCGTGGGCGAGGACGCGGGCAGGAGTTTGGCCGCGCTGCTGCAATACGAGAGCAACGATCAATCGAAGGAGCACCGGCAACTGAGCCGGATGACCGGCGAGCAGATCGCAGCTCTGACCGATGAGACCGAACGGGCGTACGACGACCTCATCGCCGCCTGGCAGGCCGATGACCCGTCGGGCGAGCTGGGCAAGATCGAACGCAAACTCGAACAGGGCGAGTACGGCCTGCTCACCAGGCTCCTGCTCCCGGCGCTCGGACGCTTCCGGGTGCAGACAACCGAGATCGAGCAGAACCTGCTCCGTCTTCGGAGCGAACTGACTGCTGTGCAGGAGGGGTAAGCGCGGCTGTGAAGGCGATCGACGAGCGCAAGCTGCTGGTACGCATGTCTCGGGGGCACGGCCCATCGGCCAGGCTCCTGTGGGATCTCTACGCCGCCAGGTTGATCGCGTTCGCCCGGTCGCTGCTGGCAACGCAGGGCGCGCAGCAGCACGCGGAGGACGTGGTGCAGATCGCGCTGTGCAAGGTCATGCAGGTCCCGCTGCACCGGATCCGCAAGGTGCAGGCGGTTGGGCCGTGGCTCTTTACGATTGTGCGGACATCGGCGCTGAACCACATGCGTGGCGAGCGCCGGGAGATGAAACGCCGCGTGCACGCGGTGCCCGGGACGGATCTTGGGCCGCCCAGTTCGTTCGAGCTGCTCCGCCGCGCAGTGGAGGACCTGCCATCGGACGAGGCCGAGGTCGTGACACTTCGTCACGCGGGCGGTCTGACATTCGATCAGGTCTCGGAGGTGCTGGCGATCCCGCGCTCGACCGCGGCTTCGCGGTACTCGCGGGCGCTGGAGCGGTTGCGCGAGCAGCTCGCCGAGCCCAAAGAGCCGAGCCAGCCGCTGAAATTCGTGGAGGGAACGCGTCATGTCAGGTAAACCAACACAGGACGAGGTGGTGCGCCTGCTCGATGGGGCGTACGACAGTTCCCGCATGCCGACCTACGGCGGCGAGGAGTTTCTGGCCGAGGTCCAGGCCCGTGCGCTCTCGGGCTGGCTCATCCGCGGTGCCGTCGCCGCTGGGATCGTGATTCTGATCGTCCTCGGTGTGATCGGGTACAGGCTGGCCACGAGCCCGCCCGCGCTGCCCGATGAGTCGCCGATGCTCGAAGATCCGGAGAGTGTGCAGAGCCCGGCCAGGCTGGGCGACCGGGCCCGGATGTTCGGATCGGGTTGAGTGAAACCCGCCCTGATATACCGAGGGTCCGATCGTGCAGCCGGGGTGCGAAGCTGGCCGATGATCGGGTGGGATGCCGCGCATATCGATCGGACACAACCTGTGCTCAGGACTGGCTTTGGGTGCTCTGGTGCATTGCGGCGTCGCGCGGGCACAGGACACGCTGGGCAATGACCCGCTCAAGACCGACCGGGTCGTGGCCCTGTACAACTTCGAGGAGCCCGACAACCCCTTCGATCTGCCGGGCTCGTTCTACCGGGCGCAGAGCGATCCGACGGCGGGCATCGAGCGTCCCGGGTACCCGGTCTTTAACCAAGCCGCGTTCGATTACGACGTCAGACACACGGGCGAGGCCTCGGTTCGCCTGCCGATCAAGCGGGGCAGTGTGGCGCTGCGGCTCCGTCCCGGCGCGCTGCCCGTCTTTCTCGAGGCCGACTACCGGGTGAGCTGCTACGTCCGGGGCGAGGGGCTTCAGCACGCCCGCTTCCGGATCGTGGTGCGCTACCTGGACGCCAGCGGCAACGCGATCGAGGGCTCAGAGCTCTACACCGATCCGATCC
>JBITAG010000045.1:0-11839 GCA_044439985.1 Phycisphaerales bacterium JB059 | reverse complement strand
ATCTGGACGTGGGACCCGACGTCGCTCTGCCCGACCGACGTGGACAACAACCGGATCGTTGAGGTTACGGACATTCTCCTGTTCATGGACCTGCTCCGGGCCCAGAACGTCTTCGCCGACCTGAACTCGGACGGTCGATGGGATCTGCTGGACTTCAACATCTTCATGAACCGGTGGCAGCCGGGCTTCTGCGATCCCGATGACCCGATCAACCCGTTCGGGCGCCCGACGGGCGTGATCCCGGGCTGACCCCCCCCACTGCTCTGATTTCCGAACGGCGGACGGCCCATGGCCGTCCGTCTTTCTTTTTGGTCCGGGTGGTCCTTGACCCTTCGTTTGGACCGGACCGAACCGTTCTGCGCCTCACTGGGGCGGGGGATCGGGTATGACTGCCGTATGGAACCGGATCGCATACCTCGCTCCTGGGAAGCGCTGCGGCGACTTGAGGCCGCTTGGGCGGAGGGCGGGTCGGAGAATGAAGCGCCGGACATCCGCCCGATGCTCGCAGCGTGTGGGTCTGACGCGGAACGCCAGGAGGTCGTGCGGGCCGATGCGCGTCGGAGATGGCGGGCGGGACTGGACGCCTCGGTGGAGCACTACGAGCGCGTCCTTCCCTCGTTCGCACCGGACTCCGACGTTGCCGTGATGCTGATTGCCCTCGAACTGGCCGAAGGGCCCGGGGCCGGGAGTGCGACGGCGATGGAGGCGGTGCGGCACCGCCTCGGGGAGGCGTGGGCTGCCGCGTTCATCGCGGCCAAGGCGGAGATGGAATCCAGCGCCGGCCCGGACCCGGAGGCGGACGATTTCGGGCGATACGTGATCCGAAGCCCCCTAGGTGAGGGAGGGTTCGGAGTCGTCTATCTCGCCGAGCGGCGAGAGGGGTATCGCCAGCGCGTGGCGCTGAAGGTCCTCAAGAAGGGCATGGACAGCCGCCGGGTGCTGGCCCGATTCGAGGCTGAGCGTCAGGCGCTTGCCCAGATGGACCATCCCGGCATCGCGCGGATCTTCGACGCGGGGATAAGCCGGGGTGGCGTCCCCTTTTTCGTGATGGAGTACGTACGCGGCGAGCCGATCACGAGCTACTGCGACCGACACCGGCTGGGCACACGTCAGCGACTGGCGATGTTTCGGCAGGTGTGCGAGGCGGTGCAGCACGCGCACCAGCGGGGCGTGATCCACCGTGACATCAAGCCCGGGAACGTGCTCGTCACCATCATCCTGGATCGGCCGATCGTCAAGATCATCGACTTCGGCGTTGCCAAGGCGATCGAGGCGAGGCTTGGCGAAGACTCGGTGATGACCGAGCAGGGACAGATCCTTGGAACCCCGGAGTACATGAGTCCAGAGCAGGCGGAGATGGGGGCGCTCGACATCGACACTCGGACGGATGTGTACTCCCTGGGTGTGCTGCTCTACGAGCTGATCGTCGGGGTACGTCCGTTCAACCTTCGGCAGCGCGCCATGATGGAGATTCAGCGGATCATCCGAGAGGAGGAGCCCCCCCGTCCGAGCACGCAGCTTTCCAGCTTGGGCGAGACTGCGCAGGAGATCGCGTCCCGACGGGCCACCACGCTCGCGGCACTCCGGGGGGAGTTGCACCGCGAGCTTGAGTGGATCCCGCTCAAAGCGATGCGCAAGGACCGCACCGAGCGGTACCGGACGCCGATGGACCTCAGCGACGACCTCGGCGCCTACCTCGAGGGACGCGCCTTGCAGGCGGGGCCGGAATCGGGCTGGTACCGCGCTAGGAAGTTCCTCCGACGGAACCGGAAGGGGGTGCTGACGACGGCCCTGTTCTGCCTCGTGCTGATGACGGCCACGGTCTTCAGCACGTGGCAGGCGGTCCGGGCAACTCGAGCGCAGACCTCCGAACGAGAGCAGCGACGCGTGCTGGAGCGGGTGGACGCGTTCGTGAATGAGGACTTGCTCGCTGTGGAGACCGGTGGCGACCCAGGGGGCGGGCGTACGTTCCGGACGGCGGACTATCCACTCTCCGAGGTGTACCACGCGGTTCTGCGGGGTGAGCGACTCGGGCGGCTCGATCGGGAGGCGCCGAGGGTGGCGGCCCGCATACGACGGACGATCGGACTGGGCCTTGAGCGGCTCGGGGACCTCCCCGAGGCGCAGACCCAGCTGGTCGCGGCATTGGAGGTCATCGATCGGGTGCGCCCTGCGCTCACGGGGGACGCGGCGGATGACATGGACCGGCTCATGTTCGAGATCCAAACGGCGCTTGCCCGTCTGCGTTGGCGCCTGGAGGGCGACGCCCCGCGAGCGGTCGAAGACCTGGAGGCGCTCCTGAGCGAATCGCAGGAGCGGTTTGGAGAACACAACAGTGTGGTCCAGGATGTCCGACTGGAACTGGCGAACGCACGCACGCACGCGGGAGACCATGAGGGAGCCATACGTGCGTACGACCGGGTGATCGTCGCGCTGCGAGACCTGGTCCCCGCGGATGATCCGGCAGTGCTCAGCGCGGCGTACAACCGTGCGTTGGCAATGAACCGGCTGCGACGGTTTAAACAGGCATTGGCCGAGCACCGGCGGGTGCTGTCGGCCCGCGAGCGGGTTCTGGGGTCGAACCACATCTCCACCCTCAACTCGCTGACCGAGGTGGGGTTCACGCTCAACCAGCTCAATCGGCTCGATGAGGCCCGCGAGGTATACGCCAAGCTACTTCCGGCCCTCGAGGAAACGCTCGGCATGGGCCATTGGAGGACCCTGCAGGCGCGCGCCAATCGAGGCCTGCTGCTTGAGAAGCTTGGTCGGCCGGATCTGGCGGCGACGGAACTCCGCCTGGCTCTGGAAGGCGCCGAGCGGAGTGTCCGAACGGAGGGGTATCGGTCGTCGGCCCGTTGGGGACCGGGGAGCGACGACACGCTCACCGTCGCTCGCTGGCTCGTCCGGACGTTGGTGAGCGTCGGACGGTGTGCGGAGGCTCGGCGGGTCTATGAGGAGAGTCTGGATGGGGCGGTGCGCTCGGGGGCGGGCGACTCGGCCGCTTTTGACCGGTTCGTTGTCGAGGGCGAGGCGGCGCTGTGCGATCCCCCTCCCTCCGATTGAGGGGTTGAGTCGCGTCCCTGGGCCATCGATCGGCCGGGCAACAGAGACGCCTGGGTATCCTGGGCCCGCGCCTCTTGCCAACGTCCTCCCCCGGGAGGTACGCTCGGTCAACCGCGGAGGGGTGGCCAGGACGAGGGGGGAAACCATGCTGCGCAACAGCGGCGAGAGCGTGCACCAGTCCGAAGCCTCGACCCCTCGCGGCCTGTCCGGATTTCACGGCGGCGCCCGGATTCTCGCCAAGCGTTTGAGATCGAGTTCACGTTCTTGCTGGCTCTGTCAGCAGAGGGCGGCGCCGACGCTCGCGTGCCGGCCTGACGCCGGCGTGTTCGGGGTCCCCGGGGAATGACGGCACGCACGAAAGACACTGCGGAGGACTCACCATGCGCCGGATGATGATCGCGTTGGCATTGTTCATGTTTTGCTCCGGCGCGGCACGGGGAGGCGAAAGCCCGCTCGGCCTGGAGATCCTCGGGGGCCATGTCGAGTTGGTGCTACGCGTCTTCTCTGATGATGGAGCGCTTGTCTTCGAGAAAGTTCACGGCTTCGAGGCGACATCGGATGGCCTCGATGCGACACTGCTGCAGAACTTTGGAGGCCTCGAACTCTCCGCCATGCTCTGTGTGACCCCGACCACGGGGGGAAGCTGCTTCGGTTCGCTCGACGTCTACACGACAATTGCCCTCGCGGCGTCCGCGACCGGTTACACCGCGACCGCCCACCTGACGACGGCCGAGCCGATCCGATTCCGCGTCCTCAGTTCCACGCTCGCCGACCTCGACGAGTTCGGCGGATCCAATGGCTCGCTCACCCTCGCGGGACTTGACCCGCCCGTCCAGAACCGGCGCCTCTGCCCGGGAACCTATGAGCTGACATTCGACGCCCAGGCCTCCCTCGCGAGCAGCCAGGAGTACAGCGAGTCGATCGTCTACGGCAGTCTCAGTCTGAAGTGCACCGACTCGGGGGTCCGCTTGACCGGCGGCGGCGACGTCTTCACCTCGGGATTCTTCGAGGACCCTGAAGGGGACGGAGACTCGTCGTCCTTCGAAGGTGATCTCTACGAGGGCGGCTTCAACACGTCGGGAGATACGAGCGGTGGCCTGGCCGATGGGTACTCTTCGATGTCCGGCTCGCTCGAGAGTTCATGCGGCGAGACTCAACTCAACGTGTCTGGGTACGCCCGCGCGTCACAGCCCGCCGGGCACGGCTGGAGTCTCTTTGTGGGTTCTCAGGCTGAGCAAGTTGAACTCGAGATCGACGAAGAGAGGGCGTACTACGTCACCAGCCCGACCGGGCATCACCTGGAAATCACCGCGGTGACCGGAGGGATCACCGGAAACCGGTTGGCCCCGGGGATCTATCAGCTGAGTTTCTCGACCAGCGCGTTCATCGGGCCCCTGGAGACCGAAGACCGCGAGGACATCGAACTGACGCTCACGTTGTACAACCCGCCATGCAACGCCGCGGACATCGCGTACCCCTCCGGGGTGCTCGACTTTGATGACGTGCTCGCTTTTGCGGTGGCGTTCGGAGAGAGAGCGCCCGAGGCCGACCTCGCGCTCCCGACGGGCGAGTTCAACTTCGATGACATTCTCGCGTTTCTATCCGCGTTCGGCACCGGGTGTCCTTGACCGGACCACGAACCGGGAGAACCGCCGTGAGCAAGCAAGCGCCAGCCGCCCGACCGACCTGGCGGGGGAGGCGATGGGTTCAATGGGCGCAACAGGACTCGAACCTGTGACCTCTGCCATGTGACGGCAGCGCTCTAGCCAACTGAGCTATGCGCCCGGCGAGGCACATTATCCCTCCCCGGGCGCAGTGTGTCCACCTGCCGGGCGATCTAGGGGGCCTCAAGCTCCAGAGTGGCCCGATGCCCTGTCGTGTGGCGGACCGTGATGGTCCGCCCTTCCTCGTCGATCGACTCGAGGGTCCAGCCCTGTCCGATCTTCGACCCGGCGGTTCGGATCCGAGCGTCGATCACGGCGATCGCCCCCGCCCGGCGGGACATGATCGCGCTCAGATGGAGCGGCGGGGGCTCGGGGGCGTGCGCCGAGGCCCGCTCGTCGGGAGCGTCGATCGGCTCCGGCGTGTCCCACTCGATGGTCTCACGCTTCTCGAGGGGGAAGGGCGTCGCCTGGATGCCGGCCTGGAAAAGGCGTTGGGCGTGCGCGGCGGCCGCCGCCATCACGCCGCTCCGGTTTGAGGCCTTGGGTGTGGCCAGCGGGGTGAACGCGGGAAGGTCCATCGAGGTGTCCGCCCAACTGGCGGCGGCGACGGGCTGGGGGCCCGCGAACCGAATGAGGCCGACGGCGACCACCGGGGCCACGGCGGCGAGAACGCCCATCAGCCTGGCCTGCTTCAACGCAATGTGGTTCATGGCGCCGTCATCTCCTTGCTCGCCAGATCGAACGAGGCAAGCCCGCCCGTGCTCTGGAAATGGGTCGTCATGACTGACGCACGGACGCGGCTCGGATCGGAAGCGGTCGCGGCAGGTCCCACCCGGATCGAATCGACCCGGGCCATCCCGAGGTCGTTCTGGACGGCGTGAAGGAACCGGCTGACGCCCTCGTAGCTGCCGAGGAGTTCAATGCTGTACACGATCTGTTCGAACGTGGGTTCGTCCGCGGCGGTGTTTCCGGGCCGCGCGCTCGTGGGCGACCGCTTGGGCTCCATGCGTTCGACGATCACCCCGTGGCGCATCGCGAGGGTGTCGATGCTCTCGTAGATCATGGAGGCGTCGGCGGAGGCGTTCCAGAACTCCCTGAGGGCGTTGGCCGACCGCTGAAGCTCCTCGATCACGTCGGTGGGTTCACGCCCGTACTCTCGCCGGACCCGCTCTCCCTCCAGAATCTCCTGCTGCGCGGCGGTCAGTGTGGCTTGTTCGAGCTGGAGGTTGTCCCGAAGCGGACGCACGCCGAAGTACCAGGCGGCGCAGACGACCGACACCACCACGGCAAGCCGAACAACGAAGGTACGGAAGTGGTTGTTGGTCATGGCGTCACTCCCGGGTCCGTGGGTGCAGCTTCGGCGACGGCGTTGAACCAGGGCGCAAACGCTCGCGGCTTCAGGCGGAGCTCGAACCGACGCGCGGGCTCACCTCCGAGTTCGGCCAGGCTGGTTGACCCGAGCTGAACGTCGTGGTAGAGCGGAGAGCTTCGGAGCTGGTCGGTCAGGTTGGCGAGCGTGTTGGCGTGCTCCCCGCCGATCTGAGCGATCCCATCGATCACGACGACGCTCTCGTTCGCGTCGCGATAGGCGCGGAACGAGTTGAATGTGACGCCCTCATTGGAAAGCTGGGCCAGTTCGGCGAGCACCGCGTACCAGTCCGGGCTTCCTTCGAGCGCTTCAGCGGTCTTCGACGACGCGATCTCGAAGGACTCGGACATCCGCCGAGCGATCTCGGTCAGTTCCCGGTGCTGGCGAACGCTGGCCAGGCTTGCTTCGCTGGCTCGGATCGCCTGTCGCACTTCGAGCTGCCTGGCGTACAGCGTGCCCGCCTCGGCGACCAGCGCGAGCGCGGCACACATCGCGCCCGTCCGTACGCCGGCGGAGATGATGCGCGCCGCCTTGATCTCGCGGACGATCCGGGGAGCCAGCCCGAGGCCGGCGGCGCCGTGGGCGATGAAGTCCTGCTCGGGCGAGTGGGCCGGATAGATCTCGTCGGGATTGAACCGGTCCCAGCCGCCGTCGATCTGGATCTCGGTATCCACGGCGTTGCTGATGAGGTCGGGGAAGCCGCCGATCGCGGCGCCGGGGCCGATGAGGCGGAGCGTGCGTGAGGCCCCGCTGGAGTCGGGGATGCCGAATCGGATGGTCTGCTTGATCTCGATGAAGTAGCGTTGAAGGACGGGCTGGAGGAGCGGCATGACGCGGCGAGATACCTCGGGTCCGACGGCGCCGCCCTTGGCGGTGGGCAGGCCGACCTCGAAGAGGCGTTTGCGGGCCTCGGCGTGATGGGCGCAAACCTCGGAAGCGCCTCCCTCCTCGACATCCTGACGCAGCCCTCGGGAGAGGGCCTCAACGAGCAGGGAGTAGCCGAAGTCGATGCACCGGACGGAGCGCAGCGCGCCCGATCCACCGCTGGCGATAATCGAGGTCCGTTCGCCGAGGTAGCAGGTGATCGCCCCATCGTCCACGCGGGTGGTGACGTCCCGAATGACGGCACGGAGGGCGATCGCCCGGAGGGGGATGATCGAATCGAAGCGGCAGGAGCAGCGGGCGAGCCAGGCGAAGATGGATTGGGCGTTGAGGTCCCGGTCGGCCACCACCAGCACGTCGGGGCCCTCGTCGTGGGTGAGTCGGGCGGCGCTGGAGATATGTTCCAGACCGACGCTGGTGATGTTCTCGATGACCTCGAGGCGTGCGGCCTCCACCCCGTCCTCCCCCGATCCAGGCGCCGTTCTCACTTCAGAGATCGAATCGGGGCTGGTGTAGAGCACGCTGGTCTTGACGTTTTTCGGAGCGCCGAGCGCGCGCAGGAGGGAGGTAAGCGTGCTGTCGAACGGGGAAAGACCCTCGTTCCACGCCTCTTCCCAGAGCGCGGGACTCAGCTTGGCGCGCTTCGAGGCGCGCACCCGCTTGCCCGAGACCAGGACCGCGTCCATCTGGTTCGGCGTGAGATTCAGGATCAGTCGCGGCTGTCCGAAACGCATCTGGTCTGTTCCCCGGCGAGCAAGTGCTTGGTCCGTGAAGCGAATCGACGCACCCCTCGCTCGGATATCGGCCCGTTTGGGGGGGGACTTCGGGTTGTCTTCCCAAGGTCCGGGCGGTTATTCGGGCCTGGATTCGGGTTACTCGATCTCGAGGCTGAACCGGCGGCTGGCCAGGCCGCACCGGCCCTCGACGATCACGGTCCCGACGCCATCGGGAGGGGTCTCGACAAACAGGATGGACTCGGCGCCCAGCGAGATCTCTGAACCGGACGGGGGGAGGTCCTCTCCGTCGAGCAGTGAACGGAAGATGATCACCGCCCCGCTCTCGGCGGCGTACGACGCGCGAACGGTTTCCACGCGGATCGCCGCGATCTGGGCGTCACCGGCTGATCCACCGACCGCCGCGATGACGACGAAGCTGAGAAGCGCGAAGATGATCACGAGGACCGCGATCGCGATGCCGCGTCGCGCGGCGTAGGGACGGTTCGCCTGGTCTGTTGAGGCTGCGGGCATCAGTCACCGATCCTTGTCCGGGCGAACGCGGCGCCCGTGAGCGTCAGACCATCCGCGGTGATCGAGACGTTGAAGCGCTGGGTCGTCTCCGGCGCGCCGATCGTGCTCGTGACGCCATCGCTGCCGAGGTACGTGATCTCGAAGGCGGTGACGTCCCGGCAGAGCGGGGCGTCCGCCTTGCCCGCTTCGAGGTAGACCAGCGTTGTGCCGCTGAGCCCGAGGCCCCGTCCGTCCGCGAAGACCACCCGGTCGGGGGCGGCGGAGGCGAGATCGAGAGCGCCGGCCGGGTCACTCCCGGTGGCCTCACGCAACAGGCGGACACACCGGTCGAGCGCAAACGCGATGCGCTCGGTTCGCTCCCGGGTCCGCGTCGCGGAGGCGTACCCGTCGGCGGCGGAGGCGATGACCGGGAAACCCGCCACGGAGATCACAGACATGATCGTGATCGCGGCGATAAGTTCGATCAGCGTGAGGCCCGAGCGGGCATGCGCGGTGAGAGGTCGGCTCATGGGGAGATCTCCGAGACGATCGCGGAGATGGGCATGTCGAGAACACCCTCGGTCGCGGAGGGGTAGCTGATCACCACGGTGATTTCCCGATAAACGTCGAGGTCGGGGTCACCGGAGACCGCGCCGTCGGCCTGGGCGAGGGGGCCGATCTGCACGCTGAAGCTGATGCCGACGGACGCGTAGCCGTCGGTCACACCCGCGAGCCGGTCGATCAGCCCGGTCCCGGCGGTGTTCAGGTAGGCGTCGCTGTCCGCAAGCGCGTCGAAGCCCAGCGCCGGGTCGCTGCTGTAGACATCGGCCAGAATGTGCTCCATCACGCTCATGCCCAGGAGCGTGGCCCGGGTGGTGTTGATCGAGTCCGCTCGCGAGCCGGCGGCGGAATCGAGCAGCTGGAGCGAGGGGGGCACCGCGATTGCCAGGACGATGATGATCACCACCGACTCGATCAGGCTGAATCCACTGGTCCGGGTCCGGCGCATGGTTACTCCACCAGTCCCGTGCCCATGCGGACGGTGACGACCTGCGAACCACTCAACTCCACCGTCGCGTCCTGGGTGAAGGCGCCGACCAGCGCGCCGTCGGCGCCCCGGGTCTGCGGCACGCCGTCGAACCGAAACCAGATCGAGCCGGAGCCGGCGGTCCCGTCGCCCTGGGTCATCGACACCAGCTCAACGCCCGCGTACTGATCCGCGAAGCGAACGGGCGCCTCCGGCTGGCCCATCGGGTCGGTCGCGGGGGTGGGCGCCGCCCCGGCAGCGGCGATCTGGACGATGCGTGCCGCGTTGTCTTCCAGATCGACCGAGACGCCCATCGGACGCCCGGAGGCCATGGCGAGCGCCCTCGCTTGGCTCAGGAGCCTGATGAGTTCATCCGCAGCGGCGCCGCGGCGGGCCTCGTCGAGGTTGTTGAGCGCCGGCATCACGGAGACGGCGATGATCGACATGAGGATGACGACGACCATCGCTTCGATCAGCGTGAAGGCGGCTCGAGATCCGGCGTACGCCATGGCTGGGGCCTCACAGCTCGTTGGCGGTGGCGAAGCCCCCCGCGCCGTCGCTCGCGGTGGTGACGTCCTCGGAGTTCGCGTAGAAGACCGCGGCCGGGGGCGTGGCGGTGTTGTCCACGTAGTAGTTCCAGCCGTACGTCTCCGGGCTGACCACGGTGCGGGCGTCGGCCTGTGCGGCGTTGACGGCCTGAACCCCCCCCACGCCCGTGAAGGGGTTGTTGGGCAGATCGAACTTGAAGACGGCGCCGTCGGTGTTCAGCTCAACGAGCGTGGGGTACGGGTCGTCTCCGTTGATCACCGCGGCGGAGCGGAAGCTGGCGATGGCGGAGCGGGCGCCGGAGAGGGTGCTCTGGATGGAGCTGGTCCTTGCCTCATCGGTCACCCCGACGAACTGAGGCACCGCGATCGCGGCGAGGATCCCCAGAACAATGACCACGGCGAGGACCTCGAGGAGGGAGAAAGCCCGACCCGGACGGATGTATTCGGAACGCATGACGGACCCCGGGGGTTAGTGATTCACCTTGATCATCTGCCACATGGGCAGGAAGACGGAGAGGGCGACGAGCAGCACGATCCCCGCCATCGCGATGGTCATCAGGGGCTCGATGAGGGTGTTGATGTTCTTCGAGAGGTGCTCCGACTCTCGGTCGTAGTGGCGGGCGATGACCGAGCTGGCGCTGGCCAGCTCCCGCGCGTCCTTCCCCGCGCCCAGCATGCGGGTGGCGAAGCCGGGCAGGTAGTTCGAGGACTGGATCACCTCCGCCAGGCGATCACCGGACCGGAGCCGGTCGGCCATGTGGTCACACTCTCGCACGAACAGCGGGCGCCCGGTGGCGCGTCCACCGATCTCGACGGCCTCCATCAGATCGAGCCCCGACCCGAGGCAGATGCTCAGCACCCGGCTGAACCGGGCCGCGGTCGTCGCGACGATGATCTTGCCGATGTGAGGGATCCGGAGCATGAGGCGTTCGAAGATGTCCCGCCCCGCGGGGCTCTTCCACATGGCGACCGACCCCCCGATGATGCCGGCGAGCATCGCGGCGTACCCCCACCACGCCGCCTTGACCGAGTCTCCGATCGCCTGCACGATCCGTGTGGTCACGGGCAGGTCCACCCCGTTGGCCTCAAAGATCTTCCCGAACCGGGGGACCACGAAGACGACAATGATGGTCATGGCCAACGCCACGAAGACCATGACGATGATCGGGTAGGAGAGCGCCCGCTTGAGCTGCTGCCCGCTCTCGATCTGCTTCTCGAGCATGTCGGCCAGGTGATGGGTCACCTCGGCGAGGTTCCCCGTCTTCTCCGCGGCCCGCATGGTCTCGATGTAGACCTCACCGAACACGTCCTTGTACTTGGTCAACGCGTCGGTGATCCGCGAGCCCGCCTCGATCATCGAGGCAAGATCCCGGATCATCTCGCGGTGTCGCGGTCGGTCCTCGTGCTCGGCGATGCTCTGCAGTCCCCGCCCGAGCGGGATCTTGGCCTCGACGAGGACACTCAGCTCGCGGGTGAACGCGGCAACGTCCGCGGGCTTGATCGCGTCGCGTGTGAACAGGCTCACCGACGCCCCGGCCTGCGAGATCCGCGTTGGCGTGAGACCCTGGGCGGCGAGCTGGCGGTAGGCCTTCTGCTCGCTCGTCGCGTTGATCTGCCCCTGACGCTTCTTTCCGATCGCGTCGATCGCGATGTACTTGTATCGGGTCTCGCTCATGCGGCGACCCTCGTGCGGGGCGCCAGGCTCTGGTCGAGCGACGCGTTGAGCTTGGCCAGCTCACCGATCCCCGTCAGCCCGAGACGCGCCTTGCCAATCCCGTCGTCGAGCATCGTTCGCATCCCTTCGCCCCGGGCGCACGCGGCGATCTCCGAAGATGTCGCGTCGGCCTCGATCAACGCCTGGATCGCGGACGTCACACGGAGCATCTCGTAGACGCCGAGGCGCCCGTGGTACCCCGTGTTCATGCAGCGCGGGCAGCCGTGCCCGGCGACAAAGCTGTGCCCGTCCGCCTCGGTGAGCCCGATCGCGTGAAGCTCCGCGGGCGAGGGCGTGGCGTTCTCCACGCATCCCTCGCAGACCCGGCGGACCAGACGCTGGGCGA
>JBITAG010000044.1:0-43538 GCA_044439985.1 Phycisphaerales bacterium JB059 | reverse complement strand
CGGGCGCCGGGGCGGGTCTGGGCGTGGGCGCCGGCGCGGCAGGGCGGGGGGCCTGAGCGGGCGCGGGGGGCGAGGCCGGGGGGGCCACGAGCCGGGAGACGGGCGCCGACGCGCCGGGGGGGATGTATCCGCCGAGGAACGCAGGGGTTGCGTCTTCCTGCGAGCGGGAGGGCGCCTCGGGCTTGGGCTCGATCTGGCTCGCCGGGGGGTCGTGATCGGGAGCCGCGGGGGTCTGTGGGCGTGCGATGGCGCGTGTCGGCGCCCGCTTGGTGGGTGGTTTGACGAGGGAAGCATCGTCGCTGGCGGTGATCTCCACGACGGGCTTGGCGCCGACGCCGAGCACGCCTCCGACGCGGAAAGAGCGGGTATGCACGATGACCGCGTCGGGGCCGAGGTCGTTCTTGACCTGGGCGAGAGCTTCCGCCATGGTGCGCGCGCTGTAGGTCTTGAGCATGGTCGCCGTCCCTGGCCTTGAGGCCCGCCGCACTGTACCCGCTTCGGGCACAGCTCACCACCGGGGCGGCTAAGCGACAGCCTGCGCCGGCTGGGGTGTGGCAGGGGTGTCGGGTGAGACGAGGGCGACGGACTCGACCTCGACGCCGGCGGCGATCTCGTTGTAGCCGAGGACGGCGGCGGCGGGGAGGCGGGTCTCGAGGACCTGGCGGACGACCGCCCGGACCTGCGGCGAGGCGATGACGACGGGGCGGTGGCCGGCGGCGGTGACCTGCTGGAGGGCGGCGATGATCTTCTCGGCGAACTGGGCGGCGGCGCGGGCGGGCATGTTGACGGTCGTCGCCCCGGCGCCCCGGTCGATGTACGCGGCGATCTGGTCCTCGAAGGTGGGGTCCAGGGTGACGCAGACCAGGCGGAGCTTGCCCGTCTCGTCCGGGGCGGCGTATTGCTGACAGATGGTGCGGCGCAGGGCGTGCCGGGCGTACTCGGTGAGGATGTCCAGGTCCTTGCTCTTCGGGGCCCAGTCGGCGAGCGTCTCGAGGATGGTCTCCATGTCGCGGATGGGGACGCGCTCCTTGAGCAGGTTCTGGAGGACCTTCTGCAGCTCCCCCACTTTCACGACGGCGGGCACGGTGTCTTCGACGAGCTTCTTGGCCTTTTCCTTCAGGCCTTCGAGGAGGTTGTTGACCTCCTCGCGGGTGAGGAGTTCCTCGGCGTGGTTCTTGACCAGCTCGGTGATGTGCGTGGCGAGGACGCTCGAGGGCTCCACGACCGTGTAGTTCATGGTTTCGGCGCGGGAGCGCTGCTGGGGATCGATCCACCATGCGTCGAGCCCGAAGGCGGGCTCGGTGGTTTGCTCGCCGGGGATCTTCCCCGTGACGACGCCCGAGTCCATGGCGAGGAGCTTGGTGGGTTCGACGCGTCCGCGGGCGATCTCGGCGCCCCGGATCTTGACGCGGTACTCGCTGGCGTGGAGCTGCATGTTGTCGCGGATGCGGACGGGGGGCATGACAAGGCCGAGTTCGACGGCGAGCTGGCGTCGGACGGCGGAGATGCGGTCGAGCAGGTCGCCGCCCTGGCGCGCATCGACGAGGGAGACCAGTCCGTACCCGACCTCGAGTTCGAGGACATCGACCTTGAGGAGTTCCTCGACCTGGGGGGCCTCGGGGGCGGGGGCGTTGGTGGCCTCGGCCATGGCCTCGTCGCGTTCGGCCTCGACGCGGCGCTTGGTGGAGATGATCATGCCCGCGGAGAGGACGCCAAGGGCGATCGAGGTCGTGAGGAGGGGGAGCGTGGGCAGGGGTGAGAGGGCGAGGAGGGCGAGGAAGCAGGCGGTGATGATGAGGCCGC
Source organism: Phycisphaerales bacterium JB059 (assembly GCA_044439985.1). Lineage (GTDB taxonomy): Bacteria > Planctomycetota > Phycisphaerae > Phycisphaerales > UBA1924 > JAJRXR01. The sequence continues at coordinate 41,735 of JBITAG010000044.1, read as the reverse complement.
GGGGCTGGCTGGTGAGCTGTCCGGTGAGTTCGGTGCCCAGGTCGTCCTTGGAGCCGGAACGGGTGACGATGAGGGCGGAGGCGATGGAGATGATGAAGCTGGGGATCTGGCTGGTGAGGCCGTCGCCGATGGTGAGCTTGCTGAAGACGCTGGCGGTCTGGTCGGCGGGCCAGCCCTTCTCGATCATGCCGACGGCGAAGCCTCCGGCGAGGTTGATGGCGGTGATGAGGATGCCGGCGATGGCGTCGCCGCGCACGAACTTGGAGGCGCCGTCCATGGCGCCGTAGAAGTCGGCCTCGCGGGCGATGTCCTCGCGTTTCTGCTTCGCTTCGTCCTCGTTGATGACGCCGGCGGAGAGTTCGGAGTCGATGGCCATCTGCTTGCCGGGCATGGCGTCGAGGGTGAAGCGGGCGGCGACCTCGCTGATGCGTCCGGCGCCCTTGGTGATGACCATGAACTGCACGATCATGAGGATGCCGAAGATGATGATGCCGACGAAGAGGCTGTCGCCAGCGACGAAGCTGCCGAAGGCGCTGATGACCTCGCCGGCGACGCCGATGGCGGCCTCGGGGGAGTCGGCGTCGGCGGTGAGGATGAGCCGGGTGGAGGCGATGTTGAGGACGAGTCGGAGGAGGGTCGTGGCGAGGAGGAGGGAGGGGAAGACGCTGAAGTCGAGCGCCTTGTTCATGTAGAGCGTGGTGAGCAGGATGATGACGGCGAGGGAGATGTTGCCGCTGATGAGGATGTCGAGGGCCGCGGAGGGGAGGGGGACGAGGATGACCACCAGGAGCATGACGAAGCCGACGGGGACGATCAGGCCGCGGTGGCGCGCGATCTGGTGAACCCATGCGGGGAGCGTGAAGCCGGTATTGGCGGGGGGAGTCGCCATGGGGAGTGGTCAGGTCCTTATGCGGAGCGTGCGGCGGGGGTCTGTTCGTTCATCCGGTAGACGTAGGCGAGGATCTCGGCGACGGCCTGGTAGTGCTCGGGGGCGATCTCCTGGCCGACCTCGACGCCCCAGTAGAGGGCGCGGGCGAGGGGGGGGCGTTCGACGATCGGGACGTGGGCGAGGCGGGCGAGCTGCCGGATGCGCAGGGCGAGGTGGTCGGCGCCCTTGGCGATGACGCGCGGGGCGCCGGTCCCGTCCTGCTCGTACTTGATCGCGACGGAGAAGTGCTCGGGGTTGGTGACGATGACGTCGGCCTGAGGCACCGCGTTGGCGATGCGCTGCATGGCGATCTCCCGGGCCATCTTCAGGCGGCGCCCCTTGACCTCCGGGTCGCCCTCCATGCTTCGGCGTTCGTCCTTGACCTGCTGCTTGGTCATCTTCAGGTCCTGGGTGTGCTGCCAGCGCTGGTAGGTGTAGTCGATCACCGCGATCGCGAGCAGAAGAAGGACGAGCCAGATCGCCAGCTCGAGCACGACGCGGAGGACGAGGAAGAGCGCGGGGGCGGCGTCGAGCTGCATGGCGGCGACGAGCGTCTCGATGCGGCCCATGATGACCAGCCAGGAGACGAGGATGACCACCATGAGCTTGAGCGTGTTGACCACGGTCTTGACGAGGTTGCGCTTGTTGAAGAGTTTTTTGGTTCCCTTGATCGGGTCGAGCTTGCTGAGCTTGGGCCGGATCGGCTCGGTGCTGATGATCCAGCCGACCTGGGCGTACTGGGTGACATAAGCGCCGAGCGCGGCGATGATGAGCAGGGGCGCCAGGATCTTGGCGCCCTCGACCGCGACGTACTCGACGGCGGGGATGATCGAGGATTCGTTGAGGGGGCTGCCGGGCGTGGCGTCGGAGAGGACGCGGTCCATGATCCGCGCGAGGGACTGCATCGTTGTACCGCCGAAGGCGGCGAGGGTGAGGATGCCGACGAGCAGACCGGCGGCGGCGCCGAGGTCCTGGCTGCGTGGGATCTGGCCCTTGCTGCGCGCATCGCTGAGGCGCTTGGCCGTCGGCTGCTCGCTGCGTTCGCCCATCTCATCGGACACGTCGTGGGTTCCTTAGTTGTGGGGCCTGAGCGACTCGGCCCAGTCCCGGACGGCGGTGAGCACCCGAACGGTTTCGTCCTGGGTGATCTCGGCGACAAGGAAGATGGTGAAGGTGAGCATGAGGAGGCCGCAGAGGATCTTCGCGGAGAACCCGATCGAGAGGACGTTGACCTGGGGCATGGTCTTCATGATGAAGCCCATGGCGATAAGGAGCAGGGTGATGATGCCCAGGACGGGGGCGGCGACGCTGAGCGCCATCTCGAACCCGCCGTGGATCACACCGACGAGGAGATCGACGGGGGTCATGTCGGCGGAGAAGGCGCCCATCGGAACGTTGTCGTAGGTGTTGAGAAGGGTGAGGAAGAGGAAGTCGAGCCCGCCGAGGGTGACGTAGACGCTGACGCCGAGGTAGAAGAGGAGCTGGCCGGCGACGTCGCCCTGGCTCTCGACGCTGGGGTTGAAGGTCTGCGCGATGCTCAGTCCCATCTGGTAGCCCATGAGGTAGCCGGCGAGCTGGATGAGCAGGAGCGGGAGCCCGCCGATGAGCCCGATGGAGGCGCCGAGCAGGACCTCGGAGAACATGAGGGGGACGTAGGTGACCAGGTCGAGGCGTGGCAGCTCGCGGACGGCCTCGGGCCCGAAGGAGAAGACCGCGGCGGAGAGGGAGAGCGCGATCATCGCTCGGGCGCGGACGGGGAGCGTGGAGCCGGAGAGCAGGGGCGTGAAGAGGAAGACGCCCGAGATGCGGGCGAGGATGAGCGCGAAGGGCGCCGCGTAGTGCATGAAGGGGTAGAGCGTGTTCATGCATCGTTCGTTCCGGCGGGGCGTCGGGTGAGGCGCTTCAGAAGAGCATGAGCATTTCGGTGGTGAACTCGTAGAGGCGCAGGGCGATCCAGGGGAGCAGGGCGGCGGCGACGAGAACCATCACGCCGATCTTCGGGACGAAGGTGAGCGTCTGGTCCTGGATGCTCGTGACCGATTGCAGGAGACTGATGATCAGGCCGATCACCATGCCCGCGAGCAGGATGGGGGCGGCGATCTTCAGCACGGTGATGAGCGTGTCGCGCACGATGAAGACCATGGTTTCGTCGTATTCCATGTCGGCTTTCTCCGCGTCCGACGCGGACGCACAAGAGCAGGGCGAGGGGCATGGCGGCGGCCTGAGCGCTGAGCCGGGCCGAATCGCCCTCCTGGACGAAGCTCTCGAGGAGGCTCCCGACGACCAGCGTCCAGCCGTCCACGAGCACAAAGAGCAGAAGTTTGAACGGGAGGGAGATGAGGACGGGGGGGAGCATCATCATGCTCATGGAGATGAGGATGGTGGCGATGACCATGTCGATGACCAGGAAGGGGAGGTAGACCTTGAAGCCCATGACAAAGCCGACCTTGAGTTCGGAGAGCATGTAGGCGGGGACGAGGGTCATCATGTCCACGTCGGCGCGGGAGAGTTCGTCGGGGCGGGAGGTGTCCACGCCGCGGTAGTCGAGGATCATGTAGACGCTGGACCAGTTGCCGGTGGCCTCGATCTGGTCGAACATGTAATCGCGCATGGGACGCTTGGCCAGACCCCAGAGCTGTTCGTAGTCGGTGACCTCGCCGTTCTGGTAGGGGACGACGGCCTCGTTCCAGACGCGGTCGATGGTGGGCGCCATCACCATGGCAGTGAGGAAGAGGGCCAGGCCGGTGATGACCTGGGGCGGGGGGATGGACTGGGCGCCGATCGCCTGGCGGACGAGCGCGAGCACGATCATGATGCGCATGAAGCAGGTGGTCATGAGCATGATCGACGGGACCAGGGTGATCACCGTCAGCAGGATCATGATGTTGAGCGCGACCGAGAGCCCGCCCTGATCGTCGCGGGCGGCCTGGCCGGGGACGATCGACGCGGCGTCGGAGAGGATCCGGACGGGGTTGGGGCGCGTCGGATCCGCCGCGGTCGCGGTCTGGAGAAGGTCGGCGCTCGCGGGAACGGGGGGGCCGAGCGATTGCGCGGGCGCCGCGCCGGTGAGCACGCCCAGGGTCAGAATCAGGAAGAGCGCGAGACGGATCACACCCCCACCCCTGCGCGGAGCGCGTCGAGGCGTCGGCGGAGGGGGCTGATCTCCTCCTGGCGCGGGTGCTGTTCGAAGGCGGGCGGCGGGTCGTCGCGCAGCAGCTCGACGCGGTCGCCGTCGGGCGTGGCGGTCACGGTGCGAACGCCGGGGTCGAACTCGTGGAGGGGGACGTGCGTCTCCGGGGCCAGGGCGGTCCGGACGTCCTGCTCGGCGTGGGCGATGGCCTCGCGGAAGAGGGAGTTGACCTCGTCGGCGTCGCTCGTCTTGGCGAGCACGGAGGCCACGTCGCTCGGGTCGTTGAGTTCACAGAGGGTGGACATGGTCCCGCCCGCGGCGTGGCTCTGGGCGAGGAGCAGAACACGGCGGTCGAAGCGGAGCACGACAAGGGAGAGCTTGGGGCTGACCGGGTATCGGCCGAGCACCTCGAGCACTCCGGAGGGGGCGCGTCCCCCCGCGGTGAGTTTGGCGCCGAGCCCCCCCTGCGATCGGGCGACGCGGCGCACCCCCCAGGCGAGGGCGAGGATGAGGGCGATGACCAGGACGAGGGCGCCGACGGTCTTGGTGACGTCGGCGAGGCGGGAGGGGGCGCGGTCGTCGACGGGCGCCGGTTGGGTCTGCGAACTGTCCGCGTCGGCGGGGGAGGAGAGACGCGGGAGGATGTCGCTGACCTTCCGGGCGCCGAGCGGGATGGAGGACTCATCGGCGGGGCCGGCGGACCGGGTCGCGGGCCGCTCGCCCGGTTGGTCGAGTGACGGACCGGCGTGGATGTCGGCGACGGGCCGGGCCCACTCGGCCTCCGGGATGGGGGCCGGCTCGCCCGTGTCCGGGGGAAGCGGGCCGACCTGCGCGCGGGCGTGCGGACCGGAGAGGGAGAGCGCGGCGAGCAGGAGAACGAGCGTGCGGGGGCGGGACATGGCGCCATCCTGGCGAGCGAGGGGCGTGCTCCGACGCCCGGGGAGGGGAGTGGTCAGGCGGCGCCGCTGGCCTCGCGGGCCGCGTCACCGATGCCGTCGAGGATCTCCGAGACTCGGATGCAGAAGTTGTCGTTGAGGACGAGGACCTCGCCGCGGGCGACGTGGCGCTCGTTGACATAGATGTCTACGGGGTCGCCGGCGAGCTTGTCGAGTTCGACGACGGCGCCCTCGCCGAGCTTGAGGACGTCTTCGACGAGCAGGCGGGTGCGACCGAGTTCGATCTTGACGTTCAGATTGACGTCGGAGAGCAGATCGATCGAGGCGGGGTTGGCGTTGGCGCCCGGGGAGGAGAACTCGGGCATGGCGAAGGCGTTGGGCTCCCCGTCGGGGGCCTGTGCGTTCGCGCTGTCGACCTGGGCCTGGGTGTCTTCAACGGTGGCCTTGGCCTCGTCGAGCGATTCCTCGACGGAGCCTTCGGCGTCCGGTGGGGGGGTCTGGGGGGGGGGGTCTTCGTCGGGCATCCTGGCCTCGCGTGGTGTGCGGCTCCGCCGCCTCGGCGCGAGGGACCGCCCTCGCGACACGCTCATCGGGCATCGACAACCGGCTCGGCCAGTTTTGCGGACGCCCGTGCGCGGGATCGGCCGGGGAGCGCAAAAAGTGCGCGGTCCGGGCGTTGGACTAGACCTCGAAGCCCTTGCAGACGGGGATCACGACCCGCTCGACACGGGGGAGGCCGTCGGCGTCGTTCCCGAAGACCTCGTTGACGTAGGTGGTGACCTGTCGGCTGATGGTCTGGAGCCCGGGCTCCTGGAGGTGCTTGTGCTGAGCGCGCCGGAAGATGAGGGCGATGCCCTCCTTGATCTCGGCGTTGCGACGTTCGAGGGTGGCGGTGACGCCCCGGGGCCCGTCGAGGTTCTTCTGGCGAACCTTCAGGTAGATCTCGGTCTGCCACTCCCAGACACGCCCGGACTGGGTGTTCTGGAACTGCTCGGCGAGCAGCTCGACCTCGTGGACCTCGTCCCCCTCGGCGACCTGGCCCTCGAGTTCGGTGGCGGCGGCGGCGCTGCCCCCCTTGGTCATGGAGGCGACCAGGAAGACCGCGCCGGCCTCGGCGACCATCAGGACCGCGACGACCGCGAGCATGATGATCGGGGGCTTCTTCTTGGACGCGCCTTCGGAGGCTTCGTTCTTCTCGTCCTCGGCCATGATCTCGCCTCGCTCAGTGGGTCAGGGGCTGACGCGCCCCGTCAGGTCCGGGTCGGGATGGGTCTGGTCGATGGTCCGCCCGGTCATCCAGACCTGCACTCGGCGGTTCTGGGCGTCGTCCCCACCGCTACCCGAGATGATGGCTCGCGGCTCGTGCACCCCGGCCGCTTCAACCCGCAGGATCGCCTCATCGATATCGCATTCCCGGACCAGGAAATCCTTGACGTTGCGGGCCCGCTCGTAGGAGAGGTCGTCGGGTGACGCGTGGGACTTGTCGGTGAACCCCCACGCGTGGCCGACGATGACACAGACGTAGCGTTGGCCGCGGATGAGGGGGGCGACCTCGGTGCGGAGCTGGTTCATGGCCTTCTCAGAGAGTTCGGCGGAGCCGGGCTGGAAGAGGATCGAACCACCCTGCGCGAAGCGTTGGCCCTCGTGGACGACGCTGGTCTGCGGGTTCTCGCCGGAGACGCTGTCGCTGTTGGACTCGTCACGGGCCTGGGCCTCGTGCTCGTCCTTGGACTGCTGGTCGAGCTTCTTGAGGAGCTGGGCGATCTGCTGCTGGTTGTTGCTCTGGATGCCCATGCCGCCGCGGAAGCCCATCGCCTCCTTGATGGACTCGATGACCTTGATGTACTCGCGGGGCTGCTTGAGTTCGCTGAAGGCGGCGAGGAGGATGAAGAAGCAGAGCAGGAGCGACATGAGGTCGCCGTAGGTGAGCACCCACTCGGGGATTCCGGGGTCGTTTGCGGCCTTCTTTTTCGCCATGCTCAGGCGTCCTCCGGATCAGGCGGCCTCGGCCTGCGCGGCCTCGATGGCCTTGCGCTGCGAGGGGGGGAGGAAGGTCATGAGCTTGCTCTCGACGACGCGCGGGTTGTCCCCGGACTGGATGGACATCACGCCGGTGATGATGAGGGTCTTGATGAGGACCTCCTCGGCGTCGCGGTTGGCGAGCTTCTCGGCGATGGGCCCGGCGAAGACGTTGGCGATGAGGGCGCCGTAGAGCGTGGTGATGAGGGCGACGGCCATGCCGGGGCCGATGGCGGAGGGATCGTCCATGTTGGAGAGCATGGAGATGAGGCCCATGAGGGTGCCGATCATGCCGAAGGCGGGCGCCATGCGCCCGATGGTGTCGATGATCTGCTTGCCGCCGGTGTGACGGTCCATGAGGGCCTCGAGTTCGGTGTCCATGATGGTCTGGATCAACTCGGGGTCGGTGCCGTCCACGGCCATCTTGACGCCGCGGACGATGAACTCGTCCTTCATCTCATCGATGAGGCCCTCGAGGGAGAGGATGCCCTCGCGCCGGGCGACCTCGGCGTACTTGACGATGTCCTTGATGGTCTCGGCGGGGTCGGCGGGCTTGGCGAAGACGGCCTTGAGGACGACGCCGTGGGCCTTGAGCACCCGGGCGAGGGGGAAGGAGGCGGCGATGGCGCCGGTGGTGCCGCCGAAGACGACCAGAAGTGAGGGGACGTCGATCAGCGCGAGGGGGTTGCCCCCGCCCATGATCATGGACAGGATGATCGCAACGGCGGCGACGATCACTCCGATGACGGTCCCGATGTCCACGCGCTCGCACTCCTTGAGAACAGGTGTTCCCGCGGAGGGATCGGACGACTGGGGCGCGTACTTGATCCCCGGGCTGGGCGGGGCCAACGCTCCGGGAGATCGGGGGCGACCGCTGGCGCGGCTCGGTCAGGCGTGACGCTTGTGCGGGGGGGTGTGCAGGTTCTCGGGCCCGGGGAGGTCCTGGTTGAGCGTCTCGCGGAGTTCGGCGCCGGGGGTGAGGGTGCGGGTGTGGCGTCGGTACTCGATGGAGCGTGCGACGACCTCGCGCATCGACTCACGCACCACGAGATGCTCGCCCCCGACGAGTGTGATGACGGTGTCGGGGTTCTGCTCGACGACGCGGATGAGTTCCGCGTTGAGCACGAACCGGGAGCCGTTGAGTCGGGTGAGGCTGATCACGGGTGAAGCTCGGGGGCGGGTTATCGGCCGAGAACGAGGAGCTGCTGCATCAGCTCGTTGGCGGTCTGGATGATCCGGGTGTTGGCGGAGTAGCCGGTCTGGGTGAGGATGAGTTCGATGAACTCCTGCCCGAGATCGACGTTGGAGAGTTCGAGTGCGCCGGAGACGACCCGCCCGGAGCTGAGCTGGCCGGGGGTGGAGATGATCGCGGGGCCGGAGTTGGCGCCGACGTTGAAGTTGTTGCCGCCGACGTCCACCAGGCCGGCGTCGTTGGTGAAGGTGGCGAGGACGAGCTGGCCGAGGGTGCGGATGGCGCCGTTGCTGAAGACACCGGAGATGAGCCCGCTCTCGTCGATGTTGAAGTCCTCGAGGGATCCGGGGGGAAGACCGTCGCGGGCGACGTTGACGAGCGTCGAGGGCCCCTCGGCCAGGGCGGTGGTCCGGCCCGTGTCGCCGGTAAAGAGAATGTCGAAGCTCAGCGGGGACTCGGCGCCGGTGCCCACGCGATCAACGGTCACGCTGATGGGGAGGGGACTGAGCAGCTGCCCGTCGGCGTCAAAGTCCACGGTCCCGCTGGTGATGCGCAGGTCGAGATCGGTGTCGTCGGCGGAGTCCACGAAGTACCGCCAGGTGGTCCCCCCGGTGGCGCTCTTGGACTCGAGCGTGAGCATCACGTCCACGCTGACCTCCGTCCCGAGCGAGTCAAAGACGACCATCGTGGTGCGCACGGCCTCGCCGTCGGCGGCGAAGGTCTTGTCGGGGACAAAGGGCTGGAGCAGCTGGCTCCCGGCCGAGTCGAGGAGCCGGATGTCCCCCTGGTCGATGGCCAGATCGGAGGCCGTGCCCACGTTGCCCACGATCTGAATGCGTCCGGAGGCGTCGACGGAGACGCCGGGCGTGTTGCCGTCGGGGTTGGCCATGCCGGGATCGTGGATGCCCAGGGCCTCGACGAGGAAATCCATGTAGTCCTGGACGGTGGTGGCGCCGGTCACGGTGAAGTCCGCGTCGGGGAGTTCCTTACCCCCCTTCTCGGCGCCGGTGACGCGGATGGTCTGGCCGGCGGCGAAGAGGGGGTTGCCGGGACTGTTGGGGTCTTCGACGTCGGAGAGAAGCGATCCGGCGACGATGGGCGTTCCGCCGGAGATCGTGAGAAAGCCGGCGCCGGCGGCGTCGGCGTCGAGGGTGATGATCGAGCCGGTGGTGGGCAGGTCACCGGAGGCGTCGAGGTTGCCGGCGAGAAGAGTCTCGGTGGTGGCCTCGGCGATGGTGCGGGCGCCGAGGGGAATGTTCACATCGGTGAGGGCGCCCTCGACGAGGTTGAAGTCGTCGTCCACGCCGTATCCCTGGAGCTTCTCGCCGTTGATCCCGACGAGGTTGTTGTCCAGATCCTGCCGGAAGCTGCCCGAGCGGGTGTAGACGAGCGAGCCGTTGGACTCGACGATGAAGAAGCCCGGCCCGTCGATGGCGAGATCGCGGGCGTCGCCCGTGGGGCTGAACCCGCCGTTGTTGAAGTTCCGACGGATGCCGGCGATGTCCACGCCGAGGCCGATCTGGGTGGGGTTGGTGCCGCCGGAGAAGGTTCCGGGCGCCGAACCGAGCCGGAAGTCTCGGGTGAAGTTGGTCTCGAAGAGCATCCGCCCCGACTTGTAGGCGGTGGTGTTCGTGTTGGCGATGTTGTTGCCGATGACGTCCAGCTTGCGGGCGTGGACGCTCAGGCCGGTGAGGCCGGTGAACAGGGCGGTGTAGGAGGCCATTGCGGTTTTCCTTGGACGGATGGAACGGGGTGGCGTCGAGACGGGAGAGGATCAGGCGGCGCCCGAGCGTTGCTGTCCGATGCGGGCGAGCGCGTCGAGGAGAGAGGCGTTCCCCACCTGCTGGGGGGGGTGGAGCGGGGTGGTGGCGGGCGCGTCGTCGGGTGACGTGTCTCCGGCACGAATGACCGAATCGATGCCGGCGAGCACGCCCGGCTGGGAGAGGTCGGCGATGTCCACGACCTGGCGCGCCGTGACGTCGAGCACCAACGCCATGCGGTCGAAGACCACGAGCGACTGGGTGGCGCCGGCGCTCTCGGCCTGGTCGGCGGCGGCGGAGAGCGCGGCTTTCTGTTCCGGGGTGAGGCTCAGATCGAGCGCCGGGGAGATCGCGACGTCGAGCCCGGTGCGCAGGTCGCCGCGTTGCGCCTGGCTGAGCATGTTGGCGAAGTCGGCGCCCGAGGTGGGGTTGGGCGAGCGCGTCGTGCCGGTGTCCACCGGGCGGATGCCCGAACCGAGAAGGCTCAGGATGTCGAGTCCGTTGCGGGTCACGGCGCGGCCCCCGCGGCGGTCTGGGTCGAGGCGGTCTGGTCGTCGTCGCCGGAGGTGGCGGCCGAGGCGCCGGTGGTGTTGGTCGTCTCGCCGACGGTGTCGTCATCGTCCCCGGGGGCTTCCTCGTCCTCATCGACGGGTTCCGGCTCGGGCTCCGGCTCGGGTTCGGTCTCGAGAGGGCCGAGGATCTGCTCGATGTTCGCGAACGGGATCCGGTCGCCGTCAAAGAGGTTGAGCACCGCGCCGTTCTCGGCCGTGTTGGAGACCGAGACGACCAGGTCGAGCACCCGCTCCCCGGAGGTGGTCAGCCCCCCCACCACCTGGCCAACCAGGCCGGCGGCGGCGGCGAACTGCGTCTGCTGGACGAGCGCGTTGAGGTTGTCCGTGAGCGCGATGTCGCTCTCGATCGCACGGAGGCTCGAGAGCTGATCGATGAGGGCCTTGGAGTCGTTGGGCTCGAGCGGGTCCTGGTTGGTCAACTCCGCGAAGATGATCTCGACGAACTCTTCGGAGCTGAGCGAGGAGAACCCGCTGACGCTCGTGGACTGCGGATTGGACGAGCCCCCAAGGGCGTCGATCGTGCTCATGACATCTCCCGCGCAGCGCACACCGATGGCGCCGCACCGAACCCGCCACACTCACGCGAGCGTGTCGAGCCCAATCCATGCCTCGTCCCGCAGCGCCTCCGCGTCGAGACCAGGGGTTGTCGCTTCGGACGCGGACTCCGCCGCGTCGTGGTCCTGGCCGCGTCCGTGCGGCGCATTTCGGCGTCCATGCCGATCTTCACGCGAGTCGCCCTCGCGCCCGCCCGTCTCCGACGGGTCTGCGAAGCCGGGCGATCCATCGCCCCGGTTCCCGTCGCGCTCCGCGCCGGGTGAGCCCGCGTCCTGCGGGCGTGTGTTCTCGTGCTCCACTCGAAGTTGATCGACGCGCACGCCGTTGGCTTCGAGCGTCTCTTTGAGCTGAGACATGGAGTTGGTGAGCAACTCCCGTGCCTGCGCGTTGTCGGCCTTGAAGGTCGCCTCGACCCCCCCGTTCTGGACGCGCAGGGAGATCTTGAGGTCGCCCAGGGTGTCCGGACGCAGTCGGAGGGTGAGGTTCCCGCCCTGCTGGCGCAGGATCGACGCCATGCCGCGCGAGACCTGCGCCAGCACGGGTCGCGCCCGGCTCTCCGGCGTGGCCTTGGCCTGCGGGGCCTGGGTCACGCCCGGCTTGGCGCGCTCGGCGCCGAGCGAACGCAGCGCACCGATCGCCTTCTCGAACGAGCCCACCCCGCCTGAGGTGGAGGTGGCGTTGGTCACGCCGGCAGCGGGCGCCGCGACCGGTACGTGCGGCATTTGCGGCGTGGATTCCTGGCGGGCGCCGAGATCGGTCCCTTGCTGCCCGTTGGCGTTGGCGGGCGTGGCGGAGGCGTTGGTCGCCGGGGGCTCGGGAGCGACCCGATCCTGTCCGCGGGTGGCGGATGAGGGCGCCTCAGCCTGCGTGTTCGGCACGGCGGGCGCCGAGGCGGGGGGCGTCGGGGGCGGGACGGCCGGCTCGCGCGGCTCGACCGTTTCGGCCTGAGCCTCGGCGGCGACCTGTGGACGGGGCGTCGGGGCTTGCCTCAGGTCGCCCGGGATACGCTGGTCGGGCGTGGTGAGCTTCTCGGAGGCGAGAGCCGCAAGGTCGACCTTCGCGGCGTTGCGGATCCGATCGCGGATCTTCGCGTCGAAACGGGTTTCGACCCGGATGGACTCCTCGGCCTGGGCCTCGGCGTCGGGCGCCAGTTCGACGCGGGCGCCCTCTCCCGCGGCGATCGGCTCGGGCTGCGGCGCGTCCCGGCCCGTCGCGGCGCGTTCGGCGTTCGGCTCGCCGGCGCCTGGCGCCTTGGGCGGCACGGGCGCCTCTACGGACGACGTGGGGACAGGCGCCGTATCGTCCGGATCCACGCTCCCGGCGCGCGTCTGTTCCGGCAAGGCGGGCTGATCCGAGACGGGCTGATCGGCGCCCTTGGGGGGGCTCGGCTCGCTCGGCGTCGCGCCGGCGCCTTCCGTGTCCTCCGTGGACGCGCGGCGGGGTGGCGCCGGCTCGCGTTCGGCCTGGCTCGCCGGGTTCTCCGTCGTGGGATCCGCCTCATCCGCCGTCCCGGCCCGGTCGGTCGTGCCGGCGTCCTCCGACTCGGCCTCCTGCTCCGAACCTCGGCTCGCCGACTCGGCCTCCTCGCTCCGGGCCGGCTCAGTCTCGGTAGAGCGATCCGGGGCGGGCGCGTTTGACGCCTCCTCACGCAGCAGCTTCGCGAAGGAAGGGGACTCCTGGTCGGGAAGTGCGCGATCCGTGCGCACGGGTTGCGCGAGCGTGGCGGCAAGATCGAGGCGTTGCGATGGAAGGGGAGTGGCGAAAGCTCGCGTCATGGGCCTGAATCCTCAGGAACACGGGCGAAGAGCCCGTGCGTCCTGAGGTCTTCAAGCAACTCGGCTGCCAATCCGTCGGGCGCCCCCTCGGTCAGCTCGGCGAAGATCTTGATCCGCTTGCGTTCGTCCATGGCGTCGAGGTAGGCGACGACCTCCTCGCGTTTGCCGGCGCCGAGGAGGGCGAGGAGGTTGGCCATCGCGTCGGGGGCCTTGAGGCCCTCGAGCACGCCGAGGGACTTTCGGAACTGCGCATCACCTTCGATCTGAGCGATGCGATCGCGCATCTCCAGGAACGCCTTGCGCTCGGCGAGGAACTCGTCGCGGGCCTTGTCCAGCTCGCGTTGCTCGCGGTGGAGGCTCTCGAGCAGCCGCTGGTTGTCCTGCTCGCTGCGCAGGCGACGCTGAAGGGCGACATCCCCCGCCTCCTGAGCCTCGTGCAGGGCCTGCTCGATCGACTTCGGTTCGGGGAGGGCCTCCCCGTCATCATCCTGCTCGGCCTCGGCGGCCTCACGCGCCTGCTGCTCGGCGATCGTCTCGGTGAGCATGGCGCGAATCTCGGTCGCCCGGGCCTTGTCCAGGCGACCCGAGGCGACGAGCCAGCCGATGAACCCCAGGATGGCGCCCAGGTTGAGCAGGGCGACAATCGCCACCAGCTTGAACAGTCCCTTCATGGCATGGTCTCCCGTCCGAATCGCATCACACTCAGGTCGTCAAGCTCACGGGCCTCCGCGGCGTCCTGCTCCCGCTTCCATGCTTCGAAGCGACGCTCCCTGAGCGTTTCGACCGCCTTGCGTCGCTTGGTCGCTTCGAGCTGGGCCTCCCGGGGGTGGGTGAGTCGCTGATGAACGCCCGCGAGACGCAGCACCGCCCGCTGGGCACGGGTCATGTGGTGCAGCGAGGCGTTCGCCTGCATGCGGGCGCCGCGGAGGTCCACCGTGGCGCCCCCCGCGAGCAGGTCCCGCAGATCGTCGCGTTCCTGGTTGATCGCGCTCTGGCAGGAGCGGATCTCGTTCTCCAGCGCCGCCCGCTCACGCTCGAGCTGCGCAAGCGCCCGCTGGCGGGCCTGCTCATCGCGTCGGCGCTGCTCCAGCACGGGCTCAAGCTCGAAGACGAATCGTGGCACCGGTCAACGCTCCCTTATCCACCGTGCGCCTGTGGCTGGTTCTGGCTTTGAGCCTGGGCCTGGGCCGCGTTGGAGAACGCCGCGGCCTGCTGCCGGCGGACGTTGACCATTTCGCCCGATTGCATGGCGAGCTTGATGAGCAGGCTGCGGGACTGCTCGAAGACGGGGCGTTCGCCCACGCCCTGGGTGAGCAGCGCGTTGACGGGCTCGAGCAGGTCGATCGCGGTGTCCGCCTCGGGGTTGGCGCCAGGGGCGTAGGCGCCGATCTGCAGCAGGTCTTCGATCTTCTTGTGTGCCGCGAGGAGCCGGAGGATCTGCTGGCGGGCGGCGAGGTGCTGCGCCTCGGCGACGTCGTTGGCGACGCGTGAGATCGAATCGAGCACATCAACCGCGGGGTAATGGCCCTTCTGGGCGAGGGCGCGGGAGAGGACGAGGTGCCCGTCGAGGATGCCACGCGCAGCGTCGGCGATGGGCTCGGTCATGTCGTCGCCCTCGACGAGGATGGTGTAGAGCCCGGTGATGGAGCCGCCCGAGTCCTGCACGATGCCGGCCCGCTCGAGGAGAAGGGCCATGGCGGAGAAGACGCTGGGGGTGTACCCCTTGGTCGCGGGGGGCTCGCCGACGGAGAGCCCGACCTGCCGCTGGGCGTGGGCGAAGCGGGTGACCGAGTCCATCATGAGCAGGACGTGGCGCCCCAGCTCCCGGAAGTGCTCCGCGATGGTGCAGGCGTACTTGGCCGCGCGCAGGCGGAGGAGGGGTGACTCGTCCCCGGTGGCGACGACGACGACGGACCGGGCGAGCCCTTCCTCGCCGAGCGCTTCCTCGACGAACTCACGGACCTCACGCCCTCGCTCGCCGATCAGGGCGATGACGTTGACGTCCGCGTCGGTGTGGCGGGCGATCTGGGCGAGCAGGGTGGACTTGCCCACGCCGGGTCCGGCGAAAACGCCCATGCGCTGCCCGCGCCCGACCGGGGTCATCAGGTCGATCGCTCGGACACCCGTCAGGAGCTGGGTGGTGATTCGGGCGCGCTGCATGGCGCCGATCGGCTCGGGGTCGATCGGTCGGCTGAGCGTCTCGGGGATCGACCCGCGCCCATCGATCGGACGCCCGAGCCCGTCCACGATGCGACCGAGCATCCTCGGGCCGACGGGCGCGAGGGGGGCGACCTGCTCCCCGGTCACGGCGTCTCCCGGACGGATGCCCCCGGTCTGGTTGAGCAGCATGACGATCGAGCGGTCGTGGTCGAACCCGACGACTTCCCCGAGCTTCGGCTCGGGTTCGTCGGGTCCGACGCGCACAAGCGAACCGGTGGGGAGGGGGAGATCGTCCACGAGCAGCGTGAGGCCGCGCAGCGTCGCCACCCGCCCGGTCACCCGGATCGGCTGGGCGTGGGCGAGCGACTCGAACTCGGGGGAGAGCAGGCTCACGCGGCTTCTCGCTCGTCGGGTCGGGCGTCCGGGTCGTCCGCGGGGGCGGGCGCCTGGTCCCGGATGGAGGCGGGCGGGGCGGGGTTCCCGTCGTCGGGGAGCAGGTCGGCGACGATGCGATCGAGCTGGGCGGAGATGGTCGCGTCGATCCGTCCCCCGGTGGGCGTACGCAGGACGCAGGAGCCGCGGTCGAGCCGGGGGTCGGTGAGCAGTTCGATGTGCTCGGCCTGCTCAAACCGGGCGAGCAGATCGGGCAACGCCTGACGGGCCAGCGGCTCGTCCTCCGGGTGGACGGCGACGCGCGGCGTGGTCCTGGACGAGAGGAGCGCGAGGGCCTCACGCATCTGCGCTTCCACCACGCCCGGGTCGAGTTCGGTCACGCGTTTGGTGACGCGCTGGGCGATGAGCGCCGCGAGACGCACAATGTCCGTGCGGGCCTCCACGAGCATCTGGTCGCGCTGAGCGATAACGGCCTCGAGGGTCTCGGACCAGCGCTCGCTGATCGCACGGAGCGCGGGGGCCAGCTCCTGCATCGCCTGGGCCCGTCCTTCCTCGAGCCCGGCGTTCCTCCCCTCGGTGAACCCCGCCTCACGCCCAGCCTTGAACCCTTCCTCGTGCGCGTTCTGGAGCAGCCGATCGCGTTCGGCCTCGGCCGCGGCGACGATCCGCTCGGCCTCGGCCTGGGCCTGGCGGGTGAGGTCCGCGCCCTGACGCTCCAGGTCGTGGAGATTGAGGACCACGGCGTCGCGTGCGAACTCTTCGGCGTCGGCTCTTCGGATGATGGGCACGGCGTCGCTCCGGGGTCAGACGATCAGATCGGACTCGCCGCCCCGACCGTCGATGATGACTTCGCCGGCCTCCTCGAGACGCCGGACAATGTCCACGATGCGTTGCTGGGCCGCTTCGACGTCGGAGACACGAACCGGGCCCATGATCTCCATGTCCTCCTTGATGAGCCCGGCGGCTCGTTCGGACATGTTGCCGAAGATCTTCTCCTGCAGCTCCGGAGAGGCCGTCTTGAGGGCAAGGGAGAGTTCGTCGTTCTCGATCTCCTTGAGCACGGCCTGGATGCCCTTGTCGTTGACGAGCATGATGTCCTCGAAGACGAACATGAGGCGACGGATCTGCTCGACCAGGTCCGGGTCCTCCGCCTCGAGCCCCTCCATGATCGACTTCTCCGTCGCCCGGTCGGCCAGGTTGAGGATCTCGGAGACGGTCGGGATGCCGCCGGCCTTCTCCATCGACTGGACGAGCATCGAACTCAGCCGGGACTCGAGCCCGCGTTCGACCTCCCGGATCACCTCGGGGTTGGTCTGCTCCATGTTGGCCATCCGCTTGATGACCTCGATCTGCTTCTGGAGTGGAAGCCCTCCCAGGATCTCCGCGGCCTTGTGGTGCCCGAGGTGGCACGTGATTAGGGCGATGGTCTGGGGGTGCTCGTCCTGGATGAACGTCAGCAGGTTCTCACTCTCGGCGCGCTGGAGGAAGCTGAAGGGGGTCTTCTGTACCTGCGTCTGGATCTGTTGGAGGACGCGGTCGGCCTGTCCGGGTTCGAGCGAGTCGAGCAGGATCTTCTTCGCAAAGTCGAGATTCCCCTCGCTCGCGTGCCCGCTGGCGATGCTGACGCCGTAGAACTCCTCGATCACCGCGGACTGGAGGTCGTCGGGAACGCGTCCGAGGCTGGCCAGCTCGCGGGTGACTTCCTCGACCTGCTCGGCGGGGAGGTTCTTGAGGACCTCGGAGGCGCCGTCCTGCCCGATCGCGAGGAGCACGATGGCCGCCTTCGAGAGTCCCTCGAGTTCGTTGGGGTTGGTCGGGAGTTTCTCGTTCGGCTTGCGCGGCACGATCGGTTCCTGGCGTGAGCGTCAGTGGGCGGCCTCGATCCAGCGGCTGAGGAGCGACGCGGCGGTCTCGGGGTTCTGCTTGACCATCTCGGCGACCTGTTCGAGCAGCTTCGCCCGCTTGATCTCGTCGTCACCGAGTTCGATCCCGGGCATCGGCGCGTCGGACTCGTCCGCCTCGCCCACCAGGTCCGAGTCGGCCTGGAGCGCGGGCGGGATGCCGACGAGTTCCTCCGGCGTGGGCAGCTCGATCGGTCGGGAACTCTTGCGGACCATCATGACCATCATCCCCAGGGCGACGACGGCGAGCAGCGCCACCACCGCGGTGTTCACGATCCCGCCGAGCCCACCGCCTCCCCCGCCGGCGCCCCCCGAGGTAAGCGTGCTCAGGAACCCGGCCTGCGCCGCCGCCGGCGCGACGTCGAGCAGGGCGACGGGGATCATCGAGACCTGCACCTCGCCATCGATCGGGCTCCCATCGGGCGCCCGCGCGGTGACGTGTGGTTTGAGGCTGGCCTCGATCTCGGGGCGGATGGTGGCGAACTTCTCCTGGACCTCCTGCTCGGTCACCTCCGCGTTCTCATCCCCCTTGCTCCGGCGGACGAGTTCCTCGATGTAGCCCTGCGGGATGTTGACGGAGGCGGCAAGGAAGGTCGGCGATCCGCGCGGGTCCACCACCTGCTTCTCTTCCACGCCGGGGAAGTTGTCGTTGTCGATCGACTCGTTCGTCTTCTCGAAGCTCGTCCCCCCCCCGCCGGCGCCCGTGGAAATGTCCGCGGAGGTGTTGGAACGCACCCCCGGCTCGCCCCCCTGGGAGCGGAAGGACTCGGTTTCAGAAAGGCTCGTCTCCGACCGGGGAAGCGAGATCGTCCCCTCCCCCTTGTTGAGGTACCGGTTGGTCCGCGTGCTGACGCGGGTGACATCGACCTGCGCGGTCACCGCCACAACCACGCCGGGGACGTGCGAGAGAAGCTCCGCCAGCTTGCGCTGAGTCATCACCTCGGCGCGGGCGGTGTGCTCGATGTAGGAGGTCGCGAGGAAGTCGTCCTCACCGGACGGCTTGCGCTGGCGCCCGGTGGAGCCGTCGATCACGCGCACGGTGCTCACCTCCAGGCCGGCGCTGGCGCCCGCGACGAGGTTGGCCACGGCGTCAACGGTCCCCTGGTCGAGAGCGCCCCCCGAGGAGGTGAAGACGGTGGCCGAGGCGGTCGGCGCCCGGGCGGTCCGACCGAGCCCCCCCCGGTCCGGGATGTCGATGATGACGCTGGCGCTCTTGACGCCGTGGAACCGGGAGATGATCCGGGCCAGTTCGTTCTGGAGGGCGAGGTTGTACTGCGTGCGGTTCTGCTGACGGGAGTTCTTCCAGTCCTGTCGCTCGGCCAGGTTCTCGAAGAGGGTGACGGTGTCGGAGGGGAGCTGCCCGCGCTGGCCGAGCATCGCCAGGGCGCTGAGTCGCTGGGTCTCGGGGACCATCAGGCGACCGTTCTCGGTGGTGGCGTGGATGCCCGCGGCCTGCAGCGAATCGACCATCCGCAGGTTCGGGTCGTCCTGCATCAGGTCCACGAGGGTCGGGCGGGCGGCGTAGCGGCTGACCACGAAGAAGGTCATCAACGCAATGACCGCCAGCGAGCCGACAAGCAGCTTCTGGCTGGCGGTCATCCGCCCGAGATACGTCTGGATGGTGGCAACCGCCTGACGCAGCTGATTCATCCGAATGCGGCCTCCGTGCCCTGCCCGACGCGCTCCGCACGACGGGACGCAGCGGGTAAGTGACCGCTACGCCCAACCCCTTTCGGACAACAGGGCGGGCTCGCTTGAAACACGCGCAAAGGTCTCTTGCCTGAGCGCAGATGCGGCCGAGCCGAGCAGAATCTGCGCGGGCCGCCCGGGCGGCTCAGACGCGGATCTGCTTGATCTCGTCGTAGGCCTGCATGACCTTGTTCCGCATCGACTGGAGCATCCGGAAGGCCGAGTCGGCCTTCTCGGTGGCGAGGATGACCCCTTCGAGGTCGTCTCGCTTGCCGGTGAGCAGGTCCTCGACGGCGCGGGTTGCGTCCTGCTCCAACTCGTTGACCTGCTGGAGATTGTCGATCAGCACGGACTTGAAGTCCGGAGCGCCGGCGCCCTGCTGAGGCTTGGCGTTGGGGCGGATCGGGGGCTGGGGAACACCCGAGCCGCTTCCGACCAGTCCGAGGGGATCGCTCATTACAAAGTCTCCACGAGGCCCACCCGGTTGAGACCGGTGAGCCCTCTGCCTACGCCAGCAGACGCAACGCCTGTGCCATCATCGTCTTGGTGGTCTCGGCGGCCACCACGTTGGCCTCGTACGCCCGGGCCGTCTCCATCGCGTTGATCTGCTCCACCACCGGATTGATGTTCGGGGTCATCACGTACCCTTTCTCGTCGGCGTAGGGACTGTCCGGGTCGTGCTTGGGCACCAAGGGGGCGCGGTCGAGGTCGATCCCCGAGACGTGGACCCCCATCGACCGGGCCTCCTCAGACCGGGCGCCGGGGTCCCCCGGCGCGAAGCTGACGATCCGGCGCCGATACGGGTCGTACTCCCCCTGGGCGTTGACGAGGGTGTCGGCGTTGGCGATGTTGGCGGCGATGGTGGTCAGCCGGGTCCGCTGGGCGATCATGCCGCTGGTCGAGATGTCGAGGGCGCCGTACATGGCTCTTCCTTACTTATTACACGCGCTCTGCGATCGCGGACTGGATGATCTGGTACCGGCTCCGGAGCAGGTCCGTGGCGACGCGGTACACGCCCGCGTTCTCGACCAGGTCCTGCATGGTCCGCTCGAGATCCCTCGAGTTGCGGTCGTGGAAAAGGACGTTGCCCGAGGGGGTCTGGGGATCGAGCCGGAGGGTTCCGCCCGGTCCACGACGGACCTGGCGGGATTCCTTCCACTCCAGGGCGCCGGAGGTTCCCCCGTTGCGCTCCCGGCGTTGCTGGATCGCCTCGCCGAGGACCTTCTGAAAGTCCCGCGGATCGGCGTCCTTGGGCTGGAAGTTCGGGGTGTCGATGTTGGCGATATTGTGGGCGATCACCCGCTGGCGCGCGCCCGCGAACTGGAGGGTCATCTCCAGCGCGGGGATTGCTCCGGCGGTTCCGAGGCTCTCGATCATGGTCGCCATCTCCTGGTTCGGGCACGCAAACGGCGGGCCGGGATTCCGGCCAATCAGAGCGACTGGCTCACCAGGCTCTGCTCCTTCCACTTCTTGAGCTTGAGCCCGAGGGTCCGCACCCCGATCCCGAGCGCCCGGGCGGTCTTCTGACGGTGCCCGTTGAACCGGCGGAGGGTGTGCACGATCAGCTCGCGCTCGATCTCCGCGAGCGTCCGGTCGCCGGGGGTATAGGAGAGCTTGGACTCGATCATCGAACCGGGCGCGTTCGACGCGGGCGCCGGCTCGGGCGCGGGCGTGGCGCGGGGGGCGTGCAGCGGGGTCGCCTTCCGAGCCTGGGGTGGAGCGCCCAGCCAGGGCTCGACGAGCGATCGCTCGATCGACCCGCTCCGGGCGCCGGCGAGCACCACCGCCCGCTCGCAGATGTTCTGCAACTCGCGGACGTTGCCCGGCCAGTGGTACGAGGAGAGCAGTTCCATCACGTCGGGGGCGATGGTCGGGGTCTGGCGGCCCTCTCGCCGGGCGATCTCGCCCACGAAATGCGAGGCGAGGGCGGGCACGTCCCCCCGGCGTTCACGCAGCGGGGGCAGGTGCACCGGCAGGACGTTGAGCCGGAAGAACAGGTCCTCGCGGAACTGCCCGTCGGCGGCGGCTTTGGGCAGGTCTCGGTTGCTCGTCGCGATGACCCGCACGTCCACCCCGATGGAGAGGCTCGAACCGACGCGCTCGAACGCCCGCTCCTGCAGGATGCGGAGCAGCTTGGCCTGGATCGAGGCGGGCACCTCGGAGATCTCGTCGAGGAGGAGGGTGCCGTGGTCGGCCAGCTCGAAGCGGCCTCGCCGGAGCCGGTCGGCGCCGGTGAAGGCGCCCTTCTCGTGCCCGAAGAGTTCGCTCTCGAGCAGGCTCTCGCTCAGGGCGGCGCAGTTGACGCCGAGGAAGGGAGCGCCGGCGCGCGGGCTCAGCTCGTGAACGGCCCGGGCGATGACCTCCTTGCCGGTGCCGGACTCGCCGGTGATGAGCACGGTGCCGTGCGAGCCGGCGATCGCCTTGAGCTGCTCCTTGACCCGGGCCATCGCCGCGGACTCACCGATGACCCGGTCCAGGCCCCGACGCGAGGCGACGCCGGAGGCGCCGGAGCTGGCCTTGAGCACGGCGTTCTCACGCGAAAGCCTCGCGTGCCGGAGTGCACGCTTGACGGTGATGACCAGCTCGTCTCCCTCGAAGGGCTTGGTGAGATAGTCGAAGGCTCCGCGTCGCATCGCGTCCACCGCGGTTTCGATCGTCCCGAAGGCGGTCATGAGGATGATGGGCAGCTCGTCGTCGATCTGGGAGACGCGTTCGGCCAGCTCGATCCCGGTCATGCCGGGCATCTTGAGATCAGACACGATGGCGTCGGGGCGTCTGGTGGAAACGATCTCGAGCGCGGAGGGGCCGTCGGTCGCCACCACGATGTCGTATCCCGCCCGGCGAAGGGTGGCCCCCACGCTGTCGCGCATCATCTCTTTGTCATCGACCACGAGAACGGTACTCATCGGGCGTGCTCCATCACGGCTAGGCCGCCGCCGTCCTGGCGTCGGCGTGCTGGGGTTGGCTGGGCTGATCGGGCGTGTCCCGAGACTCGTCTCGTTCGGGAAGCCAGAGTTCGACGGTGGCGCCCGGGGCGCCCGGCTGGGCGTGGGCGTTGTTGCGGACCTCGACGCGTCCCCCGTGGGCGTCGAGGATCCGATGGACGATCGCGAGGCCCAGGCCCGTGCCCGTGGCGCGCGTCGTGAAGAACGGGTTGAACATGCGCTCGATCACGTCCGGCTCGATGCCCGGACCGGTGTCTCGCACGCCGAGCACCGACCAGTGCCGGGCGACGCCGGAGCCATCGACCTCCGTCTCGCGCCGAGCGCTGAGCGTGATCGCCTCCCCGCCCGCGTCAACCGCGTTGCGGACCAGATTGACGAGCGCCTGGTGGGTCAGGGTCGGGTCCGCGCTGATCGAGAGTTCGTCACCCTCCCGGGTGACCCGCGTCGAGCCGATCTCGCAGACGCACAGCGCGTCGTCGAACAGCTCCCCCGCGTTCACCGGCTCGGGCCGGATGCGGATCTCGCGCGCGAAGCTGAGCACGTCCCCCACGATGGCGTCCAGGCGGGAGACCGCACCCCCGATCTTCTGCGCGTTGCGTTGTTGCTCCGGGCGATCAGCCAGGTCCTCGTCGAGCATCCTCGCGTACAGGCGGATCGAGGCCAGCGGGTTGCGGATCTCGTGGCTGATCCCCGCGGCCATCTCCCCGAGCGCGGCGAGACGACGCGACCGCTGCAGCTGCTCGTTCGCCTCCCGGAGTTCGTTCGAGAGGCGCGCGACCTCGGCGCGCAGCTGGGCATGCGTCCCCTCGAGGCGGGCGGTGACCTCCGAGAACGCGCTGACGAGTTCCCCCAGATCGCTGGGGGTCATCGCGTGGCTCCTGACCGCTTCCAACATGGCGCCGGCGTCCCCCATCAGCCCTCCCGGTCCTGGAATCTCGGGCCGTTCGGCTTGGGCTCGGCGTACGCCGAGAGCGCCGCCTTCCCCGTGGACACCCCGGAGAGTTCGCGGGCCAGTTCGTCGCGCTTGCGTTCCAGCGCGCGCCGGTCTTCCTCGTCCTTCCGGGCGATCTGGCCGGCGGCGTCGGTGAGCGAGTCGAGGCGGGCCTGGATGAGCTGTCGACGCTCCGGCGCCAGGGTCGGCGCGACCCGGTCCCACCGCGTCCGGAACGGCTCGATCCGCTCCGAGTTCTCGCTGATCCGGTCGACAACCTCCTGACGCTCCCGCAGAAGATCGAGCACGCCGACCGCGTCCCCCGCCTCGATCAGCTCACGCTGCCGGCGCCCGAGCGAGCCGAGCTGCTCGAAGAGTTCCTCGGCGAGCGTGAGCCGGCGTTCAAGCCCGTCGGCCCAGCTGGCGTCGTCAGTCGTGTTGAAGTCGGTGTCGTCGGTCATCCGTGACCTCTCTGCGCGGGCGTCCGTGCCCGGGCGTTCATTCGGTTGGCGCCACACTCACCTCGTAGAGCCGTGACGATGAGTCGAGCCAGCGTTCCCAGTCGCGGCGCCCCATCGGGAGCGTCGGGTCGTCCCAGACCTCTTCGGGGAGGCTCTCGTAGAATCGTCGGGCGCGTTCGTTCGCCGTCCGCGCTCGCCCCAGATCCCCCTCCTCGATGTGCGCGTTGACGATCTGCACCATCGCAACGAGCGAGGCGGGGTCTTCCGGGTAGCGTTCGCGAGCCCGGTCGTAGTGCAGGATCGCGGCGGCGTAGTCCCCGAGGTCGAACGCGCAGTCCCCCATGAAGAAGTAGCTGTTGCGGAGCTGGATCTGCTGAAGGGCGGAGCGTTTGCCGGGCTCGATCCGCTCGATCTGTCCCCGGACCTGCTCGTACCCCGCCATCGCCGCCAGCCGCCGCTCACGGGCGAGCGACTCGAGCCGACGACGCTCTGACCCGGGCATGGCCTGGGTTCCGATCCGATCGGTGATCGACTGCGCCGAGAGCCGGTAGGCGTCAGCCAGAAGGAAACGGATCTCCACGTTGCGCGGATCCCCCGCGAGGCGGGCCCTCGCCTCTTCGAAGATCTCGATCGCCCGCTCGTACTCCCCGTCCATGTAACGGACACGCCCAAGCTCCACGAGCGCCTCGCGGTACTGCGAGGTCTCGGCGTCCCCCCGCTCGCCGCTCACCATCATCCGCAGCAGGTTGCGCGCCTCCTCGTCGTTCTCGGGTGAGTTGTCGTGGAGCAGCGATTGGGCGAGGGGCACATAGCTCAGGTCCGCGTACGGCCCGATCTCCGCGGCGATCCCGTCTCGCGCGTCCTCGATCAGCCCGCGGAAGAAGCTCGCCGCGGTCTCGTGGTCGCCGAGCGACTGGAACGCCCGCCCGAGGCGGTATCTCGCCTCGGCGTTGCGCGGATCGCTCGGGATGCCGTCGGCGTAGAGCCGGAACGCGTTGATCGCCTCGGCGCGATCACCCGCCCGGTCGAACAGGTCCGCCGAGAGCCAGAGCGACCGGGCGTACTGGTCGTTGTCGCTGAGCACGAACGCCTCGGCGTGCATGCGGTAGTAGCTCGCGGCCCGGATCAGGTGACGCTGCGTCTCGGCCCGCGTCGAGGGATCGAGCGAATCGAGCCGCCCGTCCTCCGTGCCCGCCAGCAGCTGCTCCGCGGACCGATGGTGCGCGGTCGCCAGGGCGGCGAGCACCTCCGCGGGGAGATCGTCGATCGAGTACAGCTCCCCGGCCAGGGTCGCGAAGTCGAGGGCCTGCCCGATCTCGTCGCGAGTGATCCGGTCCTGGCTCTGGGTGAGCAGGCTCTTGCTCGCCTCACGCGCCCCGGGCCCCTCGGCCTCCGGGTGACGCCGGATGTCTTCGACAAGCTTCGCGTAGATCTCCAGCGACACGTCGGTCAGCCCCGCCGCGGCCTCCGATTCAGCCAACGCCATCAGGGCGCTTCGGTAGATTCGGCTCTCGGGGAAGCCTTCGACGACGCGTCGCAGCCGGTCGCGCTGGGACTCAAGGTCTCCCCGGTGGTCATCGACCAGCGAGAGGTAATACAACGCCTCCCCCTGCTCCTGATCGCCGGGGTCGAGCATCCGCCGGGCCTCGAGCAACTGACGCTCGGCCTCGTGCATGGCGCCCACGCCGACGTACGCCCGCCCCAGCAGCAGGCGCAGGCGCCCCCGGATCTGCGGCGAGGCCCGTTCGATCCGCGGCGCCGCGCGCAGCAGCCGGGTGATCGCCTCGTCGTCGTAGCCGTCCCTGAGCCGGATCTCGGTCTGCCGGGCCAGGGCCCAGGCCCGGTCGTCCGGGGTGAGGGCCGGATCGGCGAGCATCTCGGTGAGCATCTCGAACGCCTGCTCGTGGTCGGCCCCCTGATCGTCAAGATCCCGCTCGATCAGGCGCCGGTAGATCGAGACGCGCATCTCCTGCGATTCGGGGGGCAGCTCATCGGCCCGGACGCGAGCCGCGGCGGGATTGTCGAGGGAGAGATACGTGTTCGCCAGGGCGTAGCGGTCCCCCGGGGTCAACTCCGCGCCCTGACGCTCGCTCTCCAGGTAGTGCGTCAGCACATTGCGGTGGTTGACCTCGAGGTCGATCCCGAGGTCCGCCTGAGCGCGGTACAAGGCCCGTGCGACGCCAAGGTGGTATCGGCGCCCGAGCGCACTGACGTCCCCCGCCTCTTCGAGGTAGGGGTACACCTTGGACTTGAAGACGTCGAGCGCCTCCTGGTTCTTGCCGGCCTCGATCAGGCCCTCGGCCTGCTCCAGGGCGGGGGCAAGGTCCGGCTTCGGCGCCGTGAGAATCGAGAAGAGGATGGCGCCGATCAGCAGCACGCCCGCGACGACCAGCGCGGGCGCCTGCCAGGACGATCTCCAGTCACGGCGCAGACGCTCGATCGGCGAGACGGGCTCGTCGATCTCCTGCTCCGGGCTGGGGTCCTGCTCGGCCATCTCGCGATCCATCGCTCCCGATCGCCCGGGCGATCCTCGCCCGGGACGCCCGCGTCCTGCGGGTGCGCAAGATTATCGGGTGTCCCCCCCCGACAACTTCAGCAGTTTCTGCGCCGCGTGCGTTCAGTCCTCATCGCCCGGCTCGGGGGGCGTCTTCTCCGGGTCCACCACGACCGCGAGCCCCGTGAGCACGTCCGCCCGGCTCCGACCGGAGGGGTCGACGAGCGTCAACGCCGCGACCGGGGGCGCCCCCCACTTCAACGCGTTGCGCAGGATCGACCGACCCAGCCCCGCGCGGACCGACCCGCCCGCGGCGTGCGCCCGGATCACGCGGCAGCCGGTCAGGGCCTTGCCCGGCGACCGCCCGAACACCCCCTCCCCGACCGACCCGATCAGGAATCCCACGAGCAGCACCCCGATGATCGAACTCCACGCCTCCGTGGGCTCGACCAGCACCCGGAACGTGAGGATGTGGAGCACCGGGACGCCGTACACCACACTCACCACGAACGCGGAGAGCAGCCCATCGATCACCGTCGCGACCAGGCGACGCCCGGGCTCGGCGAGGGCGGTATCCGGGGGAAGCACGACGGGTTGCTCCCGGACCGGAACCAGCACAACCAGCAGCACCAACGCCATCAGGGCCACAAGGGCGGCCGCGAGCAGTCGGAACTGCGCCGGACTGATCGGCATGGCGTTGACCGCCGGCCCGGCGTACAGCTCCGCGCCCGTCGTGAGGGAGAGTTCGACGAGTTCGACGCCGCCCGGTTCCCCGTCCTCGCCCGCCCAGGCGGCGATGAGCACGCCCCCGCCCACGGAGATCCCGGTGGTCACCCGTTCCGGCGCCGGCCCGACGGTGCCCAGCAGCTCGGGCGCCTCCTCGGAGAGCGCATGGGCGCGGAGTTGACCCTCGACTTTGGTGATCAGCACCACCCGCCCGCCGCGTGCCCACCCACGGACGAAGGACCCCTCCCCGCCGGGGAAGGCGATCGCCGATCGCTCGGGTGGGTCTCCGGGTCGGAGCGTGATCCGCTCCCCCGCCTCGGCGGACAGCGGGCGCAGGAAGGCGGCGGCGTGGTCATCGGTGTCGATCGGGAGCGCTCCCCGTCGGCCCTCGGGAAACGGATTGACGGACCATCCGGCGCCGACGCGGATGCAGACCGTGTCCTGGTCGCCCAGACGCCCGAGGACCGCCGGCCCGAGCCCGGTGGCGGCGATCGACTCGGCCTCGAACCCGTCCGGGAGGGGGGGGAGCGGGGTCATCCGGCGCTGCGGAAAGTAGACCCAGTAATCGCCCATCGCGGGGGGGACCGCCTTGATCGAGGCCACGTACGCGGGGCGGTCGTCGAGCGGGGGGAGCAGCAGAAAGACCTCATCCCCCACGCCCGCCAGTCCAAGGGGCACGCTGGCGAGCCGACGGGCCACCCGAAGCGTTCCGGGGTCCGAGGGGGCGAACGTTCCCTCGCGACCGGCCCGGCGCGGGGGACAGTGGGCCAGGACGGAGCCCCCCTCCCCGTCCTCGAAGATCAGCCAGGTGTGCGTCCCGCCGCTCCACGCGGACCGCGCGACGGGTGGGTCGGCCTCCTGCCCGGTCGCGGCGGGGATCCAGAAAGCGAAGATGCAGAGCGCGAGAAGGGGGCGCCACCAGGTCCGACCACGCACGGATCAGTCCCCCGCCAGCCCGGCGCGCGGCGCATCAAGATCCCACGCCTGATCGATCCGGTAGGTCTCGAGCAATCGGGGCAGATCGAAGGCGATGGGTCGGATGGAGCGGATCTTCGGCTCGAAGAGGTTAATGCGCACCGTCGCGTCCAGGCCCGCGGTCTTGATCTCGTAACGCGTGGCCAATCGGAGGCGGATGGTCGCGTCGCCCGACTTACGCACATAGTCGTACCGGCTCAGGTCCGCCGAGAGCAGGAGCCGACCGGCGTCGTCTTCGATCTCAACGCGCCGGGGCTCCAGGGTCTCGGGATCGAGCCACATCCGGCGCGCCCCCCAGCGTCCGGGCGCCCGCACAACCAGCTCCGTGCCGTCGTCGGTCCAGGCCGCCCACGCGCCGGGCGCCTCGGCGGGGAGGGGGGAGAGCGCGATCGCGTCGATCAGATCGAGCGGGTGCACGGGAACGCCGAGCTGGGAGGCCTTCTCGGGGGTCACAAACTCGTGGCGCCCGAAGACCGCGAAGGCGTCGTCCTTGTCGATCAGGTCCATCCACCAGTAGACCTCGTCGCTCGAGCCGAGGTAGAGGTGCGTCTCCCCCAGCTTCCCGATGGAGAGGGCCAGCCGGCGGGGACGTTCGATCTGCAGGTGCCCCTCGGCCTGCTCGTTGAGCCGCCCGCCCTCGGCGTCGCGCCCGTCCACACGGATTGACGCGCGCGCCCAGAGGGTGTCCGCGGGCGCCACCCGCTCGTTGAAGCTCGCGGCGATGACGGCGTACTCGGGCGCCGCGCGGCGTTGCACACGGGGCTCATGCTGCGAGGCCGGCTCGTGCTGACCCGCCAACGGATCGAGCGAGGCGCACCCGCAAAGCATCCCCGCCAGGGCGAGGGCCGGCCCGAACATCGCGGCGCGTCCGGTCACGACGGGTCCTCGTCCAGATTCATGATCTGCCCGAGCTGCTCGGTGACGCTGGCGATCGTCTCGTCGTCGAGCCCGGGGTCGACAACCTCAAGCAATGGCGGGCCGTCCCCCCCACGCTCGGGGGGAAGCGCGACGCCCTTGGGACGCACGTACATCAGGCCCGAACGCCCGCTCTTGCGGTCCGGCTGGGCGCCCCCTTCGTAGATCAGGCGACGCTTGCGGACCAGCACGAGGGCGAGCAGGTAGCGGAAGGCGAGGCGTTCCTCGTCCTCCGATTCGCCGAGTTGCTCGAACAGGTCCATCAGCTCATCGTCGTCGATGAGGGGCTTCTTCTGTTCCGTGGGCTCCGGGGCCACGGTGCGCCAGAAGGCGAAGACCTCCCCCGGAGCTTCCGGTCGGGCGCCCGACTCCCACGCTTCGAGGGAGAAGTCCTGTCTGGTGAGGGCGTCGGCGTCCGCCGAGTCCACGAGCACCGCGATGTAGGTCTCCCCCACCTCGATGGCGCGCCCGGTGGACGCGCAGGCCCGGACGGGGCGAGCAATGTCATACGGCGTACTCGATCCGATCATCGTGTGAGTCTAGGGAACCCGAGAGGGGAGCGAGTGCTAGCAGCTGACCTCGAAGAAGCGGGCGTCCGACCCCCCCTGCCCAACCCTGAACCGCACCGTCTTGCCGCAGGTGCGGCATCGGGCGAGGTACCCCGACCCATCCTTCGAGCGGTGCACCCGGAGGTACTCGTTGGAGCAAGCGAAAAAGACGCCGATCCAGGGGCGGGCGCCGTCGAGCGGGGCGCTGGACCGGTTCGTGCGTGCGGGTTGGACGCCGGGATCGGACATGGGACGCCTCAGCGGGGGGATCGGGGGAGGGATCATCGGCCGTCCGGGCCTCGACCCCGCAATCGGGGGCCGGGGCGTTCGCTGGAGGGGGGGAGCCCCTCGGTCCGAACGTAGGGGGTAGAATCGTGGCCTGGCGGGCCCCGGCGCCGCCGCAAGGACCTCTCCCAACGCTCCATGAGTGGCACACTTTCCATTTTGGCTGACCCACCGGCGCCCCCCGCCCCCATCGGGCTGATCGCCGGTGGTGGGCGGCTCCCGATCCTTGTCGCCAAGGGACTTGCGAGCATCGGGCACCCCGTGCACGGTCTGGGCCTCGCCCGACAGTACGACGGGGAACTCCCCCCCCTCTGCGACAGCTTCTGCGATGTCGGCCTGCTCCGCCTGGGTGGGTGGGCCAAGCGGCTCAAGCAGTCCGGGTGCCAGCACGCGATCATGGTCGGGCGGGTGGACAAGGCCCAGCTCATGCACGATCGCTTCCGGGTCTTCAGGAACATCCCGGACATGCGGACCATCATCAGCTGGCGCCGGCACCTGCGCCACGATCGGCGCTCGCACGCGGTGCTCGCGGCGATCGCCGAAGAGCTGGACCGTCAGGGTGTCTCCCTGATCGATTCGACCAGCCCGATTCCCGATCACCTCTCCAAGGCGGGCGTGATGACCCTCACCCGCCCGACGCGGGAGCAGGAGTCGGACATCGACTTTGCCTGGCCGCTGCTCACCGAACTGCTCCGCCTGGACATCGGACAGTCGATCGCGGTGCGCGAGAAGGACGTCATCTGTGTCGAGGCGGTCGAGGGGACGGACCGGATGATCGAGCGGGCCGGGCAGATCTGCCGCGTGCCCGGCTGGACGCTCTGCAAGGGCGCCCGGGCCGAGCACGACCGGCGCTCGGATGTGCCGACGGTCGGGATCCAGACCCTTGAGAACCTGCACAAGGCCGGCGGACGGTGCCTGGCGATCGCCGCGGGGGATGTGATCATGCTCGATCGGGAGGAGATGATCCAGACCGCGGACCGGCTGGGAATCTCGATCGTCGGGGTGCCCGTCTCGCACCCGATCCGTGAGGGGGCGCCCGCCACGCGACCGGGCGGTGTCGTTCCCGTGCCCACGGTCGGCTGATCCGTCCATGCCGGACGACGCGGACACCTCCCCCCCACCCTCCGATCCGAGCCGGTACGTCAGCCGCGGCGCGCTCAAGCTCGAGCACGCCCTGCGCACGTTCAACCTCGATGTGACCGGGTGGATCGGCGCCGATCTCGGATGCTCCACGGGCGGGTTTACCGACTGCCTCTTGCAGCACGGCGCGGCGCGGGTCTACAGCGTGGATACGGCGTACGGGGAGCTGGCCTGGAAACTCCGCCAGGACGAACGCGTCACCGTCATGGAGCGTTCCAACGCGCTGCACACGGAGCCCCATCCCGACACGCACACCACCGGCGGGGTTGATCTGGTCGTGATCGACCTCGGCTGGACGAGGCAGGACAAGGCGATCCCCGCGGCGCTGATGTGGGCGAGGCCGGGCGCCCACATCATCACGCTCATCAAGCCGCACTACGAGGCGGACAGGACGGACCTGGGCGAGGGCGGCGTGCTCGATCCCGACCGGAGCCAGGCCATCGCGTCGCGCGTCGTCGAGGAACTCCCGGCGATGGGCGTGGAGGTCCTGGGTGTGACGGAGAGCCCGGTGCTCGGGGGCGCCGTGAAGGCCAAACGCAAACGCAAGGGCGCGGGGAATCGGGAGTGGCTGGCGCTGCTCCGGGTCAAGGACGCGGGCTGAAGCCCCGATCGCGCCCGCGGGCTCGGACGGGTCTTCCCGGCCCGGCCCCCGCGGTTTGCCCGCCCCGGATCGCTCCCGGATTCGGGCGGACCGGACGAACCCGGGCAGGCGCCGGTCGTACAGCGCACGGCCCGCCAATCCGGGCGGGTCAGAACGGGAGGTCCCAAGATGCAGATCGAGATCAACGCCAACGGGTTCAAGGCGACCGACGCGATTCGGGAGCACGTGCGGACGCAGGTTGACCACGCGATCGGGCGCCTCGGGGACCGCCTGACCCGCGTCGAAGTGCACCTCGGGGACACCAACGCGCAGAAGGGTGGCCCCAACGACAAGCGCTGCATGATCGAGGCCCGGCCCCGGGGCGCCCAGCCCATCGCTGTCGAGCACCGGTCCGATGACCTCTACGACGCGATCAACGAGGGGGCGGCGAAAATCAAACGCGCCCTGACCCGGAAGTTTGAACGAGCGGACGACACCTGACGCCTAGGCCGGCTTCCAGCCTTCGATCTCCGCGTCGGCGCCGTGCAGGGTGACCCAGAGCTTCTCCAGAAGCTCGCGCAGTCCCAGCCCGGAGGCGCTGCTGATCATGAGGGGTGTCTCGTTGGCGCCGAGCCGAAGCTCGGCGCACAGGTCCGCGATCGCCTCCCGACGGGCCTCGTCGTCGGGGAGGAGGTCGGTCTTGCTCAGGACGATGATCTCGGGCTTCTCGGCGAGGTCGGGGGAGTACCCCGCCAGCTCGGCGCGGATGGTGCGGTAGTTCTCCGCGGGGCTGGCGCCGTCGGCGGGGGCGCAGTCGAGCAGGTGCAGAATGACGCTGGTGCGTTCGACGTGGCGCAGGAAATCGTGCCCGAGCCCCGCCCCGCCCGAGGCGCCCTCGATCAGCCCCGGGATGTCCGCGATCACCACGCGCCGTGACGGGTCCAGCTCCGCGATGCCAAGCTGCGGGCTCAGCGTGGTGAACGGGTAGTCCGCGATCTTCGGATCCGCCCGCGTGAGCGCTTTCAGCAGCGTGGACTTGCCCGCGTTGGGCAGCCCGACCAGCCCGACCTCCGCGATGAGCTTCAGCTCGAGCCGGAGGGTGAACTCCTCGCCCGGACGGCCCTTGGTCGCTTTCCGAGGGGTCTGGTTGGTCGCCGACTTGAAGTGCTCGTTCCCGTGCCCACCCTTGCCGCCGCGCGCGATCAGCACGCGCTCGTCCGGCCCGATGTCCGCCATGAGTTCACCCGTCTCGTCGTTGTAGACGAGGGTGCCCGGGGGAACGCGGATGGTCATGTCGTCCGCCGCGGCGCCGAACTGCTGCTTGCCCCGGCCCGGCTCCCCGTTGTCGGCGTGCCAGTCGCGCACGCCCCGGAAGTCGATGAGGGTGTTGAGGCCCGTATCGGCGTAGAGATAGATATCGGCGCCGCGCCCCCCGTCTCCCCCGTCGGGCCCGCCCTTGGGCAGGCCGCGCCCACGGTAGAACGAGACGGCGCCGTCGCCCCCCTTCCCGGCCCGAACCCTGATCAGCGCGCGGTCGACAAACATCGCCCAAGCGTAGGGCGACGCCGGGGATCACACGGATCTCTCCGGGGAGATCAGGCCGCTCGGAGGAACTGCCCGCTCGTGAGCAGGCGCATGAGGCGGGGCTTGTCGCCCTCGCGGATGAACTCGGTCACGGAAGCGGCCATCCGCGCCGGGCCGGGCTCCTCCGTGTCGCACCAGACCACGTTGGCCTTCAGCTCGATGGTCCGCCCCGGGCCGTCGTCGGTCGAGGCCCAGAGTCCCGCCCGGGGAAGCTCCAGCTCAAGGGTCATCGGCGTGCCCGCCTCGACGGGGTGGTCCAGCTCGAAGCGGAGCCCGCTCTCCGAGATGTCGTACGCGTGCCCGTCCCGAGCGAACTCGGTCTCCCCTTCCAGACGCACACGCACCGGCGTGTACATGGGGCTGACGGTGAATCGCTCGCACGCGCGTCGGTCAACGGGGTTCATCAGGGGGCCTCCGGTTCTGCGGTCTCGCCCGGATCGGGCGGCGCCAGCGGATATCGGTCCACCGCCCGGGCGTCTTCACGCCGGGTCCGCGGAAGCCCGTCTTCAGCGTTTTCGGACCCCCTTCTCGGGGGAGCTCAGTTCCGGTCGGGAGAGGCGGACTCGCCGCGCAGCTCCACGTGGACCTGCGTGATGCGCACGCCGAGGCGGCGTTCCAGCTCCCGTCGGATCTCGGCGGGAACCGGCTCGGGGAGCCTGTCCGCCAGATCCTCGGGCACGTCCAGCACGCGTCCATCGGTTGTGGTGATGTGGATGTGCTGGCGGACGTCGGCGTCGTACCGGCAGGGACCGTTGCCCGA
This sequence comes from Phycisphaerales bacterium JB059, assembly GCA_044439985.1. Taxonomy (GTDB): domain Bacteria; phylum Planctomycetota; class Phycisphaerae; order Phycisphaerales; family UBA1924; genus JAJRXR01. The sequence goes on along the minus strand of JBITAG010000044.1, from coordinate 8,421 downwards.
ATGGCTCGGCAGGCGCCTGGCCAGCCCGCACTTGGTCAGGGCCTCGAGGGTGTTGTAGACCGTCGCGAGGCTCAGCCCCGGCTCCCCGGTGCGGACCATCCCGAGCAGTTCCTCGGCGGTCGGGTGAGCCTTGGTCGCGGTCAGGGCAGCGTAGATCACCTGGCGCTGCTTGGTGCAGCGCAGGCCGTGCCGACGGAAGAGATCGCGTGCGGCATGCTCACTGACGGGGCGGGGCTCGCTCATTGGAATCATTATTACTCGCCTGGGGTGAATTGACCAACTCCCCCCCACGCTTCCTGTTCGAAAGTCTGTTCTCGGACGGAGTTTACGCCCCCTCAGCGGGTCTGAGGGCCGCTGAGGGCTCGAAGAGGGTCATCTTCCGGTGCGGGATGCCCGCCTCGATGAACTCCTCGCCCGAGGATCGCCACCCCAGACGCTCGTAGAAGGGCAGGGCGTCCACCTGGGCGTGGCAGTAGAGCTGCTCCAGGGCCAACTCGCCGAACGCCCGGGCCTCGATGGAGGTCAGCAGGCGGCGGCCGACCCCTTCCCCCTGACGCTGGCGATCCACGCAGACCTGGGTCACCTTCCCAGCGGTTTCCCCTGATTGAGGGGGAAGGAGGCACGCGCAGGCGATCACCCGATCACCCTGTGGGTGATCAGCGACGGCGACGTAGTGCTCCGCGGCCTCCTCGCGCCCGGGCATCTCCCGGCGGTAGTCATCCATGCTCCAGCCGACCGTGCTCAGCAGGACCTCTTCGCGCAGGGCGCACGCCTGAGGGTAGAGCGGGTCATCGAGCTGGATGCGGCGGATGCGGATCACGAGGCGCCTCCCGAGTGGGCGCCAATCGTATCGGGTTTTCGATCGCCGGTCCCGGGGGGAGGCTGCGATCCGGATCGCCCATTCCCCGTAGAGTCCGCCCGATGCCCGAGCGCCCCTGGAAGGACGAGTTCACCCTGCTCTGCGAGCGGTGCGGGTACGTGATCGAGGGGCTGGACACGGGCGGGGCGTGCCCGGAGTGCGGGAAGGCGATCGCGGAGAGCCTGCCGGAGCGCCGGGTGGGGACGGCGTGGCAGGCGGGACGCTCGCCTTCGAGTCTGGTGCGGACCTGGGCCCGGAGCGTCCGGCAGCCTCGGCGGACGCTGGATCTGATTCGCATCGACGGCGGGGACGGTCGTTCGCTTGCCCGGTGGACGGCGCTCGTCGCGCTTCCGCTGTGGCCCGTGGTCATGCTCCTGATCTGGATTGAGGCGCGCGGCATCCAGTACTTCGGCGCCCGACGCGGGTTCCGGATCACGCCGGATCTGGCGTGGAGCGTCTGCGGACACGGTTCGGTCGGATGGGCAATCGCCGCGGTGGGATTTTGGCTGGGCGCCTCCCTCATTGGTTGGGGAGTCGGTCAGTCGGTCGAGTACTCCACCGACCCGGCATACGACCCCGTTTTCGCGTCACGGCTGATCGGTGTGGGCATCGGCGCCGGCGGGCTGCTCATGCTCACCGGTTTCGTCTTTTTCGAGGTCTTCGCCTGGCTGGGCCTGCGCCGGTGCAGGTTCGCCAACCGGGTCCGCCCGGGCGAACCCGGCGCCCCCGAGGGTCCGTAGGATTGGGCGATGAAACCACGCCGAGCGTCGCGACAGATCGTTGTTGGGGATGACCGGGTCGGGCGCGTCGCCATCGGCGGCGGGCTGGCCCCGGACCACCGCCTGGCCGACGGGTCGGGTGAGCCGGCGCCGGTGAGCGTGCAGACGATGACCGCCGGATACACGCACGCGGTCGACAAGTGCGTCGCGGAGATCCACAAGCTGACGGCCGCGGGGGCGGACATCGTGCGGGTCGCGGTGCCCGAGAAAAAGGACACGCAGGCCCTGCCCGAGATCCTGAATCAGACCACCGTCCCGATCGTCGCGGACGTGCACTTCCACTTCAAGCGGGCGCTTGAGGCCGTGGAAGCGGGCGTGCACAAGATCCGGCTCAACCCGGGGAACATCAACGACCGGGCGCAGGTCGAGGCGGTGATCGACGCGTGCAAGGAGCGGGGCATCCCGATCCGGGTGGGCGTGAACGAGGGCTCGATCATCGAGCGCAAGGACAAGCAGACGCGGGCGAAGGAACTCGGAGCGGTCTTCTCCGAGCACAAGCACGGGTACCTGCTGGCGATCATGATCGCCAAGCTCGAGGAGTACCTGGACATCTTCTACGAGCGGGACTTCTTTGACATCGCGATCAGCGCCAAGAGCATGGACGCGACGCTGGTGATCGACGCGTACACGGAGATCGCCGAGCGATTCCCCCACCCCCTGCACCTGGGCGTGACGCACGCGGGCCCGAAGGAGACCGGCTGCATCCGCTCGGTCACGGCGCTGGGGGCGCTGCTGGCCAATGGGATCGGGGACACCATCCGCATCAGCTACGCGAGCGACCCGGTGTACGAGGTTGAGGACGGGCTGGAGCTGTTGTACTCGCTGGGCCTGCGCGAGCGCCGGGGCGCCGAACTCATCGCGTGCCCGACGTGCGGGCGGATCCAGGTGGATCTGTTCACGCTCACGCAGGACGTGCACAAGAAGCTCGAGGCCGAGATCGAGGTCCCGATGAAGGTCGCGGTCATGGGGTGCGTGGTCAACGGTCCGGGGGAGGCGGAGGGCGCGGACGTGGCCGTGTTCGCCGGGGATCGCAAGGGAATCATCTACGTGCAGGGCGAGCGCGTCGCGACGGTCCCCGAGACGGAGATTCTCGACCGCCTGCTGACCGAGTGCAAGGCGTTCCAGCAGCGTGTGCGCGACGGCGAGGCGGAGCTGGGGCAGAAGCGCGTGGACATCGTCCCGCCCGATCCCGAGGGCGAGCTCGGGTCCGGGTGGGAGAAGATGGCCAGCGAGCGGCTGGGCGCCACGCCGATCACGGTGCGTGAAACCTGATCCCGGTGGGGCCGACCCTTTACGGGCAGCCCGCCGCGAACTGCGTCAGGAAGGCGGAGATGTCGGAGAAGTCGAAGACCCCGAGGGGGGGCGCCAGATCCGCGCTCGGGTCGGACCCGGCGAACGCGGTCAGGAACGCCCCGACGTCGGAGAAGTCGAGCACGCCAAACGGCTCGGCCAGATCGACGGGGCAGGATTGGCGCTCGATCACGTGGGTGTAGACGTCCGCCTCGCCGCTCTGCGTCGAGACGTAGAGCGGGTAGGCGAAGTCCCCCCCCACCGCGAGCCCGTGGTAGTCACCCATGAACCCGTCCCCGAAGCCGTCGAAGTCGCTTCGGAAGGCGTTCTGCGTGAGCCGGGTCTCGTGCCAGGTGTCTCCCCCGTCGTCGGAGTACGAGTAGTACGCGTCGATGAAGGCGGGGGAGGACTCGTCGGACTGGGGGGCGACGTTCCGCGTGTCATGGAAAACCATGTGGATGCGCCCGTCCTGATCGACCTCGATCCAGGGGAAGAAGGAGTCGCCGGGGGGGGAGGAGTCGGCCTGATTGATGACCACCGGCGTCGTCCAGCTCACGCCCTCGTCGGTGGACTTGGTGAAATACAGATCGACGTTCGCGTTTCCACTCACCACGTTCGTCGTGTCGAAGTAGACGACGTAGAGCGTGTTGTCGTTCGGGTCTACGGCCAGGTAGGCCATCGGGGGAACACGGAACAACCCGGGGAAGCGTGAGCCGTCCACGCCCCACGTGTCCATCCGCGTCGCAACGTGGAACGGCCCTTGCCGGGTGGCGCCGTTGTTGTAACTGCGCCACAGCTTGATCCCGGAGTTGAAATCCCAATACAGGATGAACAGCTCACCGTTCTTGCCCACGCGGGGAAGGAACCCGAGCCCCCCGCCGAGGCTGCTCGGGTTGGTCCAGGAGTCGCCCAGGTCCGACGAGCGGATCAGCCCGTCGTTGTAGGCGATGTAGAGCATCGTCTTGTCCGGGTTGGTCGGGTCGAGCGCGTCGGGGCCGGCGGCCATCCATCCCTTATCGATAAACCCGGAGGGGCTGTTCGAGTTGAGGGCGGCCATCACCACCGGCTCGAAGCTGGTCGCACCGGGCTCGAGGCGGGCCACGAACAACCCCCCGTTGAAGTCAAAGGTGATCCCCCCCGCCCACATCCGCCCGTTGGGGTTGTCGAAGGCGGTCTTCGGGTCGCCCTCGGTGGAGGTCCGGATGGGGGGCGCCGGGCGCAGCAGCTGCGAGGTCCAGGTCATTCCCCCGTCGGTCGTGAGACCGACGCCGGTCTTGGAGGAGCCGATCTGGTAGTCGTTCCACCCCATCAGGATCCGGTGCGGGGCGAAGTCGGTCGAGGCGGCGGTCGTCTCGTTCTGCGGCGCGCCCGACGAGTCCTGGTTCACGCGGATCGCCGGACCGATGTCCGGCTGGGCGGGGGCGAGCGATCCGCCCGCGATCACCGCGCCGATCAGCACGCCCCGAAGCGATTGAGTCTGGTTCATCATGGTCTGGCTCCGGCTGGGGGGCGATTAGCCCTCGGGCGTGCGTTCTGAGAGGAGGACGACAAACTGCGGCGGGACCGTCGCCCCGAGGCGCTCCGCTGCTCGGAGGCTCGACCAGGCGCCCGAGTCATCGCCGGTGTAGTACCGCAATACGGCGAGGCGCGCGTGACTCTCTCCGTCGTCCGGGTCGAGCGCAACGGCTCGCTCGTACGCCTCGATCGCCCCCGCCCGGTCACCGACGCGGTTGCGGGCGTCGCCCTGGTCCGCCTGGATCGCGCCGGAGGTGGGGTCGAGCGTGGCGGCGGTCTCGAAGGCGGCGAGCGCCCTGTCGTCCTTCCGCTTGGTGCGAAGGGCCGTGCCGAGCGCCCGGTACGCCTGCGCGTCGCCCGGATCGGCGAGCACCGCGTCCCGGGCCGCGCCGATCGCGCGGACCCGGGCGTTGATCGCCAGCAGTTCGACGCTCCGAACGATCGAGGACGCGCTGTCGGGCAGGCGGCGTTCCGCGAGCACCTCGGCCCGCCCCGCCTCGTCGATGGTCACTTTGTCCTCGGAGAAGGACAGACCGCGGACCGCAAGCCAGGTCTGCAGCTTCTTGAACTCGGTCGGGCGCCCATCGGCGCCCGTCGGGGAGGGCGTCCGCTCGACAGGGGCGGCGCCCGCCTGCATCCCGACCGGTTCGGAGACGCTCGCCACCCGAGACGACTGGCACGCGCCGAGCCCGAGGACGCCTATCCCGCACAGCACGATCGCTGCTCCACGCATGATCTCTCCTTGGTCCTGAGGCTTTCAGCCAGCGCACACCCCGACCGGGGCAACCCGAACAGAACGACACCCGAGGGGCGTCACGCTCTGTTCGCGTGCACCCCCGGGGTGTTCCACCCAATTGCACAGGATCGTCTTCGCCGGGTTGGTCAGTCCTGCGTCGGCGCCATCCGTCGCATCGCCTCGACCTGCTGCTCCAGCGAGCGGGCGATCATCGAGCGGAAGAAGGCCCCCTGGCGGGCGGGGATGCCGGAGCTGTCGTAGTCCACGACGATCGCGGGGAGCCACGTGGTCTCGCTCACGCGGTACCCGTCCTCTTCCAGCAGCGTGCGTTCGAGGCCCTCCATGTGACCCGAGCCGTAGAAGACCGCGATGGAGCCGGGGGCGTCGGCGCCCTCGCTCGCCTCCCGGACCGCCTCGATCACCACCTCGTTGCGTCCCTCGATGATGCGTTCGAACAGGTCGCCCCCCATCTGCGGCACGGCCACCTCCATCAGTTCCTCGGACCGACCGAGCATCTCGATCAGCGCGAGCCGGAAGACCGCGCGCGAGTACTCGCTCGACCCGATGAGCTTGAGGACCCCCCCCATGAGCTTGGCCATCATCGACTCGCCCGAGAGCAATCCCATGAGTCCGCCGGGGTCTTCCCCCTCGCCCGGCACGCCCTCGGTCGTCCCGAACAGCTCGCCGACGGTCATATCCGCGTTGATCCACTTCTCACTGGAATAGTCGATCGAATCGAGCTGAAAGACCAGGCCCGTCGCGCTGGCGAGCTGAGACTGGATGCCCTCGCCGGCGCCCGCTTCGTCGGGTGAGATGGGCGCCATCTCGGAGAGCTGCACGTCGGCCTCGACGCCGGAGCCGCCCGGCTCACCGTCGGCGCCGAGGCTGGTCAGTTCCAGCGTCCCTTCCTCGCTGACGTGGTAGTGGATGGGCCGATCCCACCCGTCGGTCATCGCGTCGGCGAGCTGGCGGCGTTCGTACGGCTCGGCACTCTCGATGAGGGCTCTGGCGTCGGCAGGGTAGATCCCCATCGCCCGGTGGTAGCGCTCCGCCGCGGCGCCGATGAACCGCACCCGTCCCGTCGTCGCGTCGGCGCGCTCGACATCGCTCGCGTCCTCGCTCACCCGCGCCCAGTCGGGCCCCACGCCCTCGAAGAGAACCAGGTCCTGCTTGTCGAGGAAGGACTGGAGCGTGCGGTAGTACGCGGGCTGCGCGATGTGGGCCACCCCGACCAGGTGCACCACCGGCTTGCCGTCCTCGCTGGGACGCAGCGTCCGGATGGCCAGCTCGAGACGGACCGGACCGGTGCGCGACGCCTCACGGACGCGCATGTACCGCTCCTCTCCTCCGTCGCCATCCTGCGCCGCGGCGAGCGTCGGCCACAGGACCGCCTGGGCGAGCCCCCCCACCAGTGCCAGGTTTCGAGCGAGCGATCTGCGTGTGCGGGCCATGGGCGCCTCCGTGCGAGGGCATCGCGGGCATCGCGGATGCTCCCTGCATTGTTACGAGGTCGGGGACCCCAAGTTTCAATCGCCCGGCGGATCGCCGGCATATGCCCCCGCCCTCAGGCGATGAGTTCGAGCCGCTCCCGTTGTTCGGCGGGCCGGGCGGGGGTCGCCTCGTCGCCCACCCCCAGGATGGCGAGCAGCCCGGGCAGATCCCGGAGGTCCACCCCGCCCCGCTCGCCCGCCCGCGTCGCCCCCTCGATGAGGGCCGAGGGGGAGAGGAGCAACGCCGCGGGCGTCGCCGTCGGGTGTTCGGAGGCGATCTCGCGGACGAGTCGCTTCTGCTCTTTGGAGAGGCGGAGGCGCGCGGCGAGTTCGCGGAAGGCGACCTCGTCCGAGTCTCCGTCCCCGCGGGTGCGCAGCCAGAGGTGGAGGGTGACGAGAGAGAACGCGACGGCGCCGATGACGGCGATGATGAGGGGCCAATCGCCCCCCGACGCCGTGCTCGGCGTGGAGGTGACCAGATCGACCGGGACCGCGAGCTGGGGGGCGCTCATGCCGCGCCCTCCGAGGCTCCGCCCGAGACGAGTTCAACGCCGGGATCGCCGCGCAGCTCGCCGAGCAGGCGGGCCGCGCATCGGGAGGCGCGGGCGCGGGCCAGCTCAGAGGAGTCCCCGGTCGCGATCGAGGCCACGCGTCTGGCCAGATCGTCCCATCGCCCCCCCAGGCGAGCGCGTCCGGCGCCGGAAAGCACGCGCTCGGCGAGCCAGACCCCGGCGATCCGGTGCATGTCCCGTTCATCGCAGAGCATCGCCTCGAGTTCCTCGATCGCCGCGGGCTCGAAGACACGGGCGCGACGGGGTGTTCCGGAGCGGAGCAGCGCCCTGAGCGCGTTGGCCCGCACGCGGTGGTGCGGGTCGTGCTTGAGTTCAATCATCGCGGCGTGGGTCTCGGGGTCTCCGGTCGCCAGATCGGCGACGTCGGCGACCCGTCGCCCGCGGGCCTCGACCGCGTTGGCTCGCACCCGCTGATCGGCGCTGGCCGTCGCCTGCTGGAGCGCCTGGCTGGAGGCGTCGGAGGTGAGTTCTCCGAGCAGGGCGACGCTGGTGGCGCGCACGCGGGCGTCCTCCTCATCGCGCAGGGCGTGGGCGATGATGTGCTTCTCCAGGCGGGCGCCGATCCGCAGGGCGCGGACGAGCTGCAGCGCGTCGAGGCGCGTGCTCACGTCGGCGGACTCGAGGCGATCGGTGAGCTGCGCCAGGAAGGACTTGGGCTCCTCGGCCAGCCAGCGGCGCGCGCCCAGGCGTCCCACGGGGGAACGCGGGTCGAACGGGGAGAGCCGGTCCCACTCCTGGGCCCCGCACCGGGCGATGTCCGGCTCCGGGCGTCGCTCGAGGCGTCCCGCAAGCCGGGCCCGTCCCGCCTCTCGGAGCCGGGGGGGCCAGCGCACGCCGTCGGGATCGCCCGCGGTTGACCAGCGGAGGACCGCGGTGCGTGCCACGCGCGAATCGGGGTCGAAGAGGTAATCGGCCAGCTCCACGGGCTCGGCAAACCGTGCGGCGTTGAGGCGCGCCAGGGGATCGGTATCGTGGAGCAGGGGCGTGCGCACGAGCCTCCCGAGAGCGGCGTCGACGCGCATATTTGCGATAAGCAGGGGGAGCCCTCGCCTGGCGCGGTCGGAAAGTCGACGCGTCAGGTCCTCGCCCGGCAGGGGGGAGCCGGCGTCGAGGGAGATGGCGGCGCCATCCCGGCGCGTGCGCACGTCAACCAGCCCGAGACGCCGGCGGCGTTTCGGGT
>JBITAG010000043.1:0-2815 GCA_044439985.1 Phycisphaerales bacterium JB059 | reverse complement strand
ATCGAGGCGGCGAGCAGGCTCGTGAGCCCGCCGTCGCTGACAATGAGTGACCGGTCCTTGGCGCTCATACGCTCTGAGTGTACCGCCGGGCGTTCCGCCCCGCCCGAACCGACAGGAGGTCGCCATGGATCAGGACGGAATCGGCGCACCCGCCCGGGCCCTGCGGGAGGCCGGGCACGTGGTCGTCCTCACCGGAGCAGGCGTCAGCGCCGAGAGTGGCATTCCCACCTTCCGGGACACCATGGAAGGGCTCTGGGCGGAGTTCGACCCGCAGCAACTCGCCACCCCGGAGGCCTTTGCGACCAATCCCGAGCTGGTCACCCGCTGGTACGACCACCGGCGTCTCGGGTGTGCCGCCTGCGAGCCCAACCCGGGGCACCTCGCCCTGGCCCGGATGGAGCGCGAGATCTGCGCCCTGGGCGCCGAGTTCACCCTCCTCACCCAGAACGTGGACGGGCTCCACCGTCGAGCGGGCAACACCGATCCCGTGGAGCTTCACGGCTCGGTCATGACCTGGCGCTGTTCCAGAACCGGCGCCGGTGTCACCCCCCCACCACTACCCGAGCCCTGGGCCGAGTTCCCCCCCATGTCACCCGCGGGCGCCCCGGTCCGCCCTGACGTCGTCTGGTTCGGCGAGGCCCTGCCGGAGGCCGCGTTGGAGCGCAGCTTCGCGGCGCTCGAGACGTGTGACCTGCTGCTCTCGGTGGGCACGTCGAGCGTCGTTTACCCGGCGGCGGGGTTCATCGAACTGGCGTCCGCCAACGGCGCGCGCACGATCGAGGTCAATCCGAAGGACACGCCCATGTCGTCGATTGTCACCTGGGCGCTGCGCGGCAAGTCCGCGCAGATCCTGCCCGCGCTGGTGGGTCAGGCCTTCGAGTCCCCGAGCAGCTGAAACACGCCGATCTCCGCGTGATGTGCGCCGTCCGGTCGAAGCTCGCTGCGCATCAGACGGATCCGGTCGATCCGGAACGGTTCGAGGCTCACCGGCTCGTTGACGCGGGTCGGTCGGGCCGATCGCGAGAACCGGCAGAGCGTCAGATGCGGGCGGAAGCGGCCCGCCGGATCGGGGCGGACGTTGCGGGCGAGGCGGGAGGCGAGCCGGCGCTTGAGTTCCAGCAGCGCCGAGGGGGCGTCGGTTTCGAGGGCGACCAGACGCGGGCGTCCCCGCTCCGGGAGCGTGATCAGACGCTCGCACGTCAGAAGCATCGGCCCGAGCCCCGCCCCGCTGCGCTCGATGCCTTCGCACACCTCGTCGACTTCCCGCGGGGGAACCCGGCCCATGAACTGGAGCGTCAGGTGCACCTGGTCCACGGGTGTCCATCGGCAGTCGCTCGGCCCGAGCCGCCGGGCGGCCTCGAGCATCTGACGCGCCAATGCCTCGGGCGGGTAGGCCGCCACAAAGAGGCGCAGCGCTGGCGTGTCCCGTCCCATCCGATCGCCTACAGCTCGCCCGCGGAGCGCATCGCGTCGATGAGTTCGCTCAGGTGCGCCCGGATCCCGTCCAGCCCGCGATCGAGCCCGGCGCCCATCTTCCGCCCGACGTCGGGCAGGAACTGGTTCTTGGGCTGCGCCGAGCTGGAGAAATCAATCTCCGCCTCCACACCCAGCAGCTCCGCGGCGATCTGGGCCCAGTCCGCCCACCGGGCGTAGCAGTCCACGAGGTTCACCACCCGCTCGGCGTGCTCCGTGTCCTCCGCAGCGGTCAGTGTCGCCGCGACGACGTCGTCCACGTGCACGAACTTCCCGCCCCCGGCCCGCGTGAACTTCTGTCCCGCGGCGATCTTCTTGATGATCGGGAAGCCCATCGAGCGTTCAAGCTTCGGGTCGATGCCGTAGACGCCGCAGGGCCGGATGGCGCTGAACGCCCGCCCGGTCTGCGCGTGCTCGGCCCAGAGGAACATCTCGACCGCGGCTTTGTACGCCCCGTACGCGTTCGGCGGGCGGCTCGGGTGGTCCTCGTCGATCTGCCCCCCCCACCGCTCGCGCATGTCGTGGTGCACGCCGATGGTGCTCATGAACACGAACGGCATCGGCGCCGAGGCCTTGAGGAGCCCGAGCGAGCCGTTCAGGTTCGACCGCACGTACTCGTCGAAGGGGATCTCGCCCTTCCAGGACCACGCGGTGGAGTTGTGGATGACGACGTCCGCGCCCTCGAGCAGCGCCGGCCAGACGCCCGCATCGTCCTGGTTCCCCACGACGAAACGATTGACGAAGGACTCGATGTGATCCCGCCGGCTCGTCTCGCGGACGAGGGCGGTGACGCTGTGCCCCCTGGCGTGGGCGGCCTTGGTGATCTCGGAACCGATGAACCCGGAGGCGCCGGTGAGTGCAATATTCATGGAGGAGGATAGGGGGTTTGCCCCCGGGACGCGCCGCGGACAAGAAGCCGTTAGCGGCGTCTGTTCAAGAGCGATCTTGGACCTCGCGCGGCCAACGCCTCAATCTCGGTATGGGTCGAGTTCGGGCAGTTCGATCCTGTGGCGGGAAGAGAGCGTCGCTCGCGCGTTTCTTGCTGTTTCTTGGGCACTGATCAGGAGGCCGTTCCGCAGCCGGCGGTATTTGTACGCCGCGGCAACTCCGTTCCCCACTCCGCTCGCACCCGCGTTTATTCCAGGGTTTGAGCCGTCCCAAGTAGAACCCACGGTCTCGGCGCCCGCCTCGTTCTGGACTTGTTCATATGTCTCGTCGAGCCTTTCAAGCGCGCTGGCAATGGCGTGCGCCGCCGATACCGCTTCTTTATCCACGTTGGTCGTGTCAAGCGCATAGAGCTCCGCTGCAACTGTGTTGGCTATCCGGAATCCATCCAGACCCC
>JBITAG010000042.1:0-5984 GCA_044439985.1 Phycisphaerales bacterium JB059 | reverse complement strand
CCTCCCCCTCGCCCCCCTTCCCGAGGACCGCGAGACCAACAAGCCCATCACCTTCGACGCGCTCTACGCCAAGGACCGGAAGGACCGGATCAACCTCAACGGCGCCCCGGTGCGCATCGACCGCTGGATCGACCCGGAGCACTACCAGCAACGCAAGGAGGGAAGGACGTACAAGGTCCACGCCGCGACCGGCCGGACCGAGGAACTCGACACCGATCCCGACCTGATCGCCGAACAACTCGCCGCCCACCCCGCCATCGACGAAGACGACGCCAGACGCATCGCCCGCGGGAGCTTCGCCCACCCCGATCCGAAGCACACCCGCGTCGTCTTCACCCACGCGGGCGACCTCTACACCGCCAACACCGACGGCTCCGCCGTCGCCCGCCTCACCGCCACCCCCGAGCGCGAAGAGATCCCCACCCTCTCACCCGACGGGCAGTTCATCGCCTTTGTCCGCGAGAACAACCTCTGGGTCGTGGACCTGGACACCCAGACCGAGCGGGCCCTCACCACCGGGGGCGCCGACGACCACCGTTTCGGCAAGGCCAGCTGGGTCTACTTCGAGGAGATCTTCTGGCGAAACTGGAAGGCGTACTGGTGGTCCCCCGACTCAAAGAAGATCGCCTTCTTCGAGACCGACTCCGCCAGCGTCCCCCACTTCACCATCATCCACGATGGCGACGAGCCCCAACGCGCCGAGACCGTCCGCTACCCCAAGCCCGGCGACCGCAACCCGCACGTCCGCGTCCTCGTCGTGGACCGCGCCGGCGGCGCCCCCCGCCCGCTCGACCTCTCCGACTACGACGAGGGCGCCTACCTCGTCTCCCACGTCCAGTGGACCCCCGACGCCAGGCACGTCCGCCTCGATATCCAGGACCGCGCCCAGACCTGGCTCGACCTCATCCACGCCCCCGCCGACGGCGACGAGGCCAAACGCCTCTTCCGCGAGACCACCGAGGCCTGGGTCGAGTCCCAGCACGACGCCAAATACCTCGACGACGGCTCCTTCATCCTCGCCTCCGAACGCGACGGCTGGCGACACCTCTACCGCTTCAACCCCGACGGCTCCCTCAAGAACCAGATCACCTCCGGCGAGTTTGAGGCCCGCACCCTCCACCACATCGACGAGGACGCCGGCTGGGTCTACTTCTCCGGCACGGTCGATTCCCACATCGCCCAGAACCTCTACCGCGTCCGGCTCGACGGCTCCGATCTCACCCGCCTCACCCACGAGCCCGGATCGCACGCCATCCAGCTCGCCCCCGACGCCTCCATGTTCATCGACCGCTTCTCCGCCTTCGACGCCCCCACCCGCGTCGCCCTCCGCACCATCGACGGCGCCCTCATCCGATGGATCGACACCAACCCCGTCCGCGACCTCGACGTCTACCGGCGCGGCGACTACGCCCTCGTCGAGATCCCCTCCGACAAGGGCGTCACCCTCCAGGCCTCACTCCTCACCCCACCCGACTTCGACCCCCAACACCGATACCCCGTCTGGTTCATGACCTACGCCGGCCCGCACGCGCCCTCCATCAGCGACAGCTGGCGCGGTGGACGCGCCTACGACCACATGCTCTCACAACTCGGCATGGTCGTCTTCCGCATGGACCCCCACCCCGCCTCCGGCCGGGGCGCCCGCTCCGCCTGGACCGCCTACAAACAGCTCGGCGTCCGGGAGATGCAGGACATCGAGGAAGCCATCAACTGGCTCAAGCGGTTCGACTACATCGACCCCGACCGCATCGGCATGGCCGGGCACTCCTACGGCGGGTTCATGACCGCCTACGCCCTCACCCACTCCGACCTCTTCGCCGCAGGCATCGCCGGCGCCCCCGTCACCAGCTACCGCGACTACGACTCCATCTACACCGAACGCTACATGGACACCCCCCAGAACAATCCCGAGGGCTACGACGCGACCGACATCAGCAAGGCCGCCGACAACCTCCACGGGCGCCTCCTCATCGCCCACGGCACGATGGACGACAACGTCCACTTTCAGAACGCCGTCAAGCTCATCAGCGCCCTGCAGGAGGCCGAGGCGGACTTCGAACTCATGGTCTACCCCGGCGCTCGGCACGGCGGCTTCGGCGCCCACTACCGCAACCTCCAGCTCGACTTCATCCGCCGACACCTCATCGACGTGGAGACCGACCTCCCCGAGGACCAGGACCCCGAGCCCAGCGAGGCCGACCTCCTCGAACAGCCCGCCAGCCCCGGCTGACCGCGCCGCTCTCACATCCGCAGGCGGACGCTCGATTCGCCATCCTCGCCCGCGGGTGGGACGACCGCCCCGCCCGTCGTACAATCGCCCGCCATGCCCGAGGCCCACGTCGTCGTCATCACCCACACCCACGAACGCCTCCGACGCACCTTTCTCGCGCTCGCGTGCCAGTCCACGCCCCCCCACTCGATCACCCTCAGCTGCGACGACGATGATCCCGAGCTTGAACGCGTCTCCCGCGCCGCCTCCGACGAGTTCAACCTCCCCATCCGCCTCGTCACCCGCCCCCGCATGAGCCAGTCCCGCTCGGCCCAGGTACGCAACAACGCCGTCCGCGCCCTCCACCAGCACAATCCCGACCACGAAGCCCGTCTCATCTTCCTCGACGGCGATTGCGCCCCCGAGCCCGAGCTGGTCGCCAAGCACGTCGCCCTCGGCGTCGGGCGCGTCCTCGTCCACGCCGGACGCATCAACCTCACCCCCGAGCAGACCCAACACTTCGACGAGGACGCCCTCCGCGAGGGGCGCCCACCCGCGACCCCCACCCCCGAACAGCTCGCCGAGGTCGCCAAACGCCACGCACGCTACAAACGACACGCCCTCCTCCGACGCGTCGGCATGATGAAGGTCCACAAGCCCAAGCTCGTCAGCGCCAACTTCTCCCTCCGCCTGCGCGACTTCATCAAGGTCAACGGCTTCGACGAGTCCTACGAGGGCTGGGGACAGGAGGACGACGACCTCGGGCGCCGCCTCTACATGGTCGGTGTCCGCCCCGTCATCGCCGTCGCCGACATCCTCGCCTTTCACCAGCACCACGACACCCGCGCCCCCACCGCCTGGAGCGCCTCGCCCAACGCCGCCCGCCTCGAAGACCCCTGCCCCCCGCGCGCCGTCCTCGGGCTCGACCACCCCGCCTCCCAGCCCGAGCCCCGCCGCCTCGACCTCACCCCCACCCCCGAGGCCGCCCTCGCATGAAGGGCGTCCTCCTCGCCGGGGGGCGCGGCACGCGCCTCAACGCCCTCAGCGCCGGGGGCAACAAACACCTGGTCCCCCTCGCCGGGCGCCCCATGATCGATTACGCGATCGACACCCTCCTCGAGGCCGGCCTCTCCGACATCACCCTCGTGACCGGCGATGAACACGCCCCGGCCATGCGCCGCCACCTCGAACAACGCCCCCTCCCCGCGCACGCCGCGATTCACCTCGCGCGCCAGCCCTCCCCCGCCGGCGTCGCCGACGCCCTCCTCCACGCCGAGCCCTTCGTTCGGGACCACCCCCTCTGCGTCCTCCTCGCCGACAACCTGCTCGAACACGCCATCCAACCCCACGCCGAAGCATTCCTCCGCGACCCCCGCGGCGCCATGATCCTCCTCACCGAGTCCACCCAACCCCAACGCTTCGCCGTCGCCACCTTCGAGGACGCCGATCGCGACCGCGCCATCACCGACCTCACCGAGAAGCCCACCAACCCCACCAGCAACGCCGCCGTCATCGGTCTCTACTTCTACGACACCCGCGTCTTCGACCTCGCGCGGGATCTCTCCCCCTCCGCCCGCGACGAACTGGAGATCACCGATCTCAACCTCGCCTACCTGCGCCGGGGCGAGCTGCGTCACGCCTTCATCGACGGCTGGTGGGTGGACGCCGGCGACCCCGAGAGCTTCCACCGCGCCGAGGAACGCCTCACCGAGGGACGCCACCCGTGACCGCGCCCGGACCAACCTGGCTCATCACCGGGGGCGCCGGCTTCATCGGCGCCAACCTCGCCCGCTTCGTCCTCGCCACCCGCCCCGACGTCCACGTCATCAACCTCGACGCCCTCACCTACGCCGGCAACCCTGACAACCTGACCGAACTCGACGACCATCCTCGCCACGAGTTCGTCCACGCCGACATCCGCGACGCCGAGGCCGTCCGCCCCCACATGCGACGCGCCGACGTCGTCCTCCACCTCGCCGCCGAGAGCCACGTCGACCGCTCCATCGCCGACCCGCAGCCCTTCATCTCCACCAACATCCTCGGCACGCAGACCCTCCTCGACCTGGCTCGCCTCACCCCGGGCGAACGACGCTTCCTCTACGTCTCCACCGATGAGGTCTACGGCCACCTCCCCCTCGACCGACCCGAACAACGCTTCACCGAGCAGAGCCCCCTTCAACCCCGCTCCCCCTACGCGGCAAGCAAGGCCAGCGCCGACCTCCTCGCACAGGCCGCCCACCTCACCTTCGGACTCGACGTCGTGATCGCGCGCTGCTCGAACAACCTCGGCCCCCGCCAACTCCCCGAGAAGCTCATCCCACGCTTCATCGCCAATCTCGTGCACGACCGACCCGTCCCCCTCTTCGGCGACGGCCTGCACGTGCGCGACTGGATCCATGTCGACGACACCTGCGACGCGCTCTGCCGCCTCGCCGATCAGGCCCGCCCGGGGAGCGTCTACAACGTCGGCGCCAACAACGAGCGCTCCAACCTCGACCTCACCCGCACGCTCCTCGATCTGCTCGACAAGGACCGGTCACTCATCACCCACGCGCCCGACCGGCCCGGACATGACCGGCGCTACGCCCTCGACGCCTCCCGTCTTGAACGCGACCTGAACTGGCGCCCCACCCGCTCAGACTGGCCCGACGCGCTCCGGGCGACCGTGCGCTGGTACCTCGACCACCCCGCCTGGCTCGAACGCGCCGCCCGATCGCTCCCCTAGGGCGTCGGCGCCATCACGCGCGTCTCGGGCGTAATCGCGAACCCCGCGCGCACGTGCTCGATCAGGCTCACCGCGTCGAGTTCCTCATTCCACACCCCCGCGCCGCGCGCGCGCAGCGCCCCGAGGTACGCCTCCGCCGTCGCCCCCCCACCACGCGCCAGATTCATCGACCCCAGGCTCCGCCCCGGCTCGGCGTACCCGGGCGCCCCCCACACCCCGTCGGCCTCCCCCGTCACCCGGGCCCACGCCCGCCCGGCGCACGCCTCCCCGCCCGCGACGTTGACCCCCGCGCCGTACAGGTTCCCCCCAAGCTCCGCCTCGCCCCCCGCCAACTCGATCAGGACACCCTCCCCCGTCGGGCAGGCCACCTGATTCTCCATCACCCGCACCCCCTCCCGGATCTCGCCACCGAGCCGGATCCCGACGGCGCACGCGTGCACCACGTTGCCGCGCACCTCGAGGGCGCCCACGCCCACCCCTTCCGGCGCCCCACCCACGCGGATCCCCACGCCCGACGTCCGCGCCACGATGTTCTCCGCCACGACCGCGGCGCGCTCCCCGTCCCTGATATTCGTCGCGACGATCCCCTCACCCCCGTCCATCACCACGTTGCCGCTCACCCTCCCGGTCACCCCGAGCCTGTGGGTCAGCGGGTCGTAGGTCCCGCCTCCAAGCGTCACGCCCCGGGGGCACATCGCAAAGACGTTCGACACCACCTCCCCGCCGCACGCGAGAAGCGCCCCCTCCCCGGACGCCCGGGCAAAGATGTTCTCGCGCACCACCACGCCGGTGTTGTCCGACCCGGCGTGCAGGTGCCGGCGCAACGGGTCATCCTCGGGGTCGGCGTGATCGAACAGGCACCCCTCAACAAGCAGCCCATCGACGCCCCAGGCGTAAAGGCCATGCGCGTTGCCGAACTTCCCGCCCACGTCGAGCACCATGCTTCGTCGCACGCGCACGTCGCGCACCCGCCGGTCTCCCCCCTGGAGCACCACGCCGTTGCTCCCCCCCGCGAAGACGCAGTCCTCGATGAGCAGCCCCGAGCCCCCC
>JBITAG010000041.1:0-9165 GCA_044439985.1 Phycisphaerales bacterium JB059 | reverse complement strand
GAACCAGGAGTGAGAATACCCCAGCTTCACGCACCCGGCGGCAGATCAGCTGGGCCGTCTGGGATCCAAAGTCGAGAACTGGCACCACTTCTTCGTGTCGCATGGCTCGCCCCGCGTTGTCCCGGGCCTCCTGCCCGGGGGAAACGCAAGCGTAGACGCTCACCCCCCGACCCGTGTCGGGCCGACAAGCAGAGGGCGCCCGTTCCGCCTTCCCCGAGTTATTAGTTAGTGCAAACTCACGTCGCACGGAGAACAACGCCTCATGATCGCGTGTGACGAGACGAATAGACTCTGGCGCATGGGTGCGCCCGGAGGGAGAAACGCGAGCATCGCCGGATTGGCCCTTGCCGGGCTGGCATTGGCGCTCCCGGGCTGCTTCCCCTCGCTTGATCCGGCGTTTGATTCCCCGGCGCCCTCGAAACGTCTGGACGCGATCGTGGACGCCGCGGCCCAGGATGACCGATCAACCATCGCGCCGCTGATCGATAAGCTCGACAGCGACGACCCCGCCGAGCGAATGTTCGCCATTCGTGCTCTGGAACGGATCTCGGGGGGGCAGACGTTCGGTTATCGGTACGCGGACCCGGAGTGGCTCCGTCGAGATAGCGTCAACCGGTGGGTCGAATGGGCCGAATCGGAGTTCGCGGAGACCCGCGCGCCCGAGAGCCCCGAGCGCGACCCCGGGCGGAGCCCGACCGGGATGGAACACGCGGACCAGCCCGCACAGGCGGCCGCGAATCTTGGGCAAGCCGCCCCCCGGCGCGCGATCGCGGGGCGCGATTCCGAAGAATATCCCGATGAGTGACAGACCCCACATCCGCGTTGAGTTGCTGAGCAACCCCATCTACCTGTGCGGCGCCAGGGAACTGGTCGGCTCGGTCGCCAAGCGTCTGGGCTTCGATGACCTGGACTGCTCCAAGATCGCGCTCGCGGTGGATGAGGCCCTGTGCAACATCATCCGCCACGGGTACAACCGGCGGACGGACCGCCCGATCTGGATCAGCATCTGGCCCGTCGATGACGGGTGCGGGCGTCCGGGGGGCATCAAGATCGTGATCGAGGACGAGGCCAAGCAGGTCGAGCCGATGCAGATGCGCGGGCGCGAGCTGTCCGACATCCGCCCGGGCGGTCTGGGCGTCCACATCATCCGCGAGGTGATGGACGACGCACGGTACGAACGACGCGAGGGGAAGGGGATGCGCCTGACCCTGACCAAAAAGGCCGAGGCCCAGGATCACCCCGTCCGGCTCGGGTCCTGCTCGCCGACTCCGGCGCCCGTCAACGAGCGTCAGCCGAGCGGGCGATAGGCTATCCTTCGATGAGTTCCATGGCGCCACAAGAGAACATCGCGGTCCGGGATGACGTCGCCGAGGGGGTGGTGGTGGTCCGTCCCGCCGGGGACGTGGACATGAGCTGCTCCCCGGACCTTCGGGTGGCGCTCCGGTCGGTGCACGAGCGTCGTCCGTCGAAGCTGATCGTGGACCTCGAGGACGTGGGGTACATGGACAGCTCCGGGCTGGCCACGCTGGTCGAGTCGATGCGCACCGCCAAGGGCAACAAGACGAACATGGTGCTCTGCGCCATGAACGACAAGGTCCGAGCGATCTTCGAGATCGCCCGGCTCAACCAGTTCTTCACCATCGTGGACTCACTCGACGACGCGATCAGCGCGTAGGTCGCGCCCCCTCGCCGGGCGCAGCGATCATGGCCGACCCCGCCCCCAAGACCGGTCCCTCACCCGCGACGGTCCTCCTCGCGCCGTTCGGCTACATCGGCATGCGCGTGCTCAACGTGCTCGAGCACATCGGGACGCTCCTTTTCCTGTTCTGGCAGGCGCACACCTGGGTCTGGCGCGCTGTGACCAACCGGCGCGTGCGCCTCGGGCGTGCGGCCATCGTGACGCAGATCTGCCGCGTCGGCGTCCAGTCCATCTTCATCGTCTCCCTTGTCTCCTTCGCCGTCGGGCTCATCCTCGCGCTCCAGCTCTCTCCCCCGCTCGATGAGTTCGGGCAGAAGGCGCTGGTCGCCAACATCATCTCCGTCGCCGTTCTTCGTGAGCTGGGGCCGCTCATCGGCGCGATCGTGCTCACCGGGTTCGCCGGCGCCTCGATCGCCGCGGAGATCGGCACGATGGTCGTCTCGGAGGAGATCGAGGCCCTCGAGGCCCACGCGCTCAACCCCGTCCGCTTCCTGGTCGTTCCCCGGGTGCTCGCGGCGACCGTGAGCATGACCGCCCTGGGCGTCATCGCCTCCAGCGTCGCCATCCTCGCCTCCGTCCTCATCGCCGTCACCGTCCTCGGCATCCCCTTCGAGACGTACTGGGACAACATGGTGACGCAGGCCAAGCTGGTGGACTTCCTCACCGGCCTCATCAAGGGGGCCGTCTTCGGACTCCTGATCGGTGTCATCGCCTGCGGGAACGGGCTCAAGGTCTCCGGGGGCGCCGCCGGCGTCGGCCAGGCGACCACCAACACCGTCGTCGAGTGCGTCGTCGCGATCGTCCTGGCGGACCTGATCTTTACCGCGATCTTCTTCGCCCTCGAGCTGTTTTGAGCCCCCGCTAGCGTCGGTACCCGACCGGGTGCTCGCCCAAGGCGTACAGCTCCCGCAGCATCGTCATGCCCAGGAACCCGGCGCCCGCGAGCACGCCCATCACCGCCATCGCACGGATCTGCCCGGCGCCCATGAGCCAGGCGCACGCGTAGAGGGCCAGCCAGAGCGAGCCGTAGCGCGACACCTTCTCCGCCGCGCGCGGACCGACCCCGAGCGTGCGCACGCGCCGCACCACCATGGCGACGAAGAGCCCGGCGAGGACCGCGGGCCCGATCCACGCCGTGGGGGACACCCACTCGGGCCAGAGCGTGCCCACCCGCGCCCACATCAACATGGCCAGGGCGGTGCTCACGCTCGCCCACCCGATGAAGGCGAAGACGAAGGCCCGTCGGGAGATCGGCGGGGTGCGTCGGGCCAGGCGGTGGGTCAATCCCGCGAGCACGAGCGCGTGCGTCATCACCAGCCAGACGGGGATCAGGAACCGGGCGTGGACGTTGGGGGTGAGCATGTGCCCGGCGTAGATGACGCCCAGGAGCACCATCCCGAACCCGGGGACGAACTTCCCCAGGACGTTGAAGACGAGGATCGCCAGCGCCACGAGGAGGGTGAGCAGGACCGCCAGCGTTCCGAACGCCGTCGCCCCCAGCACCGCGAGGATGAGGGATCCCGCCACGCTGAGCACCACCGCCTCGGGCGAGATCTGCCCCTCCCCGATCGGGCGGTCGAGCTTCATCGAGCGGTCCCGGTGCAGGTCCGTCACGTCGTTGAGGCTCGTCCCGTAGGAAAACAGCCCCAGCGCGCTCCCCGCCCCGGCGAGCAGGAGCACCCAGAGGGGGCGGTCCTGCATCGCCGCGGAGGCCTCGGGCAGCTCGTACCCGGTGTGCGCCCGGGTCCAGAGGATCAGGAACCAGACGTTCGCCACCGCCGCGAACGCCGTCGTCACGCGGGTCAGACGCAGAACCGGCGCCAGTTGTTGGAGAAGGCGACGCATGGGCCCCATCCTACCGCCCGGCGCCCTCGCACCTCCTACGATCGCGGTCCATGCCCGAGCTCAGCCAGAACACCCCCCCGCCCGTCGCGATCGTGGTCAGTCGGTACAACGACTCGATCACCTCCCCGCTGCGTGATGGCGCGATCCAGGCCTACGCCGAGCGCTACGCCGAAGGCGGCCCGCTCGCCGTGATCGACGCCCCCGGCGCCTTCGAGTTGCCCGCGATCGCCTCCGCCGCCATCCAGTCCGGCCTGTACGCCGGTGTGGTTTGTCTCGGCTGCGTCATCAAGGGGGAGACCACCCACGACGTGCACTTGAACAGCGCGGTGGCTGAGGCGCTCGCGAGCCTGAGCGTCGCCGCGGGGTTGCCGGTGGCGTTCGGCGTGCTCACCTGCCAGAACGCGGACCAGGCGCGGGACCGCGCCGGGGGCGCCAAGGGCAACAAGGGACACGAGGCGATGACGGCGGTCCTGCAGGCCCTCGACGCGATCCGAGCGATCGAGGACGCCGCCGACGCCGAACAACCCGCGTTCGAGTTCACGCTCGACCGAGCCCCCTCCGACAAGGCGGAGAACGCCTGATGGCCTCCCCCCGTGACATCCGGCGTCTCGCCCTCCTGGCGCTCTACCAGCTCGACGCGAGCCCCGAGACGGAGCACACGCAGCTGCGCGACTCGATCGAGGACCTCGACTCCCTCGCCGAGGAGGGCCTTGTCCTCGTGGACGGGATCACGGGCGTCTCCGCGAAGAACCGGGACGACGCGGTCACGAAGGCCCGCGCCGCCTGGGACGCCCGGGCGGAGGCGGACGCGGAACTCACCGCCCTGGCGCCCGACTGGCCCACCGCCCGCCAGGCCGCCGTAGACCGCGCGATCCTCCGGCTCGCCTGGTACGAGATGACGACCAACGCCTCCCCCCCGAAGGCGGTGGTGAACGAGGCGGTCGAGCTGGCCAAGCAGTTCTCCACGGAGAAGTCCCCGGCGTTCGTCAACGCCCTGCTGGGGAAGGTGCTCAAACGCCTCCAGGGTGAGCCGGTTGACCCGGTCGCCCCGACCCCGGACGCGCAGGAGGGCTGACCCATGGCGCTGTTCAAGACCGTTCTCGGATCACTCAAGAAGGGGCACTCGCGCACCCGCGAAACATTCGCGGGGGGGCTCCGCTCGATCCTCCTGGGGCGCAGGCTCGACGACGCGCTCATCGATGAACTCGAGGCCCGCCTCATCCAGTCCGACGTCGGCGTCGCCGCGACCCGCGAGCTGATCACCGGCATCCGCGCCGACTACAAGGCCGGCAAGCTCACCAAGGGGGAGGACGTTCTCGAATACCTCAAGGCCAGCCTCAAGGCGATGTGGCCCGAGGCCGACCGCGAACTGATCCTCGCCGACACCGCCCCGAGTGTGATCCTCGTCACGGGCGTCAACGGCGTCGGCAAGACCACCAGCATCTCCAAGCTCTGCGCTGCGCTGCGCGCCGACAACAAGACCGTCCTCCTCGGCGCCTGCGACACCTTCCGCGCCGGCGCAGTGCGCCAGCTCGAGATCTGGGGCGAGCGCCTCGGTGTCGAGGTCGTCAAGGGGCAGCAGGGGGGCGACCCCGCCGCGGTCGCCTTCGACGCCTGCGCCGCCGCCAAGGCCCGCGCCGTGGACGTGCTGATCTTGGACACCGCCGGGCGCCTGCACACGCAAGACCCCCTCATGCGTCAGCTCGAGAAGATCCGCAAGGTCATCGAGAAGCAGATCCCCGGCGCCCCGCACGAGGTCCTGCTCGTCCTCGACGCCACCAGCGGCCAGAACGCCCTCCGCCAGGCCGAGGAGTTCTCCAAGAGCGCCGGCGTCACCGGACTCTTCCTCGCCAAGCTCGACGGCTCCGCCCGCGGCGGGATCGTCGTCGCCATCCGACAGAGCGTGGACATCCCCGTCAAGTTCGTCGGCGTCGGCGAGACCCCCGAGGACATTCAGCCCTTCGACCCCGAAGCCTTCATCGAGGCCATGTTCGCCGAGTAGACTCGCCCCGGGCCACGAACACCGCAGGGGGCGAGCATGGGACTGACAGATTTCATCGCCGTTGGTGTGATCGCTTCCGTGGCGACCGCCATGCAACCGGCGACGCAGCCCGGGCCCGACGCGCAACACGAGGCGCCAACCGGTTCGAGCGAGCTGGCGCGGGAGATCGAGGCGTCGATCGCGCGCGTCTCGCCCTTGGTGGCCCGTCACCTGGAAGTGGACGCGGTTCCCAACGTCCCCGTTCGAACGCTCACACGGGCGGAACTCGGAGAGGCCGTCTACCTCGATACCCTCGCGAGCCTGGAGGGCCAGCTCCCTCCCGGCGTCGGCCTCACCGAGGAGCAGTACGCGGATCGGGTGAAGCAATCGGTCGCGGCCACGCCGCTCATCGCAAAGTACGCCATGAGCGATCAGGCCTTGCTCGTCTCGCCCGAGTGGATCGAGGTCCTGAAGGACCAGGCCCGTCAGGCCGGGCTCGACCCGTCGCTCGCGTTGGACCAGGTGATCGCGCACGAGCTGGTGCACGCGGTCCAGGACAAAAGGGTGGGGCTGCTGGAGGTGTATCGCGCCGGGTTCACGAAGGCGCTGGAACAGAACCGTCTCGAAACCCACTTCCTCTGCTCGGCGGTTGTCGAGGGACAGGCGACGCTCGTCCAACTCAGAATCGCCCAATCGATCGGGGGCGACGAGCTTCACCGGTGGGCGGACGACCGGATCCCGGGGGACGGTCCGGTGCTCAACCAGGGGGCCCGCGCGTACCGGTACGGCTTGCGATTCTGCGAGTCCGTCGAGCGCGACGAGGGCATGCAGGGTGTCTGGCGACGCCTCGCCAACCCGCCAGCCTCAATCACCGAACTGGTGAGTGTGAGCGGACGCCGAGGGGATGCCATCGAACGCGCGTTCGACGGCTTCGAGGCCATCCTCGGGCCCGGTGACTGGACCCCCCTCCGGAGAGACGGGCTCGAGCAAACGCTCGGCGCCGGGCTCGGACTGCTCTCCGAAGAGGCCAAGGCGTCCATCCGCGATGGGCTCATCAGCGCGAGCCTCGTGGGACGCATGGAACTGCCCACGCCCAAGAGCCCGGACGCCCGGGCGCTGGTGATCTCCATCCTCGAGTACGAGACCGACGTGCAGGCCAAAGCGGCCATCGAGCCTCTCCTGGAACTCGTCCGGGTTCAGGCGATGCGGTTCGCGTTCAATCCGGACGGTTCCAGATCGACCCCCGAGCAGAAGTCACTCCGACTCCGAGACGGCCAGCTCGCGTACTACGCGAAGGAGACCATGGCGCGCGGCGGAAGCGCCGCCTTCGGCCTCCTCGCCTGGGGCGGGATCGAGAACCGCCTGCTCATCATCAACGGCGTCGGCGCCCCCAGCGCCGAGATCGAGGCCCAGCCGCTGCTCCGCCTGATCGCCAAACGGGTGGACGCGATCGGCGATCCGGGGGGCGTGCCGTAGACGTCCGATAAAGGTCGAGACTCTAAAAACCCCCTGGTCATGGGCGGATCGGGCGGTCTATCCTCTTGGCAGAGAAGAGAGAGGCGCCCTGAGGGGGGCGCCGCACAGTGAGTTTGTCCTGTCGCGGCCACTGGGGTGGAGTGTCCGCCCAACGAGAGAGAGAAAACATGAAGCTGTTTCTTGCGCCGATTCTGGTTGGCACGTACGCGTCCATCGCCTCCGCGGGCCTGACGACCGTCGCCGAGTTCCTCATCCAGGACCACCCCAACGGTGGCCTCGTGGATCCGACCTACGCGCTCCGGCTCGACGGCGCCTATGGCCTCAACGAGGTCACCTTCAGCGCCAACGTCTACAACAACCTCAACATGGTCATCTCCGAAGATGACATGACCGGCCAGATCTTCATCGATATCGCCGGGACGCTCCACGGCGGCGAAGACACCGGCGCCGGCTGGGACAGCCCCTTCGATATCGAGGTTGATTTCCGCTACGAGGCCAACGTCGTCACGACCGCCGACGGCTGGGCCGTGGACGGCTTCTCCGCCCTCAACAACGGGACCATCACCCGACTCGACACGATGGAGACCGTCACCTGGTACGCCCTCGAAGACGCCTCCGGCGCCAACGGCCCCGCGGGTCGCACCTTCACCTTCGGCGCCGACGGGTGGCGTCTCGACGGCGACGACTCTTCGTGGGTGGGGCGCGGCTGGCTGACCACCAACAGCGACGGATCGCCCATCAGCCACGGCTCCCAGGACTGGATCTTCACCGCGATCAAGGTCCCCGCCCCCTCCGGCCTGGCCCTGCTCGCGATGGGGGCGCTCGGCGCCGCCCGCCGCCGGCGCTGACCCGCCATCCCTTTCCCGCTTTCTTTCAGGCCCCACGCCCCGCGTGGGGCTTTCTTGTGCGCCGGCGCGGTTGACCGGCGGGGTCTTTGTTCCGTAATGTAGTCGCGGCTACATTTCCAGGAGATGATCCCCATGCGTGCCACGAGCCTCGTCCTCACGCTTCTCTGCCTCCTCGCCTCCCTCCAGGCATGCGGCGGCGCCTCGCCCGACCCCGCCCGGACCAACGCCCCCGAGACCCTCACCCTCGTCGCCACGACGGGCATGGTGGCCGACGCCGTGCGCGCCGTCGCGGGCGATCGGGCGGAGGTCGAAGCCCTCATGGGCCCCGGCCTCGACCCGCACCTCTACAAGCCCACCCGGTCCGACATCGCCAAGCTCCTCCAGGCGGACGCCGTCTTCTACAACGGGCTGCTCCTGGAGGGCAAGATGACTGACGCGCTGATCCGCGCCGCCACGAGCGGGCGCCCCGTGCACGCGGTGACCGAGCTGCTCGATGAGTCCGAACTCCTGGAACCCGAGGAGTTCGCCGGGCACTTCGACCCCCACGTCTGGATGGACCCGGTCGCGTGGACCCGCGCCGTCGAGGTCGTGCGTGACAAGCTCATCGAACTCGATCCGGAGGGGGAGGCGAGCTACCGCGCCAACGCGACGGCGTACACCACGCAACTCCGGAGCCTCGACGAGTACGCCCGGGACGTGCTCCAGACCGTGCCGGAGTCCTCCCGCGTCCTCGTCACGGCGCACGACGCCTTCAACTACTTCGGGCGTCGCTACGGCTTCGAGGTCGTCGGCATCCAGGGCATCTCCACCGAGTCCGAGGCGGGGGTGCGTGACATCCAGCGCCTCGTGGACCTGCTCGTCGATCGCCGGGTCGGCGCCGTCTTTGTCGAGTCCACCGTCTCCCGACGCAACATCGAGTCGCTCATCGCCGGCGCCCGCGCCGGGGGGCAGCCGGTCACCATCGGTGGTGAACTCTTCTCCGACGCCATGGGACGCGAGGGGACCTACGAGGGAACATACCTCGGCATGATCGATCACAACGTCACCACCATCGCCCGCGCCCTGGGCGGGCAGGCGCCCGAACGCGGACGCCTCGGCAAGCTGGGGAGCGAGTCGCCATGAGCCCCTTCCCGGCCCACGACCAGGCCTCCCCGCGCGACCTCTCGGCCCGCCCCGAGCACTCCCCCGAGAGCCCCCTCTCGATCCACGCCCTCACCGTCGCCTACCACCGCAAGCCGGTGCTCTGGGACGTCGAGTACGAGGCGCCGGAGGCGAAGCTCATCGCGATCGTCGGGCCGAACGGCGCCGGCAAGTCC
>JBITAG010000040.1:0-8350 GCA_044439985.1 Phycisphaerales bacterium JB059 | reverse complement strand
AGGAGAAGACGAAATCCCCGGCGACCACCGGCTCGCCGTTGGACCACCGCGCGTCCTCCCGCAGGTGGAAGGTGTACGTGCGTCCGTCCTCGGAGATCTCCCAGCGTTCGGCGACGCCCGGAACGACGTCGTACCCCCAGGTGAAGACGTCGTTGGCCGTGAGCCCCTCGAAGAACATCCGGGCGGCGCGCAGATCGGGCTGCCAGCTCATCCGCTGGAGGTCCAGGGTGTTGATGGTCCCCGAGCCGTTGATGTAGGTGAAGTCGGCGGGCCTGGACGCGCCGTCCGTGAGCACGGCGCCGACGACCAGCCCGCAGATCAGGACCAGGGGCACAAGGAGCTTGAGCATGGGCGCACTGTACCGCGCCCGAGGAGCGACGACGCGGCCTGCTCAGCGGTCGATGAAGCGTCCGGGCTCGAAGTTGAACGTGCGGATCAGCTCGCCGTCCCGCCCGAGCAGCTCCAGGGCCCGGGTGCGGAAGGTGCGGTCGTCCCCGCTCTCGAGCAGATCGCCGAGGCGCGACGCGTTGATCGTGTCGGCGGAGCCCCGGAGCGAGGCGTCGTGCCGGCGGGCGAACAGGATCAGGTTCTCCGCCGCCCGGGTGGTCTGCACGTCCACGGCCCGCTCGCCCTGCGGGGGCAGCTTCTGGTTCACGAACCGGTTGAAGACGAGCGCGAGGACATCCCCGCCCAGCCCGACCAGCTCACGGGTCGCGTCGCGGTCGGGCTGCCAGCCGGTGGAGGTAACCGCCGAACGACCCGCCGCGCACGCGTTGAGGGCGAGGATCAGTTCGGACTCGTCGATCGGATCGGTCGAGATCGCCCGGATGCGAGCGCTGGCCCGCGCTCCGAGCAGGCGGGCGGCCTCGTTCCGGGCGCCCTCGTACCCGTCCCGGTCAATCCGCATCGCCCGGCCCAACGCCCGGACCGCGGCGTCACCCTCCAGAGGAGAGGTCGCCCCGATCTTGTCACCCAGGGCGCGGACCATGTCCAGCGTCGTCTCGGGAGAGAGGGCCGCGGGGTGTTCGCTCGTCTGCTCGAAGGCGGAGGCCATGCGTCCGATGGCGAAGTAGCGGACGGCCTCGTCGGCGTCGTCGAGGTGATCGAGCAGGAGGGCCGCGCTCGCCTCGGTCGCCAGCTCGCCCGCCAGACGCAGGGCCGCCAGCCGGGCGCCCACGTCCTCGCCCGCGAGAAGGGTGCGGAGTTCGGGGACCAGGGCGTCGGAGTACGCCTCGCGGAAGGTGATGCCGATGGTGGCGCTCTCCAGCGGGCGGCTGAGGCGCTGGCGGCTCGCGTTGACCCGGGCCACGTCACCGCTCGAGAGGCCCGGGGTCCACTCGCTCACGTGACGCTCGATGACCTCGCGCTCGCTTGTCCCGATCGAGTCGGAGCTGACAATGCCCGGGTCGATCGTGGAGGTCTGCGCCTGCGCTCCCAGGCACGAGAGCCCGAGCACGAGAGCGCCCGCGGAGGCACGCAGAACGGCGTTGATTCGGGCTCGATTCATCGCGTCGGATCCTTTGTCCTCAGACCGAAAGGGGCTGTCGCCCGGGGGTCGGAAAGCTAGCGGGCGCCCGCCGAGGGGTCAAACCACCCGGCCCGGGGCGTCCGGGGGTCAGTACACCTCAAGCATCACCCGCTTCGTGGGGCGGAGCTTCCGAGGGATCATCTTCCGCTCCCAGGTCTCCGGGTGCGCGATCAGCTCCGCCTCGCCGGCCAGGTACTGCCCGAGGGCCTCGGGGCTCAGGAGGGAGGCCAGGCCCTGGAAGACGCCCAGCTCCATCCCCGCGATCCCGCAGATGTACACCAACCCCCGGGTGGAGCCGAGGATCGTCTGGAAGTGTTCGTGGTGCGTCTCGAGACGTCCCTGGACGTAGAGCTTGCGGTCCACGTCCTCCTGGCGCTCGCGAGAGATCGCCGTCAGGTAGGTGAAGTTGGGGTGGGTCTGGGCAAGGGCGGTCAGCTCGTCGTGGTAGAGCAGGTCGGTGGCGTAGGGCGCCCCCATGACCAGGGTCACGCTCGAGGCGCACGCCCCCCCTTCGCCGCCGAGCAGTTCGTGCAGGAAGGCGCGGAAGGGGGCGATCCCGGTCCCGGTGGCGAAGAAGACGTAGTCGTGGGCGGACTGGTCTTGGGGCAGGACGAACCGCTTGCCCGCCGGCCCGGTGATCCGGACCTCATCGCCCGGCTTCAGATCGCAGAGGTAGTTGCTCGCGACGCCCAGAAAGAGGGTGTGGTCTTCCCAGTGCTCGTCGATGGTTCGCTTGACCGTTGTCGCGAGGACGTTCCCTTGGCCGTCCTCACCCCGGGTGGGGCTGGCGATGGAGTAGAGTCGGAGCTTGTGCGCCCTGCCGCGCGCGTCCAGCCCCGGTGGGACCACCCCGAAGGACTGCCCGGCCCGGAAGCGTCCGGCCAGGGGGGTCCCCGAGACGTCGATCTCGACGTGCCGGACGAACCCGGCGGCCTTGCGGCTCGCGGTGCACAGGCGCGTGCTCACCACCCGCCCGACGGCCGGCTCGGTCGGCGAGATCAGGTGCTGCTCGACGTCAATGAGTTGGGGAACGCCCTCGGGCTGCGGCTCGGGGGCGGCGCGCCGCGGTCGGGGGGCCTGTTCATGCTGGGTCGTCATCAATGCATTCTTGCCCGCCGGGTGGCCCCGGGTCAGTCGTCGATCTCGTCGTCGCCGGGGGCCTCACCCGTCCCGTCCTCGACCGGCGTCTCGTCCATGGCGTCGTCGCCCCCGAACTCGTCGAGGGATTCGGGCTCGACACCCTCCAGCCGGTCCGCGAGCGCGTTCAGCGCGTCCTTCGCGTCCCCCCGGACCCGGATGCTCCGGAAGGAGCGGGCGGCGTCGGCGTACGCGTCCTGGGCGGACCGGCGGGCCTCATCGGCCGAGGCGCGGCGTTCGTCGGCGAGGGCCTGGAAACGGGCCGTGTCCTCCAGAGGCAGCGAGGCGAGATGCCCGAACAGGTCCGCGAGCGTGGCGTGGGCCTCGCCCAGACGATCGTGCAGGTCGCCCAGGCGGTGCTGCGCCGAGGCCTTGGCGAGCGTGGCGCTGTCCCGGGCGCTGTCGCTGGACTTGCCGGCGTTGGAGACGGCGCTGCGCAGGCGACGCTCGGCGCTTGAGGCCAGCTCGCCCACCTCGTTGAGCAGGTAGTCGTTCAACGCCGCGCTGCGCTCAAACAGCAACCCTTCGGTCTCCCGGGCGGCGCGACGTGCCGCGGCGGCGTCGTCGGCGCTGGTCTGCTGCTGCTCGGTGATCTGCTGGCGGGAATCCTCGAGCAGGCGGAGCTGTGTCTGCAGCCGCTCGACATGACGCCCCTTCTCCGCCGCGTCGGGACGCAGCTGCCCGGCGCGGGTCTGCAGGCGTTGGGCCTGGAACTCGTACGAGTCCGCCCGGCGGGTGTGCTCGCGCACGCGCTCGGCGAGGGCGGGACGCTCCGCGGGCGCCGCTCGGCTCGACTCCAGCTCGATCTGGGCCGCCTGATTGCGCTGCGCGTCGGCCTGAGCCATGGCCTCGGCGATCTGCTCGTCGAGGGCGTTGATCTTCTCGTCGAGCGCCGCCTTGCTCTGGCGCACCTGCTGGATTTCCTCTTCGAGCACCGAGGTCAGGCGGTTGAGTTCGTCGAACGAGTCCTTGGGGTCGAAGGTCGCGGAGGACGCCGCGATCGCGTGGTGCTTCCACCATTCCCCGAGCACGCCCCGCACCACGGTCTGCCGGTTCGACAGCTCACGCAGGGCGGAGATCAGCTCCGCCTCGTGCTCGATCGCCAGCCCGTTCTCGGCGACGGAGGCGAGCACCGCCGCGGCTCCCGCGAACGCCCCGTCCCCCTCGCCCACGTGGGCGTCGAGGGTCTGGAGGGCTTCGTTGAGCCGGCGTTCGCGGTACGCGGCGAGGGAGTCGGCGTTCGTGGAGGCGCCCCGGGAGGCGACGTCCGCCGCCGCGCCCGTCTTGAGGACGATCGAGGCCTCGTGGACGGCGGTCTCCGCCGCGTCTCCGCCGTCGCACCCGCCCAGGACGAGGACGCCGCCGGCGATGACAAACGGCAACGCTCGGAGCGGGCGTCGGACGGAGTGGTTCGATGGGATCATCGCAGAGCCTCGCGGAATCGGGTTCGAGAGGGGCGTTTCCGGGGCCTGGCGGCTCGCCGGATCGTGGGGTGACTCTAGCACGGGGGGCGGTTCGGTTCACGCCTCCCGGGGGCCGAGCCGGGTGGGCGGGGACCGATCCGCTCGCAATCCGGCCCGGTTGCATCAGGCGGGCCTACCGCTCGACCGGGGGCGCCGGCTCCCCGTCGAGGGGCTCGACGCCGCTCGGGAGGGGGGGCTGATAATCGATCGGGTACTCGGGCCGCGGGCGATACATGGACCGGATCCACTCGACGGCGAGCTGGAAGCGTCGATCCTCGGTGGACCGGAAGACGGGGCGCCAGCCCCGCGACCCCGGGCCTCTCCCGACATCCGGGTGGGGGGTGAGGGAGGCCGAGCGGCTCAGGGCCATCTGGAGGAGGGGGGAGCGGGCGGGGTCATCCCAGTCGATCAGGGGAGTTCCGTCGGGCAGGCGGAAGCGGTCGAGGATGAGGAAGTTGGTGTAGGCGGTGGCGTCGGAGTTGACGTGCTTGTTCTGGAGCCAAAGGCGCCCGGCGTGCTCCCCGCCGTGGCACCGGGCCGAGGCGCACGCGTTGTTGAGCCAGGCGGCGTGGACGTTGCGTTTCCAGAGGCGCATCGACTCGGGGTCGTCGAGCACCTTCACCTCGGGGTAGTACGCCCGGGCCTGAAGGCGGAACATGACATCGAGGATCCGCGCCGGCGGCGCCCGCAGGAAGGACTCCCGCCCGTCGCGGGTCACGGGAATCAGCTCGCTGTGCGCGTACTCCTGCATGAAGCGTTCAATGACGTCGCGACCGATGAGGATGCGCGGCGGGTCGCGCAGGTCCACCTCGTACACGCGGATCAGGTTGATCTCGTCCTTGGAGAGCGTCGGGAAGGGCTTGGCGGCGGCGCGTCCGGGGATGCTGGGGCGCCCGTCGGTCCGCGGGGCGGGGGCACGCTTCCCGAGTTTGATCTGTTGCTCAAGCCAGGCGCGCATCGCCTTGCCCTGTTCGTTGTAGGGCTCGGCCTTGAGGGCATTGCTCACCTCGGTGAGCGCCAGGTCGTAGCGTTCACGCCGACGGAGCCACTCGGCCAGATAGAGCAGGCCCTCGACGTCGTTGTCGGCGATGGTGGCGCGGAGTTCCTCGTACCGGTCCTCGACCGGGGGGAGGTACTCGACGCGCTGGATCTGGGCGCGGGGGATCGCGGTGCGCACGCCGCTGACCCGGACGACGACCTGCTCCGAGTCCTGATCGACGAAGATGCCGGAGATCTCGCGTCCGTCGCGTCGGGTGATGACGCACTCGACCGAGCCGGTGTCCTGATCTGGTTGGGCGACGACCAGCAGGGGGGGCTGGTTCGGGGCGGGCGTCGGGGCGAGGGTGAGCAGCCCGACCAGAAGGAGGAGGGCGCCGGAGAGGGCCGTGCCCCAGGGGAGGGGGCGCCAGGGGTGTTGGGCGGGTGGGCTCATATGAGGTCTATAGCGGCGGGCGGGGGAAGCGGTTGTGCCGGATCGGGGTTTTCCCGAAGCGCCGGGGGGTGGAAAACGACCGCGAGGCGGGACACATCCCGCCTCGTTCGGCCAATGCCCAGGAGAGGACTCGAACCTCCACCCCGTTGCCGGGACCACCACCTCAAGGTGGCGCGTCTGCCAATTCCGCCACCTGGGCTCGACGCGGGCTCGCGCCCGCGGGGACGAGTATAGCCCGCCAACTGCGAGCGACGAGGCGCTCGGGCGTCGTCGATGGAACGGGCAGAGCCTAGGCTTGCTCCGAGCGAGGGATCGGACGCCCCGCCAAGCACGCCAGGAGCGCCAGGAGAGGCTCGATCTCGATGCAGGACCTGCTGAAACAGATCGCGGAGAAGGCCCGGGAGGCCGGGGTGTTCGGCGAGATTCGCGTCGGCCCCGAGACGCTCGAGTGTGAGGCGAAGCACTCCGCCGAGCCGGCCACCTACCGCGTGGCGCGGGAGGACGGGTCGCTCTGGGTCTCGCTCGTGATGGCCGACCGCTGGCAGAGCGAGTCGATCGAGTCGGACCTGATGCACTCGGGCGACAAGCTCGAGGAGCTGCTGGAGGAGGAGCTGGTCGATCTCGGGTACGAGGGCGAGGCGCCGACCTACCAGCACTACCGATCGGAGGACCTGCTCTTCACGTTCCGGTCCAAGGTTCCCGAGGACGCCGATCAGGCGGCGCTGTGGCTGCTGGCGTACGAGCAGTGCTTCCGAAACCTGGGCGACATGAGCGCCGAGGCGGACGAGGACTGACCCGACCGGGACGGAGCGCGGGCCATGCGGATTCTCATGCTGGGCTGGGAGTTCCCTCCGTTTGTCGCCGGGGGGCTCGGCACCGCTTGCCAGGGGCTCACCAAGGCGCTGGCGGCGCAGGGTCACGAGATCATCTTCATCCTGCCCAAGTCGGTCGGGGGCGCCTCGGGCGGTCACGTCAGCCTCCTCGGCTCCGACGCCCTCCCGCGCCTGGTCGAGGACGTTCGCGCTCGGGCGAAGGCCGAGTCGGCGCCCGCCGCGAGCCGGGGCGTCCTCCCCGCCCGGGAGTCGCAGGTCACGCTCGCGAAGCCGGACCCGGGCGATCCGGACGCGCCCACGCCGGCGCCCACCCGGTTCTTCGAGGTCGAGGCGGGGTTCTCCAGCCCGTACCCGCAGGGCGACGCCCGCCGCGACCTGGGGCGCCTGCTCCAGGCGCTCTCCCCCGAGTCCCCCGGCAGCGCGAGCGTGGCGGGGGGAGCGGGGCTCGGCGAGATCGAGGGGCTCCGGTCGGGGTCGGCGCGCCAACTGCTCGAAGTGCTCGAACACATCGCGCAGGATGTGGCGCCGGAGGAAGGGGGGGAGCACCACTACGGGGGCGACCTTTTCTCTGACGCGCAGCGGTACGCGAAGCTGGTCTGCGCCCTGGCCGCGCACGAGCGGTTTGATGTGATCCACGCGCACGACTGGCTGACCTACCCCGCGGGCATGGCCCTCAAGGCCCTGACCGGCAAGCCGCTCGTCGCGCACGTCCACGCGACCGAGTTCGACCGCTCGGGTGAGAACGTCAATCAGGGCGTCTACGACATCGAGCGCAGCGGCATGCACGCGGCGGACCGGGTGATCACCGTCTCCCGCCTGACCAAGTCGATCGCCGTGACTCGCTACGGCGCCGACCCGGCCAAGGTGGACGTGGTTTACAACGGCGTCGAGCAGGAGGGCGCCCAGCCCCACGCGGGGAAGATCGAGCGGAAGGACAAGATTGTCCTCTTCCTCGGGCGCATCACGATGCAGAAGGGTCCGGAGTACTTCATCCAGGCCGCCAAGCGGGTGCTGGAGAAGATCGAGGACGTGAAGTTCGTCGTCGCCGGCTCGGGGGACATGGCGGTGCGGATGATCGAGCAGGCCGCGGCGCTCGGCATCGGGCAGAAGGTGCTTTTCACCGGGTTTCTGCGCGGTCGGGACGTGGACAATGTCTTCCGCATGGCGGACATCTACGTGATGCCGAGCGTCTCCGAGCCGTTCGGGATCGCGCCGCTCGAGGCGATGAGCCACGACGTGCCGGTGATCATCTCGAAGCAGTCGGGCGTGAGCGAGGTGCTGACGCACGCGCTGAAGGTGGACTTCTGGGACACGGACGAGATGGCGAACAAGATCGTCGCCGTGCTCAAGTACCCCCCGCTGAGCCAGACGCTGCGTCAGCACGGGGAGTACGAGCTGCGCGGGCTGACGTGGGGGGGCGCCGCCGAGAAGTGCGTGAAGGTCTACGGGCGGGCGATCGCGGGCGCCCTGTAGGGGGCGGTCAGGCGCCCGGTTTCTTCGCCGGAGACTCCCGTCCCACTTCATCGATCGATTCGACGGAGAGCCGTTCGTTCCGGGGGAGCACACTCATGCTTGCATCGGTCTCGAGCACCACGGCGCCCACCTGATCAACCCGTGTGAGCCCGCCCTCCCGCAACGCCGCCATGACCTCCGCCCGGGTGACGCGCTCGCGCCGCATCGCGCCGTGCAGCAGGCTCCCGTTGTAGGCCAAGAGGGTCGGCGAGGCCTTCACGAGGCGTTCGAAGGCGTCGGACCGGGTCGAGACCCGGGTCACCGCGAACTGCAGGAGGAGGAGCATCGCGATGCCGAGCGACGCGTCCGCGAGCGTGACCTTCTCGATCAGGATGGGGGAGGCGATCATGCTCCCCATCGCGACGGTCACGATCCAGTCGAAGTTGTTCATCTGCGAGGTCGTCCGCTTCCCCGAGAGGCGGATGAGCAGGATAGATCGGAAGAG